>NZ_JXQX01000032.1:0-77501 GCF_000834175.1 Microbacterium sp. MEJ108Y | reverse complement strand
GAGACGGCATACGCGCCGCCACCGAACTTGCCACCGGCGTGCAGGATCGTCAGCACGACCTCGACCGTCGACTTCGACGGGTCGGAGGAGTGCGGGTCGACCGGGATTCCGCGGCCGTTGTCGATGACGCGCACGCCGCCGTCTTCGAGCAGCGTCACGTGGATCGTGTCTGCGTAGCCGGCGAGAGCCTCATCGACCGAGTTGTCGACGATCTCGTAGACCAGGTGGTGCAGACCTCGCGGACCCGTGGAACCGATGTACATTCCGGGTCGCTTGCGCACCGCCTCGAGTCCCTCGAGGATCTGGATCGAGTCGGCGCCGTACTCGCCGGGCTGCTTGATCTTGGGGGAGATCGATGTGGACCTCGTCTCCGCTTCCGCGGGAGCCTGGGTCTCTGCGCCCTGTGAGGGGTCAGGGGTTTCCCCGGTGGTCGATTCCGTCTCGTCAGCAGGGAATTCAGGCGTCATCAGAGGGCATTCTCCACATCAATATCACGAACTCCCATTCTAGCGGTCTTTCGACTCGAAATCCCGCTGAACGGCCGTGTGTGGCCCTCTGAGCCTCTTGAACCCCCTGAACGGTGCCCTACCCGTAGGTATCGCGCGGGCCCCGTCCTGGAACGACTCTGGGACCCCATTTCCATGAGGGTACGTCCGGTCCGATGAAGCGGAGGTTCTCGACCCCCGCATCCGGATACCGTCGGCCGATCTCGGTGAGGATGGTCCCGCGCATGTACTGCAGGTTCTTCGCCCAGGCCGTCGAATCGCACTTCACGGTGAGCACTCCGCGTTCGAGCGAGACGGGTTCGGAGTGCTTCGCCGTGTCCGTGCCCGCAAGATCGGCCCATTGCCTGACCAGGTCTTCACGGGCAAGAGTCTTCTGCCACCCGGAGTCGCGGCTGAGCTTGTCGAGCACCGCTCCGAGGGGACCGGGGTCACGTCCGGGCGTGAAGGGGGCGTTGTCATCGTCGGTGACGATGCGCCGCTTGCGCTTCCACGTCTTAGAACTCGGTGCGAGACCGCGCAGACGCAGATACGTCGCGACCGTCTCGGGAGTCTCGGATGCCGGAACGGGTGCGGCGTCACTCATGCGGCACCTCCCTCTCGTCGCTGATGGTTCCGGCCGAGATCCTCACCACATGCGCGTGGAGCACCTCGGGGATATCCTCCTCCACGGCCGCGGTCACGACCACCTGCTCGTACCCTGCGGTCAGCGCGGCGAGGCGCTGACGGCGCTCGGCATCGAGTTCGGCGAACACGTCGTCGAGGATGAGCACGGGGTCGCCGGCGGGGGACTCGCTGCGCAGCAGCTCGGCCGAGGCGAGGCGCAGGGCGAGAGCAACCGACCACGATTCCCCATGCGACGCATAGCCCTTCACGGGCAGCCCGCGAACGCGGAGAACGAGATCGTCGCGATGGGGTCCGGTGAGGGTGAGCCCGCGGTCGAGCTCGTTCGACCGCTTGGCGAGCAGTGCGGCGTGGAACATCTCGGCGATGTCTCCCGAGGTCTCGGCCGGCGCGTCGACCCCCTCTTCGGGGTCTGCACCTCGCACCGAGAGCGCCCAGTCGAGCTGGGGACGATGGTCTTCGCCGGCGATCGCCGCATACGCCTCTGCTACCGGGGTCTGGAGGTCGGCCGCCAGGCGCTGTCGCGCGGTGATGATCTCTGCTCCGAGGGAGACCAGCTTGTCGTCCCACACATCGAGGGTGCTCAGGCCCTCGCCCTTGATGCCCCGCGCTCGGGCCGACTTGAGAAGGGCGTTGCGCTGCTTGAGCACACGGTCGTAGTCGGCGAGCACCGACGACATGCGAGGAGTGCGCTGTATGAGCAGCTGGTCGACGAAGCGACGCCGAGAAGACGGGTCGCCACGCACGATCTGCAGATCCTCCGGGGCGAACAGCACCACATGGGCATACCGGGGAAGCTCGTTGGTCTTCGACGGCGAGCCGTTGATGCGTGCCTTGTTCGAGCCCTGCTTGTTGAGCTGAACCTCGATCAGCACTTTGCGTTCGCCGTGCGAGAGGCGCGCGCGGATGATCGCGAAATCCTGACCTTCACGCACCATCGGCGCATCCGACGAGACCCTGTGAGAGCCGAGCGTGGCGAGGAAGACGACGGCCTCGGCGAGGTTGGTCTTGCCCTGACCGTTGCGGCCGACTAGGACGTTGGGCCCCTTGTGCAGTGCGAGATCCGCGGTCGCGTAGTTGCGGAAGTCGACCAGGCTCAGGTGTTCCACAATCACGCTGTCAGCCTACCTTCGGGGTCTGACACCGCTGTCGCCGCGCGGAGCGCGCCCGTCGCAGGATCAGCGGAGCAGCAGGTTGGGCTGCAGCAGGTACTTGAACGAGTCGAGTCCGGCCTGATCGACCGAGGTCTGGCTCGTGATCAGCACGGGGCTGAGCTTGTTCGCGTTGTCGCTCGAGGTGAACGTGACGCGCACGAACTCGCTCTTGACCGCTCCGAGTGCCTCGATGAGGTACTGCGGGTTGAGACCGAGAGTGACATCGTCGCCACCGTTCAGGATCGCGTCGACGGACTCCGATGCACGGGCGTGCTCACTGCCCGATGCGTCCATCGTGACGCTGTCGGACGTGAACGTGAAGCGCAGCGGAGCTGCGCGATCCAGCACGAGCGACACACGGCGCACCGCTTCGACCAGGTCGGCGGTGTTGACGACCGCGTAGTGCTCGGTCTGCTCGGGGAACAGACGACGGACAGGCGGGAAGTTGCCCTTGATCAGCAGCGAGGTGACGGTCTTGTTGCCCGCCGTGAAGGCGATGATCTCACGATCGCCGGCTCCGGAGAACGCGATCTGGATCGTCCCGGCGTGACCGAAGGTCTTTCCGACCTCGAGAAGCGTGCGTGCGGGAACCAGTGCGCTCGCCTCGACGGCTTCGCCATCCCACGGGACGTCCCTGAGCGAGACGCGGTAGCGGTCGGTGGCGACCAGGCTGAGCGTGTGCCCGGAGACTTCGAGCTGGACACCGGTGAGCACAGGGGTGACATCATCGCGTGATGCGGCGAAGCCGACCTGGGCGATCGCCGTTCCGAAGTCGTCGGCGGGAACCACACCGGACGAGCCGGACACCTCGGGGATCGAGGGATATTCCTCGACCGGCATGGCGGCCAGGGTGAATCGTGCGGAGCCGCAGGTGACCGTGATGCTGCCGTCGTCCTCGACGGCGATCTCGATCGGCGCGTTCGGAAGGCGGCTGGCGATGTCGGAGAGCAGTCGACCGTGGACGAGGATCGTGCCGGGAGTGTCGACCGTGGCTTCGATGGTGGTCCGAGCGGATGCTTCGTAGTCGAAAGCGGAGAGAGTCAGTCCGGATCCGTCTGCCTCGATCAGGACTCCGGCGAGGATCGGCTGCGGGTTGCGCTGCGGAAGGAGCTTGACGACGAAGGACACAGCCTCGCTGAAGACATCGCGGTTGACCTGAAACCTCACGGGTGCTCCCTTGTCGTCATTCTGAGACGGTTCGTCATCGGTCCTGCCTGTGCAGGGCTTCCCATGCTAGCCCCACAGTCGGGCGTATCCCTACGAGCGGCGCAAACCTCCGTCCCGTCGGACTTTCCCCACCGTCTGGTGATCGGATCGCCCTTGAATTGAATTAACTCCTTAACGGTGTTAACACCTGTGGATACTGTGGATAACTCGGTGGAAAGCAGACGCGAGTAAGGAACTACACGGTTGTCAGTTGTGGAAACCCTGAGGAATCCGCGGGTGGACACCTTCCCCTCGGTCCAACCGTCTCCCCTAGTTATCCACAGGTTCGGTGGTTTCACACACATCCGTCCCGATCTCGAGGCGAGTCATCCACAAGTTATCCACATGTGCAAACTGGCATCGATCGAGCCGGCCGTATGCCTCTCACACGCACAGAAAGGGGGTCGTAGCGTCCCAACGGAAGCCACGACCCCCTTTTCGAGGTGTCGTGAGGTCAGCGCCGACCGAGCTGCGTGGTGATCTCGGTCACCTGGTTGTAGATCGAACGACGCTCTTTCATGAGCTCACTGATCTTCTTGTAGGCGTACATGACCGTGGTGTGATCCCGGTTGCCGAACAGCTGCCCGATCTTCGGCAGTGACAGGCTCGTGCGTTCCCGACACAGGTACATGGCGATCTGACGCGACGTGGCGATCTGCTGCGACCTGCTCGAGCCATAGAGGTCGTCGACGGTCAGCTTGAAGTACTGCGCGGTGGCGGTGATGATGTCGGTCGGCGAGATGATGTTGTCTTCCGCCGTGTCGATGATGTCGCGCAGCACCGTCTGAGCGAGGGAGATGTCGAGAGCCGAGCGGTTCAGGCTGGCGAAGGCCGAGACCCGGATCAACGCGCCCTCGAGTTCGCGGATGTTCGACGACACCACCGTGGCGATGTACTCGAGTACCTCGTCGGGAATATGGAGGGCTTCGCTCTGCGCCTTCTTGCGCAGGATCGCGATCCTGGTCTCGAGGTCGGGAGCCTGGACGTCGGTGATCAGGCCCCACTCGAACCGGCTGCGCATGCGGTCCTCGAAGCCGGTCAGGTGCTTCGGGGCGACGTCGCTCGTGATCACGACCTGCTTGTTGTGGTCGTGGAGCGTGTTGAAGGTGTGGAAGAAGGCTTCCTGCGTCTCGGCGCGACCCTGGAGGAACTGGATGTCATCGATCAGGAGGATGTCGACATCGCGGTAGCGAGCCTGGAAGGCCGCGCCTCGGTTGTTCGCGATCGAGTTGATGAAGTCGTTCGTGAACTCCTCACTCGACACGTACCTGACCTTGACGCCGGCATAGAGCGACTGGGCGTAGTCTCCGATCGCGTGCAGCAGGTGGGTCTTGCCCAGGCCCGAGTCACCGTAGATGAAGAGCGGGTTGTATGCCTTGGCCGGCGCCTCGGCGACCGCGACTGCTGCGGCATGAGCGAACCTGTTGGACTGGCCGATGACGAAGTTGTCGAAGGTGTACTTGGGGTTGAGGCGTGATTCGTGACGCTGCTGCGTCGGCTGCTCCATCGGAGATTCGACGCGCGTCTGCTCCTGGCGGCCGTAATCCGCGACGGCGATGGGCGCCGTCGGCTGCTCGGCGAGCTCGTGGTTGACCACCACTCGGTAGGAGGTGACCTCGTCGCCGATGTGAGAGAGAGCCTCCATGATCGGAAGCCGCAGCCTCTTGTTGATCTGCGCCGCGGTGAGATCGTTGGGAACCTCGAGATAGAGCGTCGCCGTCATCACACCGGCCGGAACCGCGAGGCTGAGGAATCCCTGGAGCTGAGGGGTGACTCGGTCATCCGCTTCGAGGAGCTCCTGCACCGTGGTCCAGATCGGAACGTCGGGCTGGGCAGGTGATGACATGACGCTCCGTGCTGAGGGGCGACGGGCCGTCGGGATGACGCGGCTCGCCTGTGGATAACTTCGGATGCCACGGTAGTCACCACGGCTGTGAACGGCAACCTGCCCTGAGAAATCCGCGCGCGTGTTGCGCATACGTGCACGGGGCAGGTTGTGGATAATAGCTGTGCGGATCCTGTCAGGGTCCGTGCCGAAGCGCGCAGATTTGCTCTGTGGGCCGCCAGGACGTACCCTTAATCGGTTGACTTATGCCTGAATGGCAGATCCCTATGTCTCCGGTCAAAATGATCCCGGTGGCAGCATTCCCGGAGTGATTTCATGAGCAAGCGCACCTTCCAGCCCAACAACCGTCGTCGCGCCAAGAAGCACGGCTTCCGTCTTCGCATGCGCACGCGCGCCGGTCGTTCGATCCTCTCGGCCCGTCGCGCGAAGGGCCGCACCGAGCTCTCCGCGTAAATCGCTGTGCTCGCCCGCCCGTTTCGTGTGACCCGCGGGAGCGACTATCGCCTGGTCGTTCGACGCGGATCCCGTTGTGGCGGAGCCAAAGTCGTCACATCGATGCTGACGACGGGGGAGAGCAGAGCCGCGAGGTTCGGATTCATCATCAGCAAGCAGGTGGGCACCGCAGTGGTGCGCAACACCGTTCGTCGGCGACTCAAAGCCGTGTGTGCGGATGCGCTGTCGCGGGTCCCCGAGGGCACGGATGTCGTCATCCGTGCCCTTCCTGCATCCGCGACAGCCACCTATGCAGAGCTGAGCGCCGATGTGAACCGCTGCCTCGACCGCCTCGGGCAGGGTCGAGCATGACCGCCCTTCCGGCATCATCGATCGGCAGCGCTCATCTGCAGACCGGGGACGTGCTGCGCAGCATCCCGCTGATTCCGAGGAATCTCGTTCTGGGGTTCCTCACCGGGTATCGCAAGGTGATCTCCCCCATGTACGGAGATGTCTGCGCCTATTACCCATCCTGTTCCGCTTACGCTGTAGGTGCGGTGCAACAGCACGGCGCGGTGAAGGGAGCGATGCTCTCGGCATGGCGCATCCTTCGTTGCAATCCCTGGAGCCACGGCGGCGTCGACGACGTCCGTCCGCACCAACACTTCCGTTATGACCTGACCGCTCGCGGTTTCGTCGTCCCTGCCCGAAAGGATTGATCGGTGGGTCTTGACCTTCTGCTCGCCAGCGCAACACCGTCACCGGAGCCTGCCTCCGGCGGCTTCGATCTGATCGGAACCATTCTCTGGCCCCTCAAGTGGGTCGTCGAGCTCGTCCTCGTCGCCTGGCACTGGCTTCTGACCGCCGTCGGTCTGCCGGCAGCATCCGGTCTGACCTGGGTGCTCTCGATCGTCGGCCTCGTGATCGTGGTGCGCGCTGCCCTGATCCCGCTCTTCGTGAAGCAGATCAAGAGCCAGCGAAAGATGATGGAAATCGCTCCTGAACTGCGAAAAGTTCAGGAGAAGTACCGGGGCAAGAAGGATCAGCTGTCTCGTGAGGCGATGAGCCGCGAGACCATGGGCCTCTATAAGAAGCACGGCACGACGCCGATGTCGAGCTGTCTGCCGCTCCTCGTGCAGATGCCGATCTTCTTCTCTCTGTTCAGTGTGCTGAGCGATGTCTCGAAGCACCACAATCAGGGTGTCGGCGGCGTGGGCCTGCTGAATGCAGAGCTCACCGAGCAGTTCTACAACGCGGAGCTCTTCGGGGTCGCGTCTCTTCACGAGACGCTCGGCAACGCAGTGGACGCCGGCAACACCACCGCGATCATCATCCTGGTCACGCTCGTCGTGCTCATGATCGCGTCGCAGTTCTTCACGCAGCTGCAGATCATCTCGAAGAACCTGTCGCCCGAGGCCAAGACCGGCCAGGCGTACCAGATGCAGAAGATCATGCTCTACGTGCTGCCGCTCGGCTTCATCTTCTCGGGCATCTTCTTCCCGCTCGGCGTCGTCGTGTACTGGTTCATCTCGAACCTGTGGACCATGGGTCAGCAGTTCCTGGTCATCCGCGAGATGCCGACTCCTGGTTCTGAAGCTGCGAAGGCGCGGGAAGAGCGACTCGCCCGCAAGGGCAAGGCGATCGATTCCTCGGGCAAGGTCGTTCCCATGGCCGCCTATGAAGCAGAGCAGCAGCGGCTGCTCGAAGAGGCGGAGCGCGCCAAGGCGCAGACTCCGAAGCGCCAGCAGCCCGTGGGCAAGAAGCGTGCCAAGAAGAAGGGGAGCGGTTCATGACCGACAACATGACCGAGACCGTGGAGCCTACGGTCGCCGAGCTCGAGAACGAGGGCGACGTCGCCGCTGACTACCTCGAAGAGCTGCTCGACATCGCTGACATCGACGGTGACCTCAACCTCGATGTCCGCCAGGGCCGCGCCTACGTGTCGGTCGAGGCTGAGGGAGATGGACTGGCTCTGCTGTCGGCACCCGACACGGTGCAGGCTCTTCAGGAACTGACCCGCCTGGCTGTTCAGAACAAGACCGGTTCGTTCTCGCGACTGATCCTCGATGTCGGCGGGTCCCGCGACGCCCGCCGTCGCCAGCTCGAGACGCTGGTGGATGCGGCGGCCGCGAAGCTCGATGATGGAGCGACTCAGGCATCGTTGCCCGCGATGTCCAGCTATGAGCGCAAGCTCGTGCACGATATTGCTGCTGATCAGGGACTTGTTTCCGAGTCGTACGGCGAGGGTGCCGACCGCCACACGGTTCTGCGGCGTCGTTGACGTTTCACGTGGAACATCTGATCGGGACGCTGTCGTGAGTGACGTCGAGGTCGAGCCCTCCGTCGCGCCCGAGCTTTTCGGAGACCGGATCGAGCTGGCACGCCGGTTCGCAGCAGCCCTGACTGAGCATGGGGAAGAGAGGGGTCTGATCGGCCCCCTCGAGCTTCCGCGTCTGTGGACCAGGCACATTCTGAACAGCGTCATCGCTGCTCCTCTGTTCCACGGATCGGTTGCGGATATCGGCTCCGGTGCGGGACTGCCTGGAATCGTGCTCGCGATCGCCCGCCCTGACGTGGAGTGGACGCTCATCGAACCGATGGAGCGTCGCACCACGTGGCTGAACGAGCAGGTGGCGGAGTTGAGCCTGGACAACGTCAAGGTCGTGCGCGCACGTGCTGAGGACGTGCCTCGTCCGGCGGGGTTCGATGTCGTCACCGCGCGCGCGGTTAGCGCGCTCAAGACGCTCATCCCGCTCACCGCTCCTCTCGTTCGTGATGGGGGAGAGCTCCTGCTGCTCAAGGGGATGAACGCCGACAACGAGATCGAAGCGGCGCAGAAGCAGATCAAGAAGTTCCGCCTCTCAGACGTCCGTGTCGAAGTCCTCGGAGCGGGAGTTCTCGCTGAGAGCACCCGCGTCGTTCGGGCTCGGGTTCGGTAGACAAAGCCGCGCGCTGCAGCTCCTAAGGGATCTTGGCCAGACGCGCCGGGAATCGTCGGAATACAGGGTCCGCCTTTTCGGAGGTGGCACCCACTCCAGCGCCGGGTGGTCCGGCTGAGATGGACGGTTCGGAACTATGGCGGGCGTTTGACCCCCACGTCCATGTCGGCGGGCGATAGGTCTACGACATCTCCTGCGGTTCTGACGCTCTGCGTGAAGTCTTCTCTGGTGGCGCCCTGCCGCGGCATCGCAGACGAACTCTCGCGGCAACTGAGGTCACACGCCTGGTTCCAGGAAGAACGGTGCCCGCGCTTCACCGGCCGGCGCTCGTGCATCGTTACGTCAGCGTCCGCGGGAGGTCGATGCCGAGGAGGTGCAAGGAGCCCTCGGAGATCCTGCGCGCCGTGAGTGGCGCTGATCTGGGGCGATGGGGAGTGCACGAGGGACTTCGGCTGGTGTGGCGAGTGTTTTTGATGTTTCACGTGAAACACACACCGGAGTCGATGCTCTTCGAGCGGGAGCGGGAGCGGGAGCGGGAGCGGGAGCGGGAGCGGGAGCGGGAGCGCCAGCGGGTGCAGGAGCGGGAACGGGCGTGGGCTGCGCCGGCGAACCCGCTCGTTCACCCTGATCTTCGCCGTGGGACAGTGAAGGTGAGTCATAGTGGCAGCGTGGATCGTTCACGCGTCGGTACGTCCAAGGAGTGTTTCACGTGAAACACTCCTTGTTTATGCCGCTGTTGTTTGCTCTTAGGCGTCGCGGGGTACTTCGCGAACTTCACTCGCCGGCCTGCGCGAGCCGAGTCGCAATGGACACAGGTGTTGAACCGGTGTCGCGGTCGAATGCGACTTCTGGTGGTGAGTATGGGAGGAGACCGAGGTCACTGCCGGGTCGGCCCGTTCGAGGGTTTGGTGTATCGGCATGGTGTTTCACGTGAAACGCTTCTGACGAGGGAGCAGTGGTCCGCTCATAGGGCTCGACACCCGCCGTGAGCGTCACTATCCGCTCCGGCAGTCCGGGGGGGTAGGTAGTTCGGCATCATGTTTCACGTGAAACACTTCTGGTGAAGGAGCTGTGGTTTGCTCATAGGGTTCGACGCCCGCCGCGAGCGTCACGCCCCCTGTCCGGCCTGAGCCGGGTCAGCGAAGTCGCCCGGCATTGAGCCTGCTCGCCGAGATCTCATGGAAGGTGGGCGGGCATGCGTCATGTGCGCGTCCCTGGAGTAGATCCTTCTCAGTGGGAGGTGCCTATCCAGCCCGGTTGACACTGGTGACAATGCTCTGTCGACCAGACCGCGCCGGAGGGGACCGGACCGATCCGAGTAGCCAGGGCGCGCGGGGCGCTATCCCGTTGTGTCTTGAGCTGCGCTTTCAATAGGGGATCCTTTGAGCATGTTTCACGTGAAACGCACCTCTCTGCCCCTCGGGGGAGAGACCCTCGTCCGGAGTGACTCGTTCGTCCAGCGTCAGTGGAGTCGGCGAAATACCTGAACGTAGTGTCGCGATTCGAGATCTGGTCGTGCCGCGGACACGCCTTCGCGACCTTCCAATCAGCCCGGCTGCCTACGTGCATAGTGGCTGTTCGTAGCCGCGATAACGGTGCTCGTGGCGTGAGGAGTCGAACCACGACAGGTGGCGGTGAGGTGTGACCACATCTAACACGCACCATCTGGGTATGGGACGGGTGTTTCACGTGAAACGTCATTGTGAGAAGCGTCGTCTACCCCAGAAGGCTCGAGTGCGCCCGCACCAGTCGGCGCGTACAGCCATGAGATGGCGATAACAGTGGCAGCCGAGAGGGTTCGTACCTCTTAGCGATGCCGCGGTGCGTTGCGGCATCGTCTCCTCACCAGAGGAACATGGAGGAGTCCTTTGGAGCGTGCTTCCACACACCCAGCGGAACCGCAGGGTCGTGTTGGGAGTGTCACACGTCCGTTGTGTCCTATGGCGAACGAGCCGTAGGCGCGAGATTGGGGTCTAGACCTGATTGGGGGGGAGGGGCTGCACAGAGGATGATCATCAAGGGCGTTTCACGTGAAACATCGCGCTCACGTGAAGCAGCTGTCTCACGTGGAACACCGTGGTCGCGTGACTCTCATATACGTGACTCGAGCGGTCCGATCAGATTCTGAGTGCGACTGGGACTATGGGCCGCGGGAGTTCGAGCCCCACAGGAGGCCACCTCTTGGGGTTACGTGAAGTGCAGGCGACCCGTTTTAATCGCGGGATGTGCGATCCCACGACGGTGGGTGGTCGGGCTTTCCGGCCTTGGTGGCTGACCCAAGCGCGGGGAAGTGGGGATACGCGCTGGGTAGGAGGCCGTTCCTATTCCGAAGACTCACTTCACGCGTTTGGGGCCAACACACGCTGTGGCAACAGAGGGTAGGTGAGCGATTTGCGAGGCTCTTCAGGACGGCCGAACTACGGAGAGCTCTCGCGCGTAGACCGTGAGCGGCGCGGCCACATCAGGAAAAGGGGTCTCTGACCCAACTACCCCGATGACCGGAGACCGAGTCAGTGCGACGGTGCCCGAGAGCGCCGGAGTCACCCGGCGCATCGATCGTGGAGGAGCCGAACGGAACGCAGGGACCGTCGCGACGATAGGGGTCGACGATAGGGGTCACAGTGAGTCGCGCGATCCGTAGAGGGGCAAGCCAGCCGATGTGCCGTCAGCATGGGTACAGTCGGGTGGCACTGACGCGGAGAGCCAATGTTCCACGTGAAACATCGGTATCGTGAGCACATGGTTCGCTTGCTCATCACTGGTATGTCGGGTGTCGGCAAGTCGAGCGTACTCCGCGAGTTGGAGGAGCGGGGCTACCCCGTGGTCGATACGGACTACGGCCACTGGACCACCGAGGCGGGGCTGTGGGACGACGTTCTCATGGGTGCTCTGTTGGGGGAGAGTACCGAAGTGGTCGTGTCCGGCACCGTCGAGAATCAAGGCGACTTCTACGACCGCTTCGATCACGTGGTTCTGTTGTCGGCGCCCATCGCGGTACTTCTCGACAGGGTACGGCGACGCACCACGAACCCCTACGGCTCGACCGCAGCTGAGCAGGAAGAGATCACGTCGAATCAGGCGTCGGTTGAACCACGGCTCCGTGCGACGGCGACGGTGGAGATCGACGCTACGCAATCCCTCGAATATGTGGTCGATCGGATCGAAGAGCTCTTGCGCGGCGCTGACCGTTCCACGTGAAACACACCGACTTCGTTCGCTCGCGAGGATGCACGCGCGAGAACGATGGCAGAGGCCGACAAGGCTCCGCGGCGCCGACAGGGATGACCCAGCCGTTGTCCCATAGCTGTGCGCAGGCTGCCGGCAGCGCAGCGGATGCGCAGTTCAGGAGGTGATTCGGCTGATCTCCACCGGTATGAGCGCGCATCACAACGATGGTGAGGATGAGCCCAGCCCGCACATCGCGTGCCGCACGGGATGATGCGTTCCTGCTGTTCGACCACTTCGCGTGTGAGGCCCACGATGCAGAGGGCGAGGGCTGGTCGCAGTCGGCGATGCTCCAGCGGACGACGACGCAGCCGTGATCCCCCGCCGGCGTGTGTGCAGCCCAGGACGGGAGACGAGACGCCACGCCAAGGCAACACACACAGAGCGTGATCCATCTTCCGTGCCACCATCGTGCACACCATGCGAGGGAGTCGATGATGACGAAGGCGCGGGGACCGCAATCGCGCACATCCACCGGGAGTGAAGGTGCGGGATCAGCTCGTGCTCCGATCCCGCGCACGACGGAGCGCCTCTGAGCCCTACCCATGCTTCGCCCCCAGAACCTGAGCGCGCAGCGGGGCGTGTGCGCCGCGAGACTCGCTGCTCCCGGGCGAGTTGACCCGGAGAGACTCTCGGAAATCGCCACCGATCCCGCCGCCAGCGCCAGCTCCGACGCAGCAACGTCCCCCGCAGCGATTAGAGTGGGGGACGGCCCCGAAAGGAGTGGATGTTTCACGTGAAACAGCCCGAAAAGGCATCACCGAAGGACTCTTTCGGGATGGATACGCCGCTCGCGCGGGAACTCGCCGACCTCTCCGCTCGACGCCGTGCGCTCGAGACGGTGAACATCGATTTCACCGGAGACACTCGCATCCTCACGGTCTCGAACCAGAAGGGCGGTGTCGGCAAGACCACGAGCGCCGTCAACGTCGCTTCGGCACTGGCGGGTCTTGGCGCCAAGGTCCTGGTGATCGACCTCGACCCACAGGGCAACGCATCGACCGCTCTCGGTGTGCCGCACAACGCCGATACCCCGAGTGTGTACGACGTTCTGATCGACGACGTCCCGCTCGCCGACATCGTGCAGCAGAGCCCGGAAGACGAGAACCTCTTCTGCGCTCCGAGCACCATCCACCTCGCCGGGGCTGAGATCGAGCTCGTGGCTCAGGTCGCGCGTGAGCATCGCCTGCGACGAGCGCTCGACGCTTATCTCGTCGACAGCCCGATGGATTTCGTCATCATCGACTGCCCTCCTTCTCTGGGTCTGCTCACGATCAACGCCTTCACGGCGGCGAGTGAGGTCTTCATCCCGATCCAGTGCGAGTACTACGCACTCGAGGGGCTGAGCCAGCTTCTCGGCAGCATCCAGATGATCCAGAAGCACCTGAATCCTGGGCTTCATCTCTCCACGATCCTGCTGACGATGTTCGACGGCCGCACGCGGCTGGCGCAGCAGGTCGCTGACGAGGTCCGCACACACTTCCCCGATCAGGTGCTCGACACCGTCATCCCGCGCTCGGTGCGGGTGTCGGAGGCACCGAGTTTCGGTCAGACCGTGATCGCCTACGATGGGCAATCCGCCGGCGCCGTCGCGTATCGCGAGGCCGCTGTCGAGATCGCGTCGCGGACGGCGACGCAGAGCAAGGAGAAATGATGGCGAAGCGCACTGGACTGGGTCGGGGCATCGGTGCTCTCATTCCCACAGCAGATCAGTCCGAGCGTCCCGTGGATGTGTTCTTCCCCGGTGCCAACCTGCGTCCGGCGACGGATCAGACCAGCGACCAGCCTGCCGCTGAAGCCGACCTCGAGGTCGTGCCCGGCATCCACCTGATTCAGGTCGACCCGCAGAAGATCGTGCCGAACCCGCGCCAGCCGCGTACGCACTTCAATGCGGAGGATCTCGCGGAGCTCGTGCACAGCGTGCGCGAGTTCGGCGTGCTGCAGCCGGTCGTGGTGCGCAAGAACAGTGACGGCGAGTACGAGCTGATCATGGGGGAGCGGCGCACCCGCGCTGCCCGTGAAGCCGGCCTGGAGAAGATCCCCGCCATCGTCCGCGAGACCGCCGACGAAGATCTCCTGCGCGACGCACTGCTCGAGAACCTGCACCGCTCCGAGCTGAACCCACTCGAAGAGGCCTCGGCCTACCAGCAGCTGCTCGAGGACTTCGGCATCACCCAGGAGGAGCTGGCTACTCGGATCGGCCGATCGCGCCCGCAGATCAGCAACACGATCCGCCTGCTCAAGCTGCCCATGCCCGTGCAGCAGCGCGTGGCCGCAGGTGTGCTGACCGCAGGACACGCTCGCGCGATCCTCAGCCTGGAGACGCCGGAGGCGATGCAGCGGCTTGCTGACAAGGTCGTGAACGAAGACCTGTCGGTACGAGCCACCGAGGTCGCCGCGAAGACCGAGCCGGCGAGTCCTGGTCGCACCGCGAAGCCGACCCCCGGCGCTCGCCGAGCCTATCTCGATGAGGTCGCCGGCACCCTCGGGGATCGCCTCAACACCCGGGTCAAGGTCTCGCTGGGTGCACGAAAAGGCCAGGTCATCATCGATTTCGCTTCGATCCAGGACCTGAACCGGATCCTCAGCGAACTCGGCGAATCGGGGTATGGCCCGGCGTGATGCCGCGCCGCAGCCACTGACCGGTCGTAGACTCTCGACATCGCGATGACGAGAGGGATGCCATGTCCAAAGCGCTGAATCCGGAAGGCGTCAGGCGACGCGTCATCGCGGTGAGTATCGCCGCAGCTCTCGGAGGGTTCCTCTTCGGTTTCGACACTGCGGTGATCAACGGCGCCGTCGATGCCCTCGCGGGCGATGTCTCGGGCTTCGACCTCGGGGTCGGGCTCAAGGGCTTCGCCGTCTCGTCGGCTCTGATCGGCTGCGCGGTGGGAGCGTGGTTCGCAGGCCCCATCGCGAACAAACGGGGGCGCATCCCCGTCATGGTCGTCGCCGCGGCGATGTTCTTCATCTCGGCGATCGGATCCGGACTCGCCTTCAGCGTCGTCGACCTGATCATCTGGCGGGTGATCGGGGGACTCGGCGTCGGTGCGGCATCCGTCATCGCCCCTGCATACATCGCTGAGGTCTCACCTGCCGCGATTCGAGGACGACTGGGGTCTTTGCAGCAGCTCGCCATCGTCACGGGTATCTTCGCTGCGCTCCTGTCGGACGCCCTGCTCGCGAACATCGCAGGGGCAGCGGACCAGCCCCTGTGGGGGCTCACGGCATGGCGCTGGATGTTCATGGTGGCGGCGATCCCCGCGCTGGTCTACGGGCTGGTGTCTCTGCGGCTTCCAGAGTCACCGAGGTATCTCGTGCGCAAGGGCGACATGACACGTGCCGCAGAGGTGCTTGAGACCGTCACAGGCGCCGTCGACGTCGACGCGAAGATCAAGGAGATCACCAGCACGATCGACACGGAGCGTAAGGAGTCACTGCGCGACCTCCGCGGCAGCCGTCTCGGGCTCAAGCCGATCGTCTGGGTCGGCATCCTGCTGTCGGTGTTCCAGCAGTTCGTCGGCATCAACGTCATCTTCTACTACTCGACGACGCTGTGGCAGTCGGTCGGATTCGACGAGTCGAGCGCTCTGCTGACCTCGGTCATCACGTCGGTGACGAACATCGTGGTGACGATCATCGCGATCCTGCTCGTCGACAAGGTGGGGCGCCGCATCATGCTCCTGGTCGGTTCGGTGGGCATGACAGTGACCCTCGGGCTCATGGCTCTGGCCTTCTCGTTCGGCACGCTCGACGCCGAAGGCGCGGCGACGCTTCCCGATCCATGGGCGACAGTGGCCCTGATCTGCGCCAACGGCTTCGTGGTGTTCTTCGGAGCCACCTGGGGTCCGCTCGTGTGGGTTCTTCTGGGCGAGATCTTCCCGAACTCGATCCGTGCCGGTGCCCTTGCGGTCGCTGCGGCCGCGCAGTGGGCGGCCAACTTCTTCATCTCGACGACGTTCCCGATCTTCGCCGACATCGGCCTCACGTTCGCGTACGGCTTCTACGCGTTCTTCGCTCTGCTGTCGTTCTTCTTCGTGTACTTCAAGGTGCCGGAGACCAAAGGCAAAGAGCTCGAGGAGATGACCGACGAGCTGACGGTGGAGCGCCGGGGCACGCGCAAGGCGACGTAGGCTGGAAGCATGACAGAGTCCGTTCCGCGCCGCGCCAGCCTCGAAGTGCTGAGAGCAGAAGCGTCGGACGAACTCGCCGTGCTGATCCAGGAGAGGCTTCTGAGCGGAGAAGACCCCTGGGAGTTCATGGAGGAGCTGCCGAGCGTCGACGAGCTCGTCGTCTACCTGCTGCGCGCCGACAACATCACGGCGAACGACGGCGTGCGCCCGAACGCCGCCCGGCACTACCGTGTGCTTCGCCAGATCGCGCTGGAGTACCCGGAGCTCACTCCGGCGGTCTGGGGCCTTCTCGACGAGAAGCAGCGCCACCGCCGCTGGGATCCCTCGGTCGCCGACGCCTCCTGAGGGCCGCGGAATCGTGCCTCGGATGCTTGTCGGCTACGACCCCACCTGGCCGGAGCAGTTCGAGAGGATCGCACGGCAGATCCGCGCTCTCGGGGATGCCGACTGGACGATCGAGCACATCGGTTCGACGGCGATCCCGGGGATGCGGGCGAAGCCCATCATCGATGTGGCCGTCAGGATCAGGGACCTCGACGACTTCGAGATCCACAGCCAGGCTCTGCATGCCGGTGGCTGGCGGCGGGGCAGCGCCGTGCGCTCGCATCCGGTGATGATCCTCGAAGCCGACGGCATCCGCAGTGCGATCGCGCACTTCTTCGTCGAGGGGGAGTGGGATGCCGTGCATCAGCGGCTGCTCAGGGACTGGCTGCGGTCGCATCCCGACGATGCCGACCGTTACTCCCACGCCAAGTGCGACGCGGTGGCCGCCGCCGCACGCGGTGCGTCGACTTACAACGCCGCGAAGACTCCCGTGATCCAGGAGATCGTCGACCGAGCGCGCGCAGCCCGAGGACTGCCCTCGGTGCCGGTCTACGACAAGTAGGCGGCACGAAGAAAGGGCCGCCACTCCCGGAGGAGTGACGGCCCGTGTCTACGCGGGATCAGCCGATGAACGCGGCGAGATCCTGCTCGAGGGCCGGCTTCGGCTTGGCGCCGATGATGGTCGTCTTGACCTCACCGCCCTGGAACACCTTCATCGCGGGGATCGAGGTGATCTGGTACTTCATCGCCAGCTGCGGGTTCTCGTCCACGTTCAGCTTGAGGATGGTGATCTTGTCGGGGTTGTCGGCCTGGATCTGGTCCAGCACCGGCGCGACCATGCGACAGGGTCCGCACCACTCGGCCCAGAAGTCCACGAGGACGGGACCTTCGGCCTGCAGAACGTCCTGCTCCCAGGTCGCCTGGCTCGTAGCCTTTGCACTCATCAGAGTTCTCCTTGTTCGAGGTTCGCCTGCTACAACAGCAGACGAGGTGAAACTGTTCCCTGCCGCTCAGGCGGTGATGATCTCGGCGGCCTCCGCAGCCGGGAACTCGACCGAGGCGTCTTCGAGATCGGCCAGGAAGTGCTCGGCGTCGAGGGCCGCGACCGTTCCCGAGCCCGCGGCCGTGATGGCCTGGCGGTAGGTGGGGTCGATGACGTCACCGGCGGCGAAGACACCGGGAACCGACGTGACCGACGAGCGGCCGTCGACCCAGATGGTGCCCTCTGCGGTCAGCTCGAGCTTGTCGTGCACGAGGTGCGTGCGCGGGTCGTTGCCGATCGCGATGAACAGACCGTCGAGGGCGAGATCGCTGAGCGTGCCGTCGACCGTGTTGCGCAGCTGCACGCCCGAGACGGAGTCGCCACCGAGGATCTCGGCGACCTCGCTGTTCCACACGAACTCGATCTTCTCGTTCGCGAACGCGCGCTCCTGCATGATCTTCGACGCACGCAGGGAGTCCTTGCGGTGGATGACGTAGACCTTCTCGGCGAAGCGGGTGAGGAACGTGGCCTCTTCCATCGCCGAGTCGCCGCCGCCGACGACAGCGATCGTCTTCTCGCGGAAGAAGAAGCCGTCGCACGTGGCGCACCACGAGACGCCGTAGCCCGAGAGACGCTCTTCGCCCTCGATGCCGAGCTTGCGGTAGGCCGAGCCGGTCGCGTAGATCAGCGCCTGGGCCTCGTGCACGGTGCCACTGCCCAGCGTGACCTTCTTGACGGGGCCGGCGAGGTCGAGCTCGGTGACGTCGTCGTAGACGACCTCGGTGCCGAACTTCTCAGCCTGCTCCTGGAACTTGGCCATGAGCTCGGGTCCCTGGATCCCCTCGGGGAAGCCGGGGTAGTTCTCGACCTCGGTGGTGTTCATCAGCTCTCCGCCGACCTCGACCGTGCTCGCGATGAGCAGCGGCTTGAGGTTCGCGCGCGCCGCGTAGATGGCGGCGGTGAATCCGGCGGGACCCGAACCGATGATGATGACCTGACGCATGTGCTCTCCGTCGTAGATGCTGAGACGCCGAAAGACGTTCGACTGCTTCAACCAATGGTAGCCGCGCGACATTCCCACGCGAGGAGCGGTCAGCGACCTGGCAGGAACCGCCGCAGCATGGAGCCCGCGACCTTGAGCTCGGGGGCACGCAGCAGGGCCAGGATGCCGATGTAGACCGCCACGACGGCGATGCCGATGATGCAGGTGCCCAGGGCACCGAAGAGCTGACTCCGGAGTGTCCAGCCGTCGTCACCGCCCATGAGGAGGAACACGCCCCAGCCGGCGGCTCCCGCCGGGATCGCCGCGAGAGCGAACCGGCCGATGGACAGCATCCACGACGCGATCTGCAGCCCGCCGATCTTGCGGTGCAGCAACCAGATCGCGAGCAGCGTCTGCGCCGTGCTCGCGATGGACTGGCCGAGGGCGACTGCTGCGGCGAGCAGGCTCGCGGGGAGAACATCGGCGGTGTAGAGGAATGACGCGAGTAGGGCCGTGCCGACGACGAGCGTGCACTGGAAGATCGTGAACCAGAAAGGCGTACGGGTGTCGTCGTAGGCGTAGAACGTCCGCTGCACGATGAACAGGATCGTCAGGGGCAGCAGTCCGATGAGGTACGCGATCAGCACCGGGGCTGCCTGGAACGTCTCGTCTATGGAACGCGTGAACACCCGGGATGCGGGAAGAGCGGCCGCTGCGACCGCGGCGATCGCGGCGATGATGAAGAACACCAGGGTGCGGATGCTGCGGCTGATGTCGGCACGCACCTCGTCGTCCCGACCGGCCGCCGCATGCTCGCTGATCTGAGTGAAGTACGGGGTGCCGATCGAGAGCACGATCACGGAGTACGGGAGCATGAAGACGAGCCATGCGTTCGCCATCACCGTGGTCGAAGCGTCGGTGCCCGACACCGTCGTAGCGATGCTGGTCTGGAAGAACCCCGCCGCGATGCCGGCGAGAGCCATCAGCAGGGTCCACCCGGCCAGTCGTCCCACAGTGCCGAGGCCCGCGCCTCGCCAGCGGAAGTCCGGGCGGAGCGAGAGGCCGGTGCGCCGCCAGAAGACGAGCAGAACCAGCGCCTGCAGCATGATGCCCAGGGTGGCCGTGCCTCCGAGCATCGCGGTCATCTCGGGCGTCCAGGCGGCGGCTCTCGTAGGCACGTTGCCGAACAGGGCACCGAGCGCCAGGAAGCCGGCGATCGACACGACGTTGTTGATGACGGGCGCCCACGTGAACGGGCCGAAGATGCGACGCGCATTGAGTGTCTCGCCGAGGAGCGCATAGATGCCGTAGAAGAGGATCTGTGGGAGACACCAATACGCGAGCGCCGTCGCCAGTGCGCGCAGCTCCTGCTGCTTGTCGGACGTCGCGAGGGCGACGAGTCCGGGGGCGGCGATCATCGCGATCGCCGTACAGACGAGGAGCACCACCACGCCCAGCGTGAACATCTTCGAGATGAAGGCGCCGCCGCCATCGGGCTTTGCGGTGGCCTTGACGATCTGAGGCACGATGACAGCCGTCAGCACGCCGACGGAGATCAGTTGAAAGACGCTGTTGGGGAGCTGATTCGCCACCGTGAAGGCGTCGGCAGCCTGAGAGATGGATCCGAGTACTCCGACGAGCACGATGCTTCGGAGGAGGCCCGTCACCCGAGAGACCATGGTGCCGGCCGCGATGACGGCGCTGGCGCGCCCGAGACTACTCATTCATCTCCTCGACGGCATCGGACTCGGATGTCGTCTCCTGTTCGTTCTCAGCGACGGCCTCGCGGCGCCGACGTCGGACGGTGCGGATGATGCCGAGACCGAGAAGCAGCACGATGAGGCCGCCGAAGACTCCGAGACCGATCGCCTCCCATTCGGCCCGCACCGAGACGCGGACGCTCTCCGGCTGACTGATGGGCACGCCGGTGGGGCTCGAGAGCGACAGCGTCAGGGTGACCTCGCCGCTACCGACACGGGCCGATACGGGGACCTTGACCCTCGTGGTGGTTCCGGGCTGGATCGTCCACGGCGTCACCGACTGCACGTCGAGACGCGGGTCGCTCGGCTTGACGCTGAGCTGGATGTTCACCGGCCACGGCAGATCGTTGCGCACCGAGAACGGCAGGTCGGCGTTGGCGGAGAGCAGCTGGATGGTGCTTGCCGGAGGGATGTCGACGGCGTTCAGGGTCTCTGTCGTCGCGATGTTCACGTCGGAGACGGCGTCGTCGAATCCCTTCTCCGTGAGGCCGACCGCAGTCGCCCGCATGATCTGGATGCGCTTGGGGCTCAGCAGCAGCTGACTGTCGTCGAGGATCGTGGAGAAATCGCCGAGCACGATCTCGCTCTCGAGCATCCGCTGCAGAGCCGTCGCACGAGCCTGATCGGGATCGGTCGAGAGCGTCGCCGGAGTCTCCGGGACTGCCAGCACCTCGGCGAGACCGAATCCGAGGGAGTCGACCGACGCGACGGCCTCTCTGAGCGCCTCGGCCGTGCGCGTCTCGTCGCGGTCGAGTCCGATCAGGAGCGGTGCGGTCGGGTTCGACTGGCCCGTCATGGAGATGTGGGCGCTCGCCTCGGCGAGCCACTGCTGACGCGCGGCGGTGTCGTCTTCCCCTGCGGCCTGCGACAGGGCATCGGATGCTGCAGCCGAGGTGACCAGCACGCTGCGCCCATCCACACCGGCGTGCGCACCGACGGCGCCTTCGATGGCCGACGACGACAGGACCGTGACCGCGCCGTCGCTCATATACGTCGAGAAGACGTCGAGGTCGGCGGCGGACACATCGCTGCGCGGCCACAGGATTCCCGGGGTCGTTCCCTCGATGGCGGTGAGTCCGGCATCATCGGGCAGCACAGGGCCATCGGTGGGCGGCGACGTCGGTTCGTCACTCGGTGTCGGCGCCGGCGTCGGCGCAGTGCCTTCTGACGGCACAGCGCCCTCTGTCGGTACCGAGGCCGGAGTCGGCTCAGCAGTCGCGGTGGGGGTGGGGGTGGGAGTCTCGTCTGCGGGCTCGGTGAAGTTGCTCGGGTTGAGGAACGGCGCGAGCGTCGTGGGCTGCAGGAGCGTGGGAAGGCCAGCCTGAGCCTGCGTGGTGACGTCGGCATCGGCGAACTGCAGAGCGAAGCGCTCGTTGGGCAATGCGTCGAGAAGGCGCAGCCACTCGCGGGCGCTCTGCGGCGCGGAGGAGCCGAGCACCCGGATGGCGGCAGGAATCGCCGGGTCGATCGCCAGGATCGCCGAGGTTCCGCGAACTCCTTCGACGGCCGCGGTGAGTGCGCCGTCGGGGGCGGTGAGGGCACTGAGTTCGTCTGCGGTCAGGAGGGCACCGTTGTCGGGCGTGGCCGTGATCGGCACCATCACGGCGATGGGAGGGTTCGCGGCGGCGGTCACGACGAGCACCGTTGTCGACGTCACCGATCGCGCATCGTCCTGAGCATCGGTCTGTGCTCCGCTGAGGGTCGCTCGCAACGGGTAGACGCCGGGGGCGAGGTCGCCCAGAACCTCGGGCGGCAGGAAGAGGCTCGAGGTCACGGATCCCTCGGCGTCGACGGGCGCAGTCGTCTCAGAGCCGAGCTGTTCGAAGCCGCCCGTGGCGTCTGCCTCGTCGAGCCATGTCGAGACGGCGGCCTCGTCGGTGAGGGGGGTGCGGTTGAGCTCCACGGTGACGCGACCGGACGAGAGCTCGGTCCGGGAGTCGTTCTGCACGGTGATCGAGGCCGTCGTCGCGGCCCCAGGAGCGACCGTGCCGCGGACACCGGCAGAGACGAGCAGATCGATCGACGAGCCCTCGGACTCGGCATCGGTGGCGGCGAACGCGCTGCCGGCCCCCGCGCCGGCCAGGCCGAGAACGATCGCCGAGATGACGGATCCGCGTGCCAGGCGGTGCAGGCGCGTGCGGAGGCCGTTCTCGGGGGTGGTCGCGGTCATGAAGGTCTTCCTCGAACGCCGGGGATCCCAGGCTGCTCGTGAGTGCTGACCTTGTGATTCTAGGCGGCTGGCTGAATGAGAACCCTGAAGACGCGTAGAGTGACGGCCGTGTCCGACACCCTCGCCCCCACGCCCGATCCGCTCCGCAGCACCGCGCTCGCCGCGGATCTCGACGACGCGGATCTGCGTTCGGAGCCTCTTCGCCGACTGTGGGGAGAAGAGGAGGACGACGCGCTGGCCAGAGGCATGCGTGAGCCGATCCTGCGCTCGATCGCCGGTGACGGCGGTGTGCTCGCCACGCTCGGCAGGCTGCTGGTGCTCGGAATGCCGCAGCCGCTCGCCGCGGTGACCGCGGCTCTGCCGAGACTCGGCGCCGACGGCCTCGCCGCTCTCGGTCTCGCACGCATCGAGGGGAGCGACGTGGTTCCCACCTCGCTTCTGCGGCCGCAGTCGTTCGTCGACTCGGATGGGTTCGGTGAATGGTGGATCGCCAGCGATCTGGATGAGGTGGCGCTCGACGGCGCGCTTCCGGCGGATCACGTTCTCGGCGTCGGCGGAGCCTCGCGCACCCTCGCCGAGATCATCATGCCGATCGAGGTCGACCGCGCTCTCGATCTGGGCACAGGGTGCGGCATCCAGGCACTTCTGGTCGCTCGCCACGCAGGCTCGGTCGTGGCCACCGACATCTCGGCGCGTGCCCTCGCCTATGCCGAGTTGAACGCCCAGCTGAACGGCGTCACGAACATCGAGTTCCGCCTGGGCAGCATGTTCGACCCGGTGGAGGGGGAGGCGTTCGACCTGATCGTCTCGAACCCGCCCTTCGTGATCACCCCGCGCGCAGAGGGCGTGCCCGAATACGAGTACCGCGACGGAGGTCTCGTCGGCGACGCCCTCGTCGAGCAGTTCCTGCGCGCGGTTCCGTCCTTCCTGACTCCTGGGGGTGTGGCGCAGCTGCTCGGCAACTGGGAGTCACGCGGGGGTCAGGTGGCGTTGACCGGGCGTTCCGGTCTCGACCGCCTCTCTTCCTGGGTTCCCGGCGACCTCGACCTGTGGGTGATCCAGCGTGAAGAGCTCTCGCCGCTCGGATACGCAGAACTGTGGATCAGGGATGGGGGCACGACGCCGCGGGATGCCGCGTTCACTCCGCTCCTCACGGCGTGGCTCGACGACTTCACCGCCCGAGGCGTCACCGCGGTCGGATTCGGCTACATCCTGGTGCGCAGACCGGCCGCCGACGGTGTCCCGCTGCGCCGTCTCGAGCGCGTGACGCAACCCGTCTCGAATGTGGGCGCCGCACTGCGCGCGGGCCTCGCCGCACACGATGTGCTCGCGACCGGACTGCCCGCCACGCTGCTCGTCGCTCCCGACGTCACCGAGGCACGCCATCTGCTCCCCGGCAACGACGACCCGAGCATCATCGAACTCCGACAGGGCGGGGGATTCGCCCGCACGATCACGGTCGATCCCGCGCTCGCCGGTTTCGTCGGAGCGTGCGACGGCGACCTCACCGTCGTGCAGATCGTCTCGGCCCTCGCCGACCTGTTCGAGGTGCCGCTGGTCGAGCTGTGGGCCGACCTCGAACCCCGCATTCGGCAGCTCGTGCTCGACGGCCTGCTGGTTCCGGGGGAGTGATGACGGAATACCGCACCCTATCTATGCGTTCGAATACACCATGAAGGCTTTCGGATTCCTCTCTTTCGGGCACTATGCAGACGTGCCCGGTTCGGCGACCCGCACCGCGGGAGACATGCTGAAGCAGACCATCGAGATCGCGGAGGGTGCAGACGAGATCGGCGTGAACGGCGCCTCGGTGCGCGTTCACCACTGGGCACGGCAGGCCGCCTCGCCCATGCCGCTGCTGTCGGCCATGGCCGCGCGCACGAAGCGCATCGAGGTCGGCACCGGCGTGATCGACATGCGGTACGAGAACCCCTTCCAGTTCGCCGAAGAGGCCGCTGCCCTCGACCTGATCGCCGACGGGCGCATCGCGCTCGGCGTGAGCCGGGGGTCACCCGAGACGGCTCTGCGCGGCTATGAGACCTTCGGCTTCCACGACGAGGAAGACCCCGAGCGGGGCAGCGTGATCGCGCGTGAGAAGTTCGATCTCTTCCTCCGTGCCATCGACGGTGAGGGTCTCGCCCCCGGCGACCCCCGCATGGTCGGCGCCGGGCGCTATCTCGCGATCGAGCCGCAGTCGCCGACTCTGCGCGACCACATCTGGTGGGGCTCCGGGTCACGGGCCACGGCTGAGGAGACCGGGCGCAAGGGCCTGAACATGATGAGCTCCACGCTTCTCACCGAGGCGACGGGCGTGCCTTTCCATCAGCTTCAGCGCGAGCAGATCGACCTCTTCCGCGCCGCCTACAAAGAGGCAGGGCACACCGGTGCACCGCGAGTCTCGGTCAGTCGCAGCGTCTTCCCGTTGGTCTCCGACATGGACAGGGCCTACTTCGGGCTGCGCAGCGAGGAGAACGCCGACCAGATCGGCATCATCGACGGCTTCCGCTCGACGTTCGGCAAGACGTATGCGGCCGAGCCGGACGTGCTCATCCAGCAGCTCCTGGCCGACGAGGCGGTCATGTCGGCTGACACACTGCTGCTGACGATCCCGAACCAGTTGGGGCCCGCCTACAACCTCCACGTGCTCGAGTCGTTCGCGACGCACGTCGCTCCGGCTCTCGGCTGGAAGCCGAACACCGAAGGGCCTGTGCAGGGCGATCCGGTCTGACGACCTGTCGGCTCGGGCGACGAAAGGGCGGATGCTGACAGCGTCCGCCCTTTCCTTGTCGCGGACCGCGGATTCCGGGCTGACCGTGCTCTGCGGTGCGGAGGCGTCGGTCAGGCGGGGTGGACGACGCGAAAGCGCTCGCAGATGATCGGCATGTCGGCCTCGAATCCCCGGGGGTTCTCGGAGTGGGCGCGCCAGTACCGCTCGTGCGATTCGCGCCAGTAGGTGAGGGTGCGGTCTCCCTCTCCTTCCGCGTGCGCGTGCTCGTCGGTGACCTCGTCGAAGGGCACAGTGCGGACCGCGGTCGTCTCGAGCACGGCGCGCGGAGCGCCGGATCCGTCGAGGATGATGCTCAGCTCTCCGACGTACGGCTCGGGGTCACCCGTCTCGTCGTAGTCCCACTGCGAGGAGGCGGTGCCGGTCTTCACGCCGGCGAGGACGAGCGCGAGCAGAGAATCGGCATGGTCGGGCGTCGCGCCGAAGGCCCAGGCGCCGGGCGTCTGCTCCGGAAGCGCAGGATTCTCTGCGCGGACATGGTTCCAGAAGGCGGTGAGCGCGGCACTGTCGGTCATGCGGCAAGCCTATTGCCGTGCTACTTGGCGGCGGGGCCGAACAGCTCCTCGCCGTGCTCGTGCAGCAGCCGGTAGGCGTCGGCGAAGGTCTCGGGCTCGGGTTCGCCCGGCTTGCCGTACTTGGCGATCAGCAGACCGAGCAGACCTCGGGCAGGCGGGGTGAGCGGTTTCATCTCGGTGGGGTCACCGGGCTTCGGCTCCGCACGCTCGGGGTTCGGCGGCGTGTAGGCGGGTGTCGTGACGGGCCAGTCGGCGGGATGCCGGGGCTGGTCGAGGTTCACGGCGGCGAAGAGCGTGTTGGCCGACTGGTCGCGGTCGTTGAGCGGCTTCAGGCCGTGCAGGCGCGAGAGGGTGGCCGTGACCGACCCGTGGTGCATCTCGTCGTGGACGATGGTTCCTCGACGCGTGTACGCCGACACCGCGATCGCCGGCACACGGCATCCGAGTCGATCGAACGTGAAACCCATCTCGCCCGCCCCGGTGTCTTTCGTCGGCTTCGTCGCCGAGGGGGGAGGCACATGGTCGTAGCACCCGCCGTGCTCGTCGAAGGTGATGAGCAGCAGGGTGTTGACCGCGTTCGAGCCCTGGGGCGACGCGCTGGTGCGCACCGCCTCGTAGATGTCGTGGATCAGACGGTCTCCGGCCCGGACATCGGAGATCGCGCTGTCGTAGACGGGCTCGCCGTCGACGACACTCTCGCGAGGCGACCCGAACGGCGGGTGGAAGTCGTTGTGGTCGTAGACCATGCGCGGTTCGATGAACGCGTATGCCGGCAGGGTGCCGTTCTTCGCCTCTGCGTAGAAGTCCTCCATCGTGCCGAAGTGCTCGGTGCGCCAGTACTTCTCGAGCACTGCGGCGTGCAGCATCCCCGTGAACGACACCAGCTGGAGCTTGTCGATGTAGATCTTCCAGCTGACCTTCTCGTCTTCGAGCCGATTGAACACCGTCGGCGCCGCAGGGGCGTCGAGCCACTTGCGGTAGCCGCCGCCCGCCTGGTTGGTGACGAAGCCATGCGAGGTCGACGCGTGGAAGAACGACCGGTTGCAGAACGTCTGCGACGGCACCCCGGCATACCAGTGGTCGAACACCGCGAACTCGGAGGCGAGCGTCGACAGCACGGGCAGCATCTCAGGGGAGAAGGAGCCCATGATGTGCGCGGCCTCCTCGGGCTTGGGCTCGACGCCCTTGCGCAGGCGGCGGAAGTTGATGATGTAGTCCTCGAGGAACCCCGACATCGTCGCCTTCTCGCCGTGCGTCGGTGCGTTGAACGGGGCCGACATCTGATCGACGAACAGGTCGGCGTTGTCCTTCGGGTCGACCGTGCCGAAGATCTGCGTGTTGACGTGCGGATACTCCTCGCCCGGGTCGGGGTCGGGCAGGCTCATGATCCGGTCGGTGTCTCCGGTGTAGACGTGTGCGTCGACGACCGTGCCGTCGGCCGCGGTGTTGCTGTGCGTGCCGAACGCGAGACCCTCGAACTTCTCGCCTTTCGGAAGCGTCTCCTTCGAGTACAGATAGCCCAGCAGGTTGTCGAACGACCGGTTCTCGCCCATCACCACGACGAGGTGGTCGAAGCCGGGTTCGCTGCGCGGAGTCAGAGCGGCGAACGGATCGGGGTCGGAGGCGAAGCCCTTTCGCTGATTCGCGACGTTCACACCGATCGCCGCACCTCCGGCGCCGCCGATCACGGCGCCGGCCAGTGCGGCGCCGCCCATCTTGAGGAATCCTCGCCGGGAGGGCTCAGGCGCGGTGGGGGACTCGCTCTGTTCTCCGGTCACGATGCCGATCCTAGGACGCGGAGGGTGTCGTCGCACGGGATGCGGAACGCGGCGCCGCTACGGTGGGGGGCATGAGCTACGCAGGAGAGTCCTCGATCGAGGCGCGCGTCCGGGCGGTCACTGCCGATTTCGGTCGCCGTCAGACGCGGCTGTTCGTCACGTTCGCGCTGATCGAGGGTCCGGTGCTGCTGCTCCTCGCTGTCGCGATCTACGGCTTCGAGCTCATCGATCCCGAGATCGGGATCTGGTTCATCGTCGCCGTCGCGGTGATCGGCGGGTTCCTGATGAGCATGCTCCTCATGCGGCTGGTGCAGGCGAGAGCTCGCGCGGTCGCGCAGGCCAAGGGCGAGAACCCCTTGTTCTGACACCCTGCCCGGACACACCAGCCGCCGACGGATGACACCCGCACCCCGGTACGCTGGAACCCATGCTCAATATGGCTGACGGCCTCGTCCGTCTCGGCGCGCTCGCCGAGAACCCGGTCGTCCGCACCCTCGCCGGGGCGTTCGAGGCAGCGGGCTTCGACCTCGCCGTGGTCGGCGGACCCGTGCGTGACGCGCTGATCGGCAGGCCGACGCACGACCTCGACTTCACGACGAACGCGATGCCGGACGACATCCTGCGCATCGTCAAGCCGATCTCGACCGCCCAGTGGGACATCGGCCGCGCATTCGGCACCATCGGCGCGCGTGTGCAGGGCGAACAGGTCGAGGTCACGACGTACCGGGCCGACAGCTATGACGGCGTGACCCGCAAGCCGACCGTCGAGTTCGGCGACACGATCGAGGCCGACCTGCACCGACGCGACTTCACCGTCAACGCGATGGCGCTGCTCGTGCCGGCTGTGAAGCTCGTGGACCCGACCGGGGGAGTCGAAGACCTCATCGCAGGTGTCCTGCGCACGCCGGCGAGCCCTCACGTGTCGTTCGGCGACGACCCGCTGCGGATGCTGCGCGCCGCGCGCTTCAGCGCTCAGCTCGGCTTCCGCATCGACGACGACACGTTCGACGCGATCACTCAGCTGCGAGCGACTCTCGAGATCGTGAGCCCGGAGCGCATCCAGTCGGAGCTCGTGCGGCTCATGCAGACCGACGACCCCGTGCGCGGCATCCGCGTGCTCGTCGAGACAGGTCTGATCGAGGAGTTCCTGCCCGAGGTGAGCGCTCTGCGGCTCGAGGTCGACGAGCACCACCACCACAAGGACGTCTACGAGCACTCGCTCACGGTGCTCAACCAGGCGATCTCGCTCGAGCAGTCGCGCAACCCCGGGGCTGAACCTGACGTCGCACTGCGCATCGCCGCGCTTCTGCACGACATCGGCAAGCCCCGCACTCGCAAGCTCGAAGACGGCGGCGTCGTCACCTTCCACCACCACGACGTGGTCGGGGCGAGAATGGCGCGCAAGCGTCTGCAAGCGCTGCGGTTCGACACGGACACGACCGAGGCCGTGTCGAAGCTGATCGAACTGCATCTGCGGTTCTTCGGCTACGCCGAGGGCGCCTGGACGGATGCCGCGGTGCGCCGCTACGTGCGCGATGCGGGCGACCAGCTCGAACGCCTGCACATCCTCACTCGCGCCGACGTCACCACGCGGAACAAGCGCAAGGCAGGGCGGCTCGCCTCGGCCTACGACGACATCGAGTCGCGCATCGCCGCGTTGCGCGAGCAGGAGGAGCTCGACTCCATCCGCCCGGAGCTCGACGGCAACCAGATCCAGAGCATCCTCGGCATCGCGCCCGGCCGCGAGGTCGGCGAGGCATACCGATTCCTGCTCGAGCTGCGCCTCGACGAGGGTGTCATCGGAACGGATGCCGCTGAGCAGCGCCTTCGCGAATGGTGGGCCGCCCGGGCCTGAGCTCGCTCCGCGGGCGGGCACACCTGGGGATGCCCGTACGGCAGGTGCATGCCCAGAACACGCATGTCACCCTGCATCCGTGATCCGAGCATTCACCTGCGCGTGGATCTGAGTGCGCAACCGGAATATCGCGGGTACCGCCCGCGGCATCCGGCTCCTACACTGAGGTAACGCTCCACCGACGACGAATGGAGACGCCGTGGTTGTGTCGTGGCAGGTGTCACGTGATGGCCCTCCTGAGGCCTCTCGTCTCCTGATCGAGCGCGCGCATGAAGAGCTGATCGCCGGCAACCTCGAAGATCATCGACTGCAGCAGGTGCGTCCTCTCGTCCGTGAGTCGTGGGTGCGGTCGTGGCGAGGCCGGGTCGGGCCCGAGGAGGCGCCGCGGATCGAGCTGGTGACCGAGGAGCTCGAGGCCTATCGACTCGCGCATCCGCTCGCATCCGCCATGGACATGATCCGCGCGCTGCTCCTGCCCGGCACCCCCGAGGAGGCGGGGGTCGTCGTCGCCGTGGGCGATCAGGCCGGTCGGCTGCTGTGGATCGAAGGCGACCGCCAACTGCAGTCGCTCACCGAGGGCATGGGATTCGTCGCCGGCGCGAACTGGGCAGAGAACGCCGTCGGCACGACGGCACCGGGCACGGCTCTCACCCTCGATCAGTCGGTGCAGATCCGCGGGGCCGAGCACTACAACCGGCTGGTGCATCCGTGGTCGTGCACCGCGGCACCGGTCCGCGACCCCGAGACGCGGCGGGTGCTCGGAGTGATCGATGTCACGGGTGGTGACGAGGTCGTCTCGACCCAGGCGCGGTTGCTGGTCGACGCCACGGCGCGCGCCGTCGAGTCCGAGCTGATGGTGGCGCGGCTTCGGGCGCGCAGCGAGGCCCCACGCCCCGCGACGTTCTCGTCGCGCGCCAAGCCCACGACCCGCGCGACCCTGCACGTGCTCGGGCGAGACAGAGCGCGTCTCGAGACCGAGACCGAGCTCGAGGAGTCGATGATCGAGCTGAGCGCCCGACATGCCGCGATCCTGCTCATGCTCGCAGTGAACCGCCAGGGCCTGTCTGCCGAGCGACTGAGCGAACTCGTGTACGGACCCGAAGCGTCTGCCGACACGCTGCGTCCTGAGATGGTGCGCCTGCGCAAGGTTCTCGAGAAGCACGCGCCCAGCCTCGTTCCGGAGTCCCGGCCCTACCGACTGACGGTGCCGCTCGAGACCGATGCGCACGACGTGCTCTCGCTGCTCGACCGAGGCGCACATCGTGTCGCCCTCACCGCCTATCGCGGCCCTGTGCTTCCCGAGTCGACCTCGCCGGGTGTGGAGGAGTTCCGTGAGTCGGTGAGAGCGGCGCTGCGCGAGACGATGCTGTCGGAGGCGAGTCTCGACGTTCTGTTGGAATACGCCGAGATTCCGGAAGGGCAGGGGGATGCCGCGGCGCTGCGTCTCGCTCTCGAGATGCTGCCGGCCCGGTCTCCGAAGCGCGCCGGACTCGTCGCGCGCATCGAACGCATCGAAGATCGCTGACCCGGGGTCATCCGGCTGACGGATCCCCGCCCGGCCGCCCACACGCCGACGGCATACCCGCCATCCGGGGAAGTATCAGCCGTTCGACGGATGCCGCCATGCCCGCCCCGCAACCGTTCGCAACGTTGCGCATCGGGACGCAACGTGCGGCGACCTACCGTCGGATCACAGCCGCACGGCATCGGAGCCGCGGCCCGTCGAAGGAGTCACCGATGACCATCGTCGAAGAAGACGTGTCCACCGCATCCGCGTCGTCCGCCTACGCCGCTCCCGGTCAGCAGGGCGCCATCGCGACCTACCGGCCCCGATACGGCCATTACATCGGCGGCGAGTTCGTGGACCCGGTCAAAGGGCAGTTCTTCGACAACGTCAGTCCGGTCAACGGCAAGCCCTTCACCGAGGTGGGCCGCGGAACAGTCGAAGACATCGACCGCGCGGTCGACGTCGCGTGGAAGGCGTTCGCGAGCTGGGGCAAGACCAGCCCGGCTGAACGATCGGTGATCCTCAACAGGGTCGCCGATCGCATCGAGCAGCACCTCGAGGAGATCGCCGTCGCCGAGACCTGGGAGAACGGCAAGCCCGTGCGCGAGACGCTCGCGGCCGACATCCCCCTCGCAGTCGACCACTTCCGGTACTTCGCCGGCGTGCTCCGTGCGCAGGAGGGCGGCATCAGCCAGCTCGACGAGAACACCGTCGCGTATCACTTCCACGAGCCCCTCGGAGTGGTCGGCCAGATCATCCCGTGGAACTTCCCGATCCTGATGGCGGTGTGGAAGCTCGCGCCGGCGCTCGCCGCAGGCAACTGCGTGGTCATCAAGCCCGCGGAGCAGACCCCGGCATCCCTGCTCTTCCTCTTCGACATCATCGGAGACCTGCTGCCGGCCGGTGTCGTGAACATCGTCAACGGCTTCGGCATCGAGGCGGGTGCACCGCTCGCGCAGCACAAGCGCATCCGCAAGGTCGCCTTCACGGGTGAGACCACGACGGGGCGCCTGATCATGCAGTACGCGTCGCAGAACCTGATCCCGGTCACCCTCGAACTCGGAGGCAAGAGCCCGAACGTCTTCTTCGAGGATGTCGCGCGCGACACCGCCGACCCGTTCTACGACAAGGCGCTCGAGGGCTTCACGATGTTCGCGCTGAATCAGGGCGAGGTCTGCACGTGCCCGTCGCGCGCATTGATCCAGCGGTCGATCTACGACGGGTTCCTCGCCGACGGACTCGAGCGCGTCGGCAAGGTGATCCAGGGCAACCCGCTCGACCCGGCCACGATGATCGGCGCGCAGGCGTCGAACGACCAGCTGGAGAAGATCCTCAGCTACATCGACATCGGAAAGCAGGGCGGCGCGCGGCTGCTCACGGGAGGCGATCGCGTCGACCTCGGCGGCGACCTCAGCGACGGGTACTACGTCGCTCCCACCGTGTTCGAGGGCACGAACGACATGCGCATCTTCCAGGAGGAGATCTTCGGGCCGGTGCTGTCGGTCACCTCGTTCGACAACTTCGACGATGCGATCTCGATCGCCAACGACACGCTCTACGGTCTGGGCGCCGGAGTCTGGAGCCGCAGCGGTGACACGGCATATCGTGCGGGGCGTGCGATCGAGGCCGGTCGCGTCTGGACCAACACGTATCACCAGTACCCGGCGCACGCAGCGTTCGGTGGATACAAGCAGTCGGGCGTCGGGCGCGAGAACCACAAGATGATGCTCGACCACTACCAGCAGACCAAGAACCTCCTGGTCTCGTATGCGGAGGGCCCGATGGGCTTCTTCTGAGCGAAGCCCGCCTCCGGTAATTGAGCGAGGAGCGAAGCCCCGAGACGAAACGCGCTGAGCCGCTCGCCGCGTTTCGTCTCGGTCGGCTTCGCCGTCCTCGCTCAACGACCGGGAGCTGACGAAAGGTAGGAATCATGGTGAGCATCGGCACCTATCAGCGGGTCGACGTGACGGATGCCGCGGCATCCCTCATCCGCGACCTCAGCGCGCAGCATGGCCCGCTGATGTTCCACCAGTCGGGCGGATGCTGCGACGGATCGTCGCCCATGTGCTACCCCGTGGGCATGTTCATCACAGGTCCGGGCGATGTGCTGCTGGGCGCACTCGACGTGGCGTTGGACGCCCCGGTCGAGGTCTTCATGTCGGAGTCGCAGTTCGAGTACTGGAAGTACACGCACCTCACGATCGACGTCGTGCCGGGGCGTGGCGCGGGGTTCTCGGTCGAGGGACCGACGGGAATGCGGTTCCTGATCCGCTCCCGGATGCTGAACGACGCGGAGCTGGAGTACTTCGGGCTGGCGGGTTCGGCGGGTTGACGACCGCGGACTGATGCCACGTCACGCCGCCGGCGGCGCTCAGCGGGGGAGGCGCGGAACGGCGTCGACCAGCGCCCGCGTGTACGGATCCTGCGGGGCATGCAGTACGGATGCCGTGGCACCCTGCTCGACCACGCGACCGTTCTGCAGCACGACCGTCCGGTCGCACGCCGAGGCGATGGCCGTGAGGTCGTGCGACACCATCACGAGCGACAGGCCGTTCTCGCGGCGCAGGCGGTCGAGCAGTTCGAGCACCTGCACCCGGGTGGTGACGTCGAGCGCGCTCACGGGCTCATCGGCGAGCAGAACCCGCGGACGGGAGACGACGGCCCGTGCGATGGCGATGCGCTGACGCTGTCCGCCCGAGAATTCATGGGGATAGCGGTGCGCGGTGTCGGCGGGAAGGCCGACCGACTCGAGGGATTCGGCGATGCGGCGCTGGGCGTCGGCACCGGATGCCAGGCGCAGTGACCGAAGCGACTCGCCGATGATGCGGTCGATGCGCTGACGGGGGTCGAGCGACGAATACGGGTCTTGGAACACGGGCTGCACGCTCGCGCGGAAGCGACGCATCTGCGCGCGATCGCGCAGCGACAGAGGCTCGCCGTCGAACAGCACCTGCCCCACCCGAGGCGCGGCGAGGCCGAGCAGCAGGCGCAGGATCGTCGATTTGCCGGCACCCGACTCGCCCACGAGGCCGAGAGTGTCACCCTCGTCGAGGCTCAGCGAGATGTCGTCGAGCACTCGCCGGGATCCGTAGGCGAAGCCCGCGCCGCGCAGTTCGAGAAGGCTCATCGCTCACCCTCCGCGGTGTCGAGGAACGCATCGAGTGCGCGGGCGCTGTCGACCAGCATCCGCGTGTACGGCTGCGCCGGGCTCTGCAGCACCTGTGCCACCGCGCCCTGTTCGACGACGAGCCCGTCGCGCAGCACCACGATGCGATCGACCATGCGCGACACGACGGCGAGATCGTGGCTGATGAACAGCAGCGCCATGCCTCGCTCGGCGACGAGACGCTCGAGCAGGGCGAGCACGGCGTCCTGCACCGTCACGTCGAGAGCGGTCGTCGGCTCGTCGGCGATGAGCAGCTGCGGCTTGGCGGCGAGGGCGATCGCGATCGCGACCCGCTGCCGCTGACCACCCGAGAGCTCGTGCGGGTAGGCGCGCGCGATGCGCGGGTCGGTGAGAGAGACCTCGTCGAGGGCGGCCGCCACCGCAGAACGCAGCTCGGCGCCGCGCAGTCCGAGATGACGGCGCAGCGGCTCGGCGATCTGTCGTCCGACGCGCATCAGCGGATCGAGCGCGGTGATCGGCTCCTGGAACACGATCTGCGCGACGGGTCCGCGCAGAGGCCTGAGGTCGGCATCCCGCGCGCCGACCACCTGGTGCTCGTCGAGCAGCACCGACCCCGAGACCGTGAGGGAATCCGGCAGCAGACCGGTGACGGCGAGCGAGGTGAGCGACTTGCCCGACCCGGATTCGCCGATCAGGCCCAGACGCTCTCCGGGTGCGAGTGAGAACGACACATCGCGCACGAGCGCGCCCGATGCCGAACGCACGGTGAGGCCTGAGACGTCGAGGATGCTCATCGGCTCCTCCTGCGGGTCGGGTCGGCGAGATCGCGCAGGCCGTCGGCGAGGAAGTTGACTCCGAGCACCAGGGCGATGATCGCGATGCCGGGGGCGATCGCGCCCACCGGGGCGGTGAGCACGGTGCCTTGAGCCTCCTGCAGCATCCGACCCCACGAGGCGTTGGGCGGCGGGGCGCCGAGTCCGAGGTACGACAGGCTCGCCTCGGCGAGAACGGCGGCACCGAACTGCAACGCGAGACTGACGGCGAGTGTCGGCGCGATGTTGGGCAGCACGTGCTGCATCACGATGCCGAGAACACCCGTGCCGCTGGTGCGCGCGGCGGTGACGAACTGCTCCTGCAGCACACGGCGCGAGAGGATGCGGGTGAGACGCGCGACGACTGCCGACATCGCGAGACCGATCGCGAGCACCGCAGACCAGAGCGAGGCGCCCTGCACGGCGACGACGAGCATCGCGAGCAGCAGCACCGGGAACGCGATGACGACGTCGAGCCCCGCTGACAGCGTGTCGTCGACCCAGGGGCGGGAGAAGGCGGCGATCAGGCCGACGATCGTGCCGAGCACGGCGGCGATCGCGACAGAGCAGGTGCCGACGATCAGAGCGATCCGCGCACCCCACATGAGCTGCGACAGCAGGTCACGGCCGAGACGGTCGGTGCCGAGCAGGTGCAGGGCGCTCGGGCCCTCGAGGCGGCTCCCACTGGTGTCGGCGAGCGGGTACGGCAGCCAGAACAGCGAGACCAGGGCGATCAGCACGATGACGCCGGTGAGCGCGAGTCCGATCAGCAGGGTCGCCTTCGGTCGGCGCCGCACGGGGACGGAGCCGGTGATCAACTGCTCGGCGACGCGGCTCATCGGTTGCCCGAGACGCTCGTGCGCAGACGCGGATCGATCAGGCGCTGCACGATGTCGGCGGCGAACCCGACGAGCAGCACGAAGAGGGTGCTGACCACGAGGACGCCCTGGATGACCTGGAAGTCGTGCTGCTCGATGGCCGACAGCAGCAGGCTGCCGAGACCGGGGAGAGTGAAGACGCTCTCCACCACGACCGCGCCGAGGAGCGTCGTCGACAGCTCGATTCCGAGGATCGCGACGACGGGCACCGAGCCGTTGCGCACACCGTGACGCAGAAGCGCTTCGGCAGTGCCGGAACCCCCGGCCCGGGCGGTGCGCAGGTAGTCGCTGCCGATCACGTCGAGGGTGGCCGACCGCACGTACCGGCTGAGAGAGGCGCTCATCACGATCACGATCGTGATCACCGGCAGGGCGAGCGAGCGCAGGGCATCGGCCGGATCCTCCCAGTCGTCTCGGGGGAAGCCGCCCGAAGGCAGCAGGCCGAGTCCGAGAGCGAAGACCCAGACGAGCACGACGCCCACCCAGAAGACGGGAACCGCGACGCCGAGCTGCGCGAAACCGGAGAGCGCGATGCCGTACCAGCGGTCGGACTTCACAGCCGCGGTGATGCCGATCACGAGCGAGACGAGCAGCGCGACGGCGAACGCGATGAGCGTGAGCGGAAGGGTCACGGCGAGGCGGTCGGCGATGTCGGGGCCGACCGGACGCGAGCTCAGGAAGGACTCACCGAGGTCGAATCGCAGCAGCTGCCCCGCCCAGGTCGTGAACTGCTGCAGCAGGGGCTGGTCGGAACCGACCTGCGCGCGGGCCGCGGCGATCTGCTCAGAAGTGGCATTGACCGAGAGCAGGGCGTTCGCCGGGTCGCCGGGAAGCAGGCGCAGCAGCACGAAGATCGCGATCATCGCGACGACGAGCGACACCACGAGGAAGGCGAGACGGCGGATCAGATAAGCGAGCATGGCTGTTCAGGATGAGGAGGGGGATGCCGACGCGCGGCATCCCCCTCGCGCGTCAGGACTTGACGATGTCGTAGGCGAAGAACTGGGAGTTCAGGCCGTTGACCGGGTATCCGCTGAGGTCACTCGAGGCGACCACGATCTGCGGGTAGAGGTACAACCATACGCTCGCGGCATCCTCGGCGATCTTCTCGTTGACCTGCTTCAGCAGGGCGGTCTGCTCGTCGGTCGTGGCTGCCTGCTCGGCCTCCGCGACCCACTGCTGCACCTGGGCGTCGTTGTATCCCCAGTAGAAGTCGGGGTTGCCGTACCAGACCACGTCACGGTCGTTCACGTGCTCCTGGAGCGTGGCCTCGAAGTCCTGCTCCTTGAACACCTTCGTGTACCACTCGTCGGCGCTGATCGTGTTGATCTCGACCGTGATGCCGACCTCCGCGAGCTGTGACTGCAGGAACTCCGCCACGGCGGGGTGCGGGTCGTAGCTCGGGGTGTCGAGCGTGAACGTGAAGCCGTCGGCGTAGCCGGCCTGAGCGAGCAGATCCTTCGACAGCTCGACGTCGTAGGGGTTCACCGCGGTGAGGTCCTCGTACCAGGGGTCGGTCGGCGGCACCATCGAGCCGATGAGCGTGCCGTAGTCGCCCCAGATCGACTCGAGGAGCTTCTGGGTGTCGATCGCCGAGTAGATCGCCTTGCGCACGAGTGCGTTGTCGAAGGGGGCGACGCGGTCGTTGAAGGCGAGCAGCTCCTTCGTGGTCGAGGTTCCCTCGCTGATCACGTAGTCGTCGTTGTCGAACTGCGCGAGCGAATCCGGGCTCTGCACGCTCGTGATCACGTCGATCTCGCCCGTGGCCAGAGCGTTGTTCTCGGCGGTCGCGTCGGTGAAGTAGGTGTAGACGACCTCGGCGTTCTTGGCCGGCTCGCCCCAGTAGTCGTCCCAGCGCTCGAGCGTCAGGGTCGAGCCCTTCTTCCACTCGTCGAGCGTGTAGGGCCCGGTGCCGTCTTCCGACCCGGTGATGTCGCCGGCCTCGTCGTTCACGACCCAGACGTAGCTGAGGTTGTAGAGGAACGAGATCGACCGCTGCGACAGCGTGAAGACGACGGTCTGGTCATCGGGGGTCGCGATGTCGGCGATCGTCTTGAAGCTCGACTTGCGCGCCGACACGGAGTCCTCGGCGGTGACGGCCTCGATGCTCGATTTCACGTCGGCGGAGGTCAGCGGGTCACCGGAGTGGAAGGTCACGTCGTCGCGCAGGGTGATCGTGTAGGTGAGGCCGTCGTCGGACACCTGAGCGTCTTCGGCGAGAAGCGGCTCGACCTCGCCGTCGTCGGTCAGGCGGTAGAGGCCCTCGTAGACGTTGCCGGTCAGGGCCTCGGTCACGCCCTGGCCGCCGCCCTGCGTGTTGCTCAGGTTGGTGGGCTCGTACAGCGACCCGATGAAGATCGTGGCGTCTTCGCTCGCGGCGTCGTCGGTGGCGCCCGACGCGCATCCGGCCACGAGGGCGAGCGTGGCCACGGCGCCGAGCGCGCCGAGGATGCGGGTTCTTCTCATGAGTGCTCCAGGGTGAGAGTGTGCGGCGTCACGCCGCGTAGATGTCGAAGCCGTCGCGGAAGACGACGTTCTTCTCGCCTGCTCGGATAGGCAGGGGGAAGCGGTTGGATGCCGGCGGCAGCGGGCAGTTGTACTGGGCGCTGAACCCGCACGGCGGCACGAAGGCGCGGTTGAAGTCGAGCACCACGGTGCCCTCGTCGTCGCGCAGCTCGACGAACAGGAAGCGGCCGGATCCATAGGACTCGGCGCCGTTCGTCTCATCGCCGAACACGAGCAGCAGGGTGCCGCCGTCGTCGAAGGCGGCCAGATCGTATTCACGGCCGTCGAGCTCGAAGTGGATGTCGCCGGGGACGACGAGCTCGCGTGTGCCGCCGTTGTCGCGGATGTGCTCGAACGACACTCGGCGATCGCCGGACACCGGGGTGAAGTGGCCCTCGAGCACCCACGCAGGGTCGTAGTCGTAGGTGTCGATGCGGTCGAAGGCGCGGATCGCCGGTGCATCGGCATCCCACAGACGCAGTCCGTGCTCGGCCTCGCCGGTCTCGATGTTCGTGCGCTGGATCCGCGTCACGGTCACCGTGTCGGATGCCGCCTGCTGCTCGGCATCCAGATCAGGCGCCTCGCCCGTCCAGCGGGTCTCGATCAGGGCGAGGTTGCCCGTCGCGGACGTGACGGAGGCGCGGCGCTCGGCCTGCCACTGGGTGTGATCTTCGCGTTCAGACATCACCTTCCATTCTCTTGCATGCAGAAGAGGGTGGGGCCGGGTCCGTCACTCGAGGTAATGCGCGATGACAGGCATTCGCGAGAGTGCACGAATGCCGCCTTCCGGAGGGCCTTTCTGTCCGCATTTCGTGCATCATTCCGCGGGATTCGACCGGTTCGGTCGAGTCTCTCCGACGCAACGGAATGCAACGTATGCCGGTATACCATTACTCATATACGCGCAGAGTTGTCAGTCCCCAGCTGACCCGCGCGTATGGACGGTTCGACCGTCCTGCGGAGGGAGTGTCAGATCTCCTTCTGATCCCGAGGGGGGATGGGGTGGGAACGCTGATCCCCAGTCAGCACCCACCCCCACAACCCACCCTCGGGGGCTCCCGCTCAGAACGATCTGGACCAGAACCAGAACGCCGCAAAGGCGATCATGAAGACCACCGGCACCCACGGGAAGCTGCGCTTCAGTCTGCGTCCTTCGTGCGCGACGCCCGGCGGCGGCGACAGCAGGCCGGCCGGTGGCGCAAACGGAAGCCGCTCGCCTGCAGGCCGCGGTGAGGCGGCCGGGGACGCGGATGCCGCAGCCGGCTGATTCTCGAGGAGCAGACGCTCGTCTCTCCATCGTTCCCATTGATCGAGCTTCGTGATCAAGGCGCCGACGGCGCCGAACAACCACGCCCAGGTCGCTGGGTCGAGCGTCGACACCCTGCGCTGCGTGTAGAGGAACATCCAGTCGTCGACGATCTCGACGTCGAGCTCGGCGGCGTTGTCGATGAACCGGGCCATGATGTCGGGGCTGAACAGATACAGCGCGTCTCGCTCGTATCCCTCGGGGCAGTAGAGGGTGAAGTACTCGTCGAAGTCGCCCTCGAGCGACAGCCGCTGCTCGCGCTGGAACGACGCCGGCAGGTTCGATCCGAATCCGTTGTTGCCCTTGGCGTCGAGCACGATATTGGGCAGCGGCACGTCGAGCTTCACCGCGACATAGCCCCAGCGGTAGGTGGTCGAGCTCTTGCCTCGCTTCACCGTGTACTGGTAATTGCCGAACTCGACGAACCGAGGCGTCGTGCCACGCACGAGATCCGTCGACATGCGCGAGCCGCCGAGGCTGAAGATCATCCCCGGCAGCGCGGGGGCAGTCACTCGTCCCTCGTACGACATCCCGTTCGCCTGAGCGAACCGGTGCAGTCGATAGCGCGTGACGCGGGCGCGCCGCCATCCGACGAACGACCCGATGGCGATCACGACGGCGACGGCGCCGAAGATCACCAGCGGAACGATGGCGAACCCGGATCCGCCGGGCGTGGAGACCATGCCGACGATGGTCGTGAAGACCACAGGCACCACGATGATGGCCATGAGCGCGATGACGACGATCGCGATGATGCTCGCGCCGTTCGTGCCGCTGGACCCTCGGGCTCGAAGCTCGGCGGCGAACGCGGTGACAGCCTTCGGATCGACCGGCTCGGTGAGCGGAGCGGCGTCGAAGGACGCCGCGGACGCGGGCCGCGGAGTCGTCATCGGTTCACCTCGTCGGCATCCCAGGTCAGGTCGGCGTTCTCGGGGATCGGGAAAGCCTCGAGACGCTCGTCGGCGCAGATCGCGGCGACGAGTTCGGCGGACCCCGCGACGATGGTCGAGTCGTAGTCGATCTCGCTCACGAGGGTCCACGCGTGGTCGTCCGGCCACAGGATCGTCGGGCTCTGCGCCGACGGCGGGAAGCCGTGCTCCTCGCCCGGACGGTCGCGCCAGGGTACGTCGAGCACCCAGTCCGCGCGGGCGAAGTCGCTGACCGCCCCGCGGAACAGCACGTGGTCGCGCCCGGGGAGGCGGAACCGCGGTCCTTCCGAGATCTCGCGTGACAGGATGCCCTCCTGCCACGTCGGCTTGCGGAAGGCGTTGTTGAGAGGGTCATGGATGCTGCGGTCGAGCATCGCCTGGTGATTCGGCTCGTCGTTGAACGTGAAAAACATCCGGGACGGTGAATGGCCGAGGTGTCCGACGAGACCGCCCCGACCTTCCCAGAGCGCCGCGAAGCCGGCATCCGGAGTCGTCGTGTGGGTGGTGAGGTGCCCGGCGATCACGGAGAGCATCTCCGGAGAGACTTCGCCCTCCATCGGCCCCGTGAACTCTCGGCCGTCCGGTGACAGACGCAGGTTCCAGTCACCGTCGATCGGGGTGCGCACGATGCGCTGCCACTGAGCCGACGGGTGCAGGGTCGTGCCGAAGGCGGATGCCGTCTCCGCCCACGTCGCGGGCTCGTCGACGTACTGATCTCTCAGGCTCAGATGCTCGGCCTCCGACATCCGCTCGTACTCCTCGTAGGAGGGCACGGGGCGGTCGGGCAGAGAGCGCACGGTCGCGGGATGCAGGATGCGGGCGTACGCGGGGAACCCGTGCGGCACGACGTCGTGCATCGTCGCTTTCCACGGATCGTCGAGGCGATCGCGCAGCCAGTCGCCCGCCGAGGTGTCAGAGATCCACTGCATGCGACCCACGGTACCTGCGAGGCATCGGTTCACCTGCCCGCGCGGCGGAGGGGCGCATGCTCGACGTCGAACGAGGGTCAGACGAAACGCCGAGGGCATCGGTGCCCGCGCCCGTTTCGTCTCACCCCGCCTGCTCCGCGAGCTGCCCGGGAAGACGCTTGCCGAAGGGGCTTCAGTGCACCTTCGAGCGCCCTCCATAATCGGAGGGTGAGTTCGACTGCAACCATCCCCTCGCTCGACGGCCGCCGGTTCCTGATGGTCTCCTCGACCACCTCGGCTGTCGACCCCGAATCTCCCAGCGAGTTCGTCTATTGGGAGAAGGACGGTGCGATCTGGGGTGACTACTCCGGTGACACCGTCACCTTCGGGCGCTTCGTCGGCACCCGCACCGGCGACACCATCTGGGTGTCGTTCGTGCACGTGCTCGTCTCAGACGGCGCCGTCGTGACCGGAGACGGCGAGAGCCAGCTCGAACTCACGGATGACGGCCGCATCCGTCTCGTCGAGCACTACGAGATGCACGGACTGCCGCAGCTCAGCGTCTGCGAAGAGCCCATCGCGGCCTGATCGGGCGTTTCGTCTCGGTCGGCTTCGCCGTCCTCGCTCGACCACCGAGTTCCGCGTCAGCGTGGCGGCAGCATGTCGCGACCCGGCGTCGCCGGAGTCCATCGCGTCATGCCCAGCGGTGTCGCCAGGTCGCGCTCCGGCAGGTCGCTCGGCAGCAGGAACGACCGGCGGATCACCTCGTCGAGCACGACCACGCTGACGACGGTGCGCACCTCGGGCAGCTGCGCGACGACGCCGGTCGTGAACTCGTGCACACCGCTCACGTCGACGGCACGGATGAGCAGCATGGCGTCGTGCTCGCCCGTGGTGATGGCGCACCACTCGACGTCGGGCATCTCGAGCACGCTCTCGCGGAACGACGCCCAGGCCTGCGGATGCACGGTGACGAAGACGAGCGCACCGATCGACAGCCCCGCCTTGGACTGATCGACCCGCGCGCTGAACCCGGTGATGACGCCGTCCTGCATGAGCGTCTCGACCCGCGTGTAGGCGTTCGCGCGAGAAATCCCCACGGTTTCGGCCAGCGCGGCGATCGAGATCCGACCGTTATCGCGCAGCGTCTCGAGGATTCTGTATCCGATGTCGTCCAGTGGGGCGGCACTTCGTCCAGATTGCTTCACGGCTTCGTCGCTCTTGGTGGACACAATGCTCCTCATGGGCGGGGTCTTGGACAGACTGTGATGACGTCTGCATTCTTGCTGGACACATAGTCCCATACAATGCGAATCTGATCACCGGTCGTCCACCCGGCGTCGACCGAACCCGATGAAACTCCTCGCCCCTGGAGGCCCATATGTCGTCACGTCGCAGCACGTCCGTCATCGCGATCGGAGCTGTCGCGCTCTTCGCTCTCGCCGGTTGCTCCGGTGGCAACTCGGCGAACACCGGGGGAGAATCCTCCGGTTCCGACTCGCTGGTCATCGACACCGCGTTCTCGATCGAGACCGCCGACCCCGGTCACACCTACGACCCGACCGGCAACATGATCGCGAAGGCGCTCTACGAGACCCTCGTCGACTTCGAGGGCTCGGATGTCTCGACCCCTGTGCCCGGCCTCGCGTCGTGGGAGCAGAACGATGAGGCGACCGAGTTCACCTTCACGCTCGAAGGCGACCGCGTCTTCTCCGACGGCACGCCGATCGAGGCGAAGGATGTCGTCTTCACCCTGCAGCGCATCCAGGGCATGACCGACGCCAAGCCGAACTTCCTCCTGGGCGGTCTGACGATCACCGAGGTCGATGAGAAGACGATCTCGATCACCTCCGAGACGCCGCTGCTGCAGCTGCCCGCGATCCTCGCCAACCCTGCGCTCGGCATCGTCAACTCCGATGTGGTCATCGAGAACGGCGGATCGATCGACGGCTCCGACAGCGCGCAGAGCTTCCTCGACGGCGAGTCCGCCGGCTCCGGTCCGTTCGTGCTCGACACGCTCGACCTCTCGTCGCAGGTCGTGCTGACCAAGAGCGACGAGTACAACGGGGACGAAGAGGCGGCATACGGCCGCGTCGTCGTGCGCAATGTCTCGGAGAGCGCGACGCAGCTCGCGAACCTCAAGGGCGGCGACTCGATGGTCGCGATGGACCTCAACGGCGACCAGGTCTCGGGCCTCGGCGACGGACTGAACGTCGAGTCGGTGCCGTCCGGCCAGACGATCTTCCTGCTGCTCAACCAGTCGGAGGCCGTCGCGGGTGAGCTCGCGAACGTCAAGATCGCCGAGGCGATCCGCTACGCACTCGACTACGACGCGCTGCTCGAGCTCGCAGGTGCGGGAGCCGTGCAGGCGACCGGCGTGATCCCGCCCGGATTCGAGGGCGCCCTCGACACCGGCGTGGAGCAGGACCTCGACAAGGCCGAGGCTGCTCTCGCCGAAGCCGGCTACACGGGTCAGACCCTCAAGCTGCAGTTCCCGAACGACTACCCGGTCGGCGGTGTGGAGTTCACCCCGCTCGCCGAGCGCATCCAGGCTCAGCTCGAGGATGCCGGCATCACGGTCGAACTCGCGCCGGCGCCGTTCGCCACCGAGCTCGACGCCTACGTCAACGGCACCGAGGGCTTCGGCCTGTGGTTCTGGGGCCCGGACTACGCCGACTCGGCGAACTTCCTCCCGTTCGCTCCCGGCCTGAAGGTCGGTCTGCGCGCAGGCTGGGCCGCTGAGGCGAACCCCGAGATCGCAGGCATCGCAGCCGGTGCTGCCGCCGCGACCGACGAGGCCCAGCGCAGCGAGGCCTTCACCTCGTTCGCCGAGGCGATGCAGGCCGAGGGCCCCTTCGTGCCGCTGATCGTCCCCGGCCGCAACATCGCCACGGCGGATGCCGTCACCGGCGCCGTGTACAACTCGGTGTGGGAGATGGACATCGCCGAGATCACGCCTGCCGGCTGATCGGGGCTGACTGATGACGACGGTGGCCGTGCGACGGCAGGCTCAGCGTCGCAGGTCACCGCTCGTCGGATACCTGCTGCGCCGGATCGGCACTTCGCTGCTCCTTCTCGTGGGCGTCACGATCGTGACCTTTGCGCTGACGAACCTCGTGCCCGGCGACCCCGTGTCGGCGGCTCTGGGTGAGGGAGCATCGCAGAACCCCGAGACGCGTGAGGCGTTCATCAAGGCCCAGGGCCTCGATCAGCCTCTCTTCGTGCAGTACTTCATCTACATGGGCAACCTGTTTCGAGGAGACCTCGGAACATCGCTGGTGACCGGGCGACCGGTCACCAGCGACCTGGCCACCGCGGTGCCGGCGACGATCGAGATCGCGATCGGGGCCATCATCCTCAGCCTCGCGGTGAGCGTCGTGCTCGGAACCCTCGCGGCCTACCGCCGCGGCCTCGTCACCGACCAGGTCATCCGCATCGTGACGCTGATCGGGCTGAGCGTCCCGACGTTCTGGCTCGCTCTGGTCAGCTTCTACGTGTTCTTCCTCGAGCTGCGCATCGCGCCCGGCTCCGGTCGCATCTCTCCGTCGATCACGCCGCCACCCCGCATCACCGGGCTCTACACGGTCGACTACCTCCTCAACGGAGACGGCGTCGGATTCGCCGATGCCCTCGCCCACCTCGCCCTCCCGGTCATGGTGCTGTCGCTCGTGACGATCGGTCTGCTGACGCGCTTCATCCGCACATCGGTGCTCGAGGTGCTCGGCAGCGACTACGTGCGCGCGGCCCGCGCCAAGGGCCTTCCGGCCATGCGCGTGATCCTCGACTACGTGCTCCGAGGGGCATCCCTGCCGATCCTCACCATCGTCGGCGTCGCGTTCGGCTCGCTGCTCTCCGGCACCGTGCTCGTCGAGTCGGTGTTCGCGTGGCCCGGCCTGGGCACCTACGCCTACAACTCGGCGGCGAACCTCGACCTCCCCGGAATCATGGGCGTCGGTCTCGTCGTCGGCTTCATCTACCTCCTCATCAACTTCGTCGTCGATCTGCTCTACGGCGTCCTCGACCCGAGAGTGAGGATCGCATGAGCCGCATCGACTCGGCATCCGGTCCCTGGCGGTTCCGGTTCCGCTGGCCCCGCGCCTGGCGCACGCCGCTCGGCGTGATCGGCACCGTCATCGCCGGAGCATGGATCATCGTCGCCTTCACCGCGCAGTGGTGGGTTCCCTACGGCCCCAATGCCCAGGTGCTTCCTCGTCTGCAGGCGCCGGGCATCGACACACTGCTCGGCACCGACGGCAACGGGCGAGACATCTTCTCGCGCCTGATGACCGGTGCGACGGTGAGCCTTCCCCTGGCGCTCATGCTCGTGATCGCCGCGATGATCATCGGCACCGTGATCGGCGCGGTCGCCGGCTACTTCGGCGGCTGGGTCGACGAGACGCTGATGCGCATCACCGATCTGTTCATGGCGTTCCCGACGGTCATCCTCGCGATGGTGGTGGCGGCATCCCTCGGGCCGTCGCTGTTCAACGCGGTGATCGCGGCGATCGTGGTCTCGTGGCCGCAGTACTCGCGAGTCACGCGCAGCATCGTGATGGGACTCCGCGGGCAGAACTACGTCATCGCCGGTCGTCTGCTCGGTCACTCGCCGCTGCGGACGCTGTTCATCGACATCCTTCCGAACATCGCCGGACCCGTGCTGGTGCTCGCCACCCTCGACATCGGTGCGGCGATCCTGCTGCTCTCCGGCCTCTCGTTCCTCGGTCTCGGCGCGCAGCCTCCGACCGCAGAGTGGGGATCGATGATCTCCGCCGCCATGCAGAACTTCGATGCCTGGTGGCTCGGGGTCTTCCCCGGTCTCGCGATCCTCACGGTGGTGCTCGCCTTCAACTTCCTCGGTGACGCGATGCGCGACATCCTCGACCCGACGGCCGAGGTCACGCACGAGAAGCAGGCCGAGCACGTGGCATCGGCGAAGGGGGCGGCAGCATGACCGCCTCGACGCCCATGAGCGCGCTGAGCATCCGCGACCTGACCATCGACATCGGTCGCCCACTCGTGCACGGCATCTCGCTCGAGCTCGAAGCCGGTCGCATCCACGGCCTCGCCGGCGAATCCGGATCCGGCAAGACACTCACCGCGCTCGCCGTGCTCGGGCTGCTGCCCCGGCAGGCGCGCACCGGCGGATCCATCACGCTCGCGGGGGAGGAGCTCGTCGGCATGCGCCGCCGCGCCCTCAACCGCATCCGCGGCAAGCGCATCGCCATGATCTTCCAGGACCCGTCGGCGTCGCTGCACCCGCAGCTGCCGATCGGCCGGCAGCTCACCGACCACATGCGCGTGCATCTCGGTCTTCGGGGCGAGGCCGCGAAGGCCAGAGCCATCGAGCTGCTCGAGACGGTGCAGGTGCCGAATCCGGATGCGGCACTGAAGCGCTACCCCCACCAGTTCTCCGGCGGTCAGCGCCAGCGCATCGCCATCGCGTGTGCGCTCGCGTGCGACCCCGAGGTGCTGCTGGCCGACGAGCCGACCACCGCGCTCGACGTCACGGTGCAGGCCGGCATCCTCCGGCTGCTGCGCGACCTCGCGACCGACCGCAATCTCGCCGTGCTGCTCGTCACGCACGACCTGGGCGTCATGAGTGCGATCGCCGATGAGGTCGCCGTGATGAAGAACGGGCAGATCGTCGAGCGGGCAGACCGCGCGACCCTGTTCCGCGACCCGCAGCACGAGTACACCCGCACGCTGCTCGCGGCCCTGCCGGGGTCGAAGCTCGAGATCGCCTCACCGGATCCCGCGCTCATCGATCCGGTGATGTCGGATGCGGCACTCTCGGATGCTGCCGTGAAGGATGCCGAAGAGGAGGCCGCAGATGAGTGAGATCGCCGTCCTCGACGCGCAGGGAGTCGTCGTGCGCTACCCCGGGAGCCCGCCGGTGGTCGCCGTCGACGGCGTCTCACTGACCGTCGCCCCCGGAGAGACCGTCGCGCTCGTGGGCGAGTCCGGCAGCGGCAAGTCGAGCCTGGCCCGTGCGGTCGTCGGCATCGAGAAGCTCGCCGGGGGAGAGGTGCGGTTCCGCGGCGAGCCCGTGAAGCCGCTCGGCATCCGTCGGCGCGAGCTCGCTCTCACCGGCATCCAGATGGTGTTCCAGGATCCGTCGACGTCGCTCAACCCGCGGCGTCGCGTGGGCGACCAGATCGCCGACGGCATCGCGACCGCCCGCGCTCGCGGCGCCGAAGGATCGACCGTCCCCGAGTGGCTCGACCGCGTCGGGTTGCCCACCGAGGTCGCCACGCGCTTCCCGCATCAGTTCTCGGGCGGCCAGAAGCAGCGGCTCGCGATCGCGCGCGCGCTCGCCGCGCGGCCGTCGCTGCTCGTCGCCGACGAGCCGATCTCGGCTCTGGATGCATCGACCCAGACGAGCGTCGCCGGTCTCATGCGAGACCTCGTCGCCGAGGCCGGCGCGGGGATGCTGTTCATCTCGCACGACCTCGCCGTCGTCCGGCGCATCGCCGATCGGACCTTCGTGATGTTCGCCGGACGGGTGCTCGAAGCGGGGGCCACCGATCGTGTGTGGTCTGCGCCGCAGCATCCGTACACTCAGGCGCTGCTCGCGGCGATCCCCGAGCCCGACGGAGCAGGTCGCATCCCGGTCGCGCCCTCGACGAACGAGCGCATCGTCTGGTCGGAGATTGCCCCCGTCATCGACTGACGTCTGTCGTCTGCTCCCTCGGGCGATTGCCCGCTCGGAGGACATCTGCCCCTCTGCCCCTCGGGAGGAGATCTGCGCCTCGGGAGGACGGATGGGCGCGAAGCCTCCTCCCGTGGCGCAGTTCTCCTCCCGACGGGAGGGCCCTCGAGGCCTCAGCCTGATCGGCGGGTCACGGCGCCGCTGAACACGGCTGGCGCGTTCGCGTCTGCCCCTCGGGAGGACAACTGTCTCCGGGGAGGAGGTTCCGAACCCGATCCTCCTCCCGAAGCGCAGATCTCCTCCCCAGGGGATGGCCCGAGAGGGTGGGTCGAGGGATGACCCGAGCGGATGCTGCGCCAGCAGAGCCCGGAACGCACCGCGGGCCGAGGCGATCGCCCCGGCCCGCAGCATCTGCTGGTGGATCAGAGAGGTGCGACGATGTCCTGCTCGACGTCCCACTCGGTGATCTCGAGCGAGGTCTCGATCATCTGGCCGGCGGCCTCGGTGCTGCCGGTCGTCGCCAGCACCACGTAGTCGTCGGTGACCTCGAACACCACGTCGACGGCGACGCCCTGCGCCTCGGACGTGCCGCTCACGAGGTAGACGTCCTGACCCAGGCGGCTGCCGGTTCCCGTCACGGTGAACTCGCCGGTGAGCGCGCCTGCGGCCGTGGCCGGGTCGGTGCCGGCCGCCGTCGCCGCACCGCTGCTGAGCGCGGCGACGATCGGGTCGCTCGAGTTCGGGTCGGCGACCTGCCACTCGGTCGTAGGAGTCTTGACCCAGGCGTCGTCGCCGATGATGATCAGCGATCCCATCGGAGTGATGGTCTCGACGGCATCCGTCGCGGGGTTGTACCGGGCGGTCGTGTCCATGCCCAGGATCGATGTCTTGGCCTGGTAGCCGGCGGTGTCGGTCATCGCCTCGGTGATGCAGGCGCCGAGCGCGGTGCCGTCGACGGTCGCGCCTTCGGTCAGCTCAGGGCAGTCGGACTCGGGTGCGGTGGTCTCCTCCGCGGCCGCTGTGGGCTCCTCTTCGGCGGGCTCCTCGGCACCCGCGGTGCACCCGGTGAGCAGTACGGTGGCGGTCAGGACGATGCCGACCCCCCATTTGTTGACGCGCATGGCGTTCCCCCTTAGGTCGTGTGCGCACTGAGTGTCAGACCGCACGCACTCCAGCATGCCAACTGCCCGGCGAGAGGCGTGGGGGCAGGCCGAAGGTTTCTCCGCTAGACTGTCAAGGTTGTCTGCCATCAGGCCCCCACTCGGGTGGCTCGGCGGATGACGTTCACACACCCTCCTGCTTCCGGGAAAGTCCCGGAAGCCGTTCTAGTCCGAAGGAGGTGGGTAAGTGACGCACCAGTACGAACTCATGGTCATTCTGACCCCCGAGATCGACGAGCGCCAGGTAGCCCCTACGCTCGACAAGTTCCTGAAGGTCATCACCAACGATGGTGGCTCGATTGACAAGGTCGACATCTGGGGTAAGCGCCGTCTGGCTTACGAGATCCAGAAGAAGAACGAGGGCATCTACGCCGTCGTCAACTTCACCGCCACCAGCGAGGCCACGCAGGAGCTCGACCGTCAGCTGAAGCTGAACGAGCAGATCATGCGCACCAAGGTCCTCCGTTCTGAGGAAGCTCAGGCGATGGTCGCGTTCGAAGCGAAGCGCACCGAAGAGAAGGCTGCTCGCAAGGCCGCCAAGGCTGCGAAGGCCTGAGTCCGATGGCCGGCGAAACAGTCATCACCGTGGTGGGTAACCTCACGGCCGACCCCGAGCTGCGCTACACGCAGAACGGACTGCCGGTGGCGAACTTCACCATCGCTTCGACGCCTCGGAACTTCGACCGCGCCGCCAACGAGTGGAAGGACGGCGAAGCGCTGTTCCTCCGTGCGTCGGTCTGGCGCGAGTTCGCCGAGCACGTGGCGGGTTCGCTGACCAAGGGCATGCGCGTCATGGCGCAGGGCCGTCTGCGTCAGCGCTCCTACCAGGACCGCGAGGGCAACCAGCGCACCGCTATCGAGCTGGAGGTCGACGAGATCGGCCCCTCGCTTCGGTACGCGACCGCGCAGGTCACCCGTGCGGCGTCGACCGGTGGCGGCGGCGGTGGTGGCGGCGGACAGTCGCGCCCCGCTCAGCAGCAGCAGGTGTCGGAAGAGCCGTGGTCAACCCCCGGCTCGTCGACGAGCGCAGACGCCTGGAGCACTCCGGGCAGCTTCGGCGACGACACCCCCTTCTGAAACAGGATCTCGGGATGCTTCGGCATCCGTCTCATCATTAAGGAAAAACAATGGCTGGAAAGTCTAGCGGCGACCGCCGCAAGCCGCGGAAGGGTGGCAAGCCCACCGCTCCCGCGAAGTCGATCCGGGTCGGAGTCATCGATTACAAGGATGTCTCCACCCTCCGCAAGTTCGTCTCGGAGCGTGGCAAGATCCGCGCCCGTCGTATCACCGGTGTTTCGGTGCAGGAGCAGCGTCTGATCGCCACCGCGATCAAGAACGCACGCGAAATGGCACTCCTGCCCTACGCTGGCGCCGGCCGGTAAGGGGTATCGAGATGGCAAAGCTGATTCTCACGAACGAGGTCGCCGGGCTGGGTAGCGCCGGTGACGTAGTCGAGGTCAAGAACGGGTTCGCCCGCAACTACCTCATCCCCCAGGGCTTCGCTACGGCGTGGACCCGCGGTGGCGAAAAGCAGGTCGCTTCGATCCAGGCTGCTCGTCAGGCTCGCGCGATCCACGACCGCGACGAGGCCGTGGCGCTGAAGAACTCCCTCGAGGCCACCAAGGTGCGCCTGGCCGTCAAGGCCGGCAACGAGGGTCGCCTCTTCGGTTCGGTCAAGACCGATCACATCGCGGATGCTGTCGCAGCCGCGGGTCTCGGCTCGATCGACAAGCGCAAGGTGCACATCCCGTCGGCGATCAAGTCGGTCGGCGAGCACGAGGCCACCGTTCGTCTGCACGACGACGTGACCGCAGTCATCACGCTGCAGGTCGTCGCCGCCAAGTAAGGCGAGACGCTCTCGAACGCCCCCTGTCCTTCGGGACAGGGGGCGTTCTGCGTGCGCGGCCGGTCGGTGATTCGGAGGGTCTCGTGAAGGCGGCTAGCGGGTGAGACCGAGTTCGGCGGCGCGACGGGGATTCGCGGGCAGAGTCTCATCGACGTCGACGGACCGTGACCACCCGTCGTCCTCGACAGGTATGCCGTGGGAGACGAGAGCGCGCACTGCTTCGTCGACCCCGTCCACGAAGTCCCCTCCGACGTGGGATCCGGCGACCAGTGAGACGATCACGCGGATCGAGTGCGCGTCGACCGGGCCGATCCAGGTGACGGCGACGCCTCGGGCAGACAGCGGACCGAGCCTGGTCGTGAGGGTGGAGAGCCCACTTCCGCCGATGAGGACATCGCCGACAACCGACCCGCGCCGGTGGATTCGCTGCACCCCGGCCTCGGCACCGGGCACGTCTGCACGGAAGTGGGCAGCCTGCATCGCACGGTCGATCTCGACCAGGGCGACATCGGCGGCATCAGTAGGGATATGGAATGTCCGTGCGCCGTTGACCGCCCACCGCAGACGGCGCGGATCTTCTGTCACCGCGGCACCTGCGAGGCGAGCGCGTTCTGCATGATGACCTCCCCGGAGAGTCTAGGCGGATCGTCCTCGGCGTCATCCGACGCGCCTCGTGCGGGTTCCGGGCACGACGGATGCCCCGCGCTGGGGACGCGGGGCATCCGTGAACTGTGCGGCATCGCAGACGCGGGCAGGTCTGGGGAACCTGCTCAGGGCATCACGGGATCCGCACACCGGCGGTGTCGCATCTCCTCCCCCGAGGACGTCGACACCGCCGGGGTCTGCGGCTACGCCGTCACGGGGCGACGACGCAGCATTCCGGCTCCGAGGAGGAGCAGGAGTGCGGCGAGGAATGCGAAGCCGAAGGAGGAGGAACCACCGGTGGCGGCGAGTCCCTCAGCCGGGGCGGATGCCGTCACGGCTGCGCCGCTCGCGACAGCGGTCGCGGACGTGCCGGCGTCGGCGTCGGTGCCCACTCCCGTGACTGCGCCGGGAGTTGTGCCGGGAGTTGTGCCGGGATCGGTTCCGGGGTCCGTGCCCGGGTCGGTCCCGGGGTCGGTTCCGGGGTCGGTTCCGGGGTCCGTGCCGGGGTCAGTGCCAGGATCCGTTCCCGGGTCGGTGCCGGGGTCGGTTCCGGGGTCAGTGCCGGGATCCGTTCCCGGGTCGGTTCCGGGATCGCTCGGGGGAGCCGTGACGGTGCTCTCTCCTACCACGGAGATCGCATTGCCGCCGATCGTGATCGGAAGAGTCACGGGGGCGGTGACCTGTGTGCCGCCGAGGATTCCGTCGTCACCGGTGGTGCTGCCGGTGGACGGGGTTCCCGCGATGGGTGCGGTGCTGCCGGCTCCTCCGTCGGCTTCGCTGTCTCCGATGACGGAGATCGCGTTGCCGCTGGCGGTGATGGGTGCGGTCACGGGTGCGGTGACCTGGGTTCCGCCGAGGATTCCGTCGTCACCGGTGGTGGTGCTGCCGGTGGACGGGGTTGCCCCGGTGGTTCCGGTGGGGCCGGTTCCGCTCGTCGACTCGCTGTCTCCGATGACGGAGATCGCGTTGCCGGCGGCGGTGATGGGTGCGGTCACGGGTGCGGTCACCTGCGTGCCGCTCCCGACCGCGTCGGTACCCGAGGTTTCCGGTGCAGTGGTGCTGCCCCCGGATGCGGGTGCGGTGGTGCCGCTGCTTCCGGTGCTCTCGCTGTCTCCGATCACGGAGATCGCGTTACCGCCGACGGTGACGGGCGCCGTCACAGGTGCGGTCACCTGTGTGCCGCTCCCGACCGCGTCGGTACCCGAGGTTTCCGGTGCGGTGGTGCTGCCCCCGGATGCGGGTGCGGTGGTGCCGCTGCTTCCGGTGCTCTCGCTGTCTCCGATGACGGAGATCGCGTTACCGCCGACGGTGACCGGTGCGGTCACGGGTGCTGTCACCTGCGTGCCGCTCGCGACGCCGTCGTCGCCCGACGTGGACGGCGCTGTGGATCCGGTTGCGCTGCCGCTCGAGGGGGCCGGTGCTGCGGCATCCTGTCCGAGGGTCTCGCTGTCGCCGAGCACTGCGATCGAGTTGCCCGACACGGTGATGGGCGCGTCGACCTGAAGCAGGCCCTGGGTGCCCGACAGCACACCGTCATCGCCGTTCGTCGTGACAGCCGGGGCGGGGGCGGGGGCCGGTGCCTGGGGAACCTCGGCCGGCGCCGCCGACTCGCTCGACGAGTCGCCGAGCACGGTGATCGCATTGCCGGTCACCGTGACGGGAACGACGACGTCCACGACGGCCTGGGTGCCCGACGCGGTGCCGGATTCACCGCTCGTGGTGGGGGCCGGTGCGGGAGCCGGAGCCGGTTGAGGTGCCGGAGCCGGTTGAGGGGCCGGAGCCGGGGCCTGCTCCGCGGAGGAATCTCCGAGCAGCGAGACGGCGTTGTCGACGATCGTGACGGGCGCCGTGATCGCGGTATCCGCCTGGGTGCCCGACAGCAGGCCGTCTTCTCCTGAGGTGTCTGCCGCGTTGGCGGCCGTTGCGCCGAGCAGGGTGATCCCGCCGGCGAGAAGCGTGCCCCACAGGGCCCGCTTGATGTATGTACGCATGATGTCCTTCTCCTGACTGGAAATGGGTGTGTCTGGATGGGTGCACGCGAAGAGCATGTGCGCGCGCAGCACGGCATCTGTCGTTCACGAGGAACGACCGGACAACCCGTCAGTCAGGAGAGACGTCGGTGTCGGCGACCAGTGACGTCGGCAAGACGTCGTCGGGTGCGCCGGGGGAGCGCTCCACAGCACGGAACGCGACAAGACCCGCGTCGCTGAGGTGCGCGCAGGAGAGTGAGGAGGCTCCGCTCGAACCGGCGGAGGAAGACGGCGCCGCCGGGGCACCGGAGGGCGGAGAGAAAGGCGAGGGCCGGTCATCGGATGCCGGCGCACTCGTGGCGGGCACAGTGATGGGTGCTGCCGGCTGGAGTCCGGATGCTGCCGGGTCGACTGGCTGAAGGCGCGCGACCGCAGGGGAGTGGAGGCCCGTCCGCGCATCGGCTGCGGCAGGGATCGGTCCGACCGGATCGGAGTCCGGCCCGGATGCGGGAACGGCTGGCCGACTGGGCGTGAGGCCCGGGACGATCGGCGGCACGGTGTTGTCGACGACCTCTCCGACGATCGGTGTCGTCCCGTCGACGACACCGACGACCACGTCGATCACCGCGGGCACTCCGAGATCGCCGGTCACATCTCCGACGATCGGCAGTCCTGCGATCAGGTCCGTCACGGGTGTCACGATCGGCGCCACCGGGGATCCGTCGACCAGATCGGTCACGGGCGTGACGACGGCCTCGGTGGTGTCGGCGACGATGTCGACGATCGGCGACGTCACCGGGCCGACGACCGGAACCTGCGCGATCGTCTCCGCGACGTGTTCGACGGTCGGCTGAGCCACCTGCTGCACCGGCTCGACGACCTGGGCCGCGACGGGCTCGACGACGTGGGTGAGGACCGGCTCGACGACGTGGGTGACGACCGGCTCGACCACCTGGGTGACGGCCGGGGCCACGACCTGGGTCACGACGGGGGCGACCGGCGCCACGATCGGCGTGGTCGCTGCCGTGACGGTGTCTTCGACGGTCGAGACCGTCTCGCTGACGACAGAGGAGACGCCGTCGAGCAGAGAATCGCTCGAGCTGTCGTCCGCGCTCGCAGGCGACCCTCCCGTGAAGATCGTGATCGCCGCCCACGCGACCGCGCCCAGGCTGCCCCACAGGGCGACAGCCGGAAGGCCACGCCGGGCTTCTTGAGCGTTCACGTCGACTTCCCTCCCCCGAGAGCCATCGTTCGTTCACGACGCGCACTGCGTCGATTGCCGGTGACGATACTCCCGGCATATCGCGATGTCTAGAGGGTTCCGCTCGAAAACGATGACATCTCGCGCACATTTCAGGGGGTTGCGCAGTGTGACGCGCCCGGTTGAATCTCGGCTTGACTTTCCCCAGGTTCTACACATCCCCCACCGGATGCGATCAACCTTCAATGCCCAGTTGAACCACGTTCTCATCCACAGGGTGGGGAAACTCTAAATCCCAGACCAGAGAAAAAAATAGAACCCTGTTTCGAGGTACTCCACCGAGTTATCCACATGCGTTCTGCACAGACTCTCCGGACTTGTTCGCACGCTTTCCACATAGTTATCCACAGGCCGTGTTGCGACCGAAAACACCCGCTCGTAGCGTGGTGCAGCGACCCGATGTCGGAAGTGCCTGGTTTGCTGTGCGAACGGTCCTTCTCGAGCTGAATCGCATCGAGTGGCCGACGCAGTCGGCACCGAGCACACCGGAAGAACGTCGCATCGAAGGGAGCAGTGTGTCGATCGCCGACATCTCAGAGGAGCGCCTCGGGGGCAAGCGTCCGCCAGAGCGCACACCCCCGCACGACACGCTCGCCGAGCAGAGCGCGCTGGGTGGAATGCTCCTCTCGAAGGATGCCGTCGCCGATGTGATCGAGACGCTCAAGGGCGCCGACTTCTACATCCCCAAGCACGAGCTCATCTTCGAGGCGATCCTGTCGCTCTACTCGCACGGCGAGCCGACGGACGTCGTCGCCGTCACCGACGAGCTCATCAAGACGGGGGAGCTGAGTCGCGCCGGCGGTGCCGACTATCTGCATACGCTCACCTCGATCGTCCCCACTGCGGCGAACGCCGGCTACTACGCGGGCATCGTGTCGGAGAGGGCGATCCTGCGCCGTCTGGTCGATGCGGGCACCCGCATCGTGCAGCTCGGTTACGACGGACAGGGCGACGCCACCGACATCGTCAACAACGCCCAGGCAGAGATCTACTCGATCACCGGATCCGAGACTGCCGAAGACTACGTGCCGCTGCAGATCGCGGTCGATGCCGCGCTCGAAGAGATCGAGGCAGCCAGCGGCCGCGACGGGTCGATGACGGGCGTTCCGACGGGCTTCAAGGAGCTCGACGAGCTCACCAACGGCCTGCACGGCGGGCAGATGATCGTCGTCGCCGCGCGTCCTGCGATGGGTAAGTCGACCCTCGCGCTCGACTTCGCGCGCTCGGCATCCATCGGCCACAACATCCCCTCCGTCTTCTTCTCGCTCGAGATGGGCAAGAGCGAGATCGCGATGCGTCTGCTGAGCGCCGAAGGTCAGATCCCGCTGCAGAACATGCGCAAGGGAAACCTCGACCCGCGGGACTGGACCACCGTCGCGGCCACTCGAGGCCGCATCAACGACGCCCCCCTCTACATCGACGACAGCCCCAACATGACGCTGGTCGAGATCCGCGCGAAGTGCCGGCGACTCAAGCAGCGCGAGGGTCTGCGGATGGTCATCATCGACTACCTGCAGCTGATGACGTCGGGAAAGCGTGTCGAGTCGCGCCAGCAGGAGGTCTCGGAGTTCTCGCGAAGCCTCAAGCTCATCGCCAAGGAGCTGCAGGTTCCGGTCATCGCACTGTCGCAACTGAACCGTGGTCCCGAGCAGCGCACCGACAAGAAGCCCGCGATCAGCGACCTGCGTGAGTCCGGCTCGATCGAGCAGGACGCCGACATGGTGATCCTGCTGCACCGCGACTCGGTCTACGACAAGGACGTTCGTCCGGGTGAGGCCGACCTGATCGTGGCCAAGCACCGTAACGGCCCGACGGCCACGATCACCGTGGCCTTCCAGGGTCACTACTCGCGCTTCATGGACATGGCGCCGGGCGGCGACTTCAACTGAGTCGGGTGGGGCTCCCGGTCTCTGCGTGGTCGCATCGTTCGGCTGCGAGCTGATCCGGGGGAGGACGGGACGCCCCCACCACGGGGGAGGCGGCAGAAAGGGCGCCCCATCCGATGCCGTCAATGGGCGGCACCCCAGCTGTCGCGTTACAGCGCGACAGAACTGTGAGGCAAGCGTGACACCAGCCGCCTCGCCGCACAAGCCCTATTGTCGACCGGTATGCGCGGGTCGAGGCAGCGTTCCGATCAGGTCAGCGCTTCGGCGTGACGCCGCAGCTCTCTGCGGTTCGAGACGTCGAGCTTGCGCATGATCCGGTGCATGTGGCTCTCGACCGTGCGCACACTCAGCACGAGTCGGGAGGCGATCTCGGCGTTGGAGAGTCCCCCCGCGGCGAGGCGCCCCACCTCCTTCTCGCGGTCGGTGAGGGTGACAGCTGTCGCACCGAACCGCGCGAGGTCGTAGCTCCTCCCCGGGTGACGGGCACGGATCTGCTCCTCGCGCTCGACCGCGCGCTGCTGTCCGAGGTCGTCCGCCCCCGCAGCGAACCAGGCCCGCGCGAAGCGGCAGGCCGACAGCGCAGTGCCGGTGAGCCCGCGCACGTCGAGCTCGTCCGCGACGGCGAGCATCGCCACGGGATCCCGCTGCACCAGCGCGCTCACGAACGAGGCCTGGGCCGCCAGCCCTGCCGCCTCCGGCAGCTCCTTCGCGTGCGCCATCGCGGCCGACAGGCGGGTCGGCGTCGGGTCGAGTTCGACGGCGGAGAGCTGGGCGGTGAGCCCTGCCACGCGGGCTCCGCGGTTCCAGAGGGCGTCGCCGGAGCGGGCGAGCAGCTCGGCGGCCTTGTCGGTGCTTCCGTCGAAGGCGAGCAGCTGCACCTGGGGCCACGCCTTGCTCTGCCCCGGAAGCGGGCCGTCTTCGGCTCCGAGCTGATCCAGGTCGGCGGCCAGCCGCTCGCCGGTCGTCACCTGCCCTCGTCGGATGGCGACCACGGCGGCGACCGCGAGCAGCGAGAGCTGCACTCCGGGCGGCAGCGGTGAGGGCTCTCCCGCCGAGAAGATGACCTCGAGCAGATCGTCGACGGCCGCATGATCACCTGTTGCCAGATGACACAGCGATGCGGCGGTGCCGAAGGCTCGCACGGCGTCGATGTCGAGATAGCCGTGCGCCTCGTCGAACCCGCGCTGCAGCACGTCGAGAGCGGCGCCCGGGTCGCCCTGGCCGAACAGTGCCATGCCGAGCAGCACCCGAGGGGTGTACCGCTGCTCCTCGTGCTCCAGCGCCTCGATGAGGCCGAAGACCCGCAGTGCATCGGAGAAACGACCGAGGCTGACGAGCACGCTCATCTGGGTCTCGAGCATCATCAGCTTGACCGCCGCGGGCAGCTCGTCGGACACCTCGAGGCGGTTGCCGAAGTCAGCGGGCACGGTGTCGAGGTTCGCGAGCAGCTGCACCTCGACGGCCCGCAGCATCCCGGCGTGCGCACCCACGGTCTGGGCATCGTCCTGCAGCTGCGCGACCGCTCGCTGCAGGTCGTCGTCGACGTAGGCGGTCCACTCCGCCTTGAGCGAGGCGAACTCGGCACGACTGGCGTCGTCCCCGGTGCGCGTCGCAGGAGACGAGAGGACGTCGGCGATCACGTCTCGCACCCTCGCTGTGTGCGTGTGCATGAGGGCACGGATGTAGCGCACGGCACTGGCGGCGGTCGGGTTCGCCTCCCACTCGGCGGCCGTCACGATACGGCGTGCGCGGGCACGCTCCTGCAGCAGCCGGACGAAGAGAGCATCCTGACCACCCGACGCGGTCGGAGACGACTGCTGGTCGGTGAGCACCGACCACACCGACTCGGGCGTGCTCAGCTGTCGCACGATCTGGCTCGTCAGTCGCGTGCGTCGCGCTGTGAGCGGCTCGTGCCGGAAGAACTCGACCAGCAGCGGCGGCATGACGGCGACGAGCTGCCGGTCGCCGCTGGGGATGAAAGTGATCATCCGGCGCTCCTCCAGCAGCTCGAGCGTGCCCCAGTCGACGAGCTGGCTCGCCGTGTCGATATCGGCCACCCCCACGATCGCGATGATCTCGAGCGCATCACGCGTGGCGTCATCGAGGCTCTCGAGGTGCGCCTCCAGCACGGCTCGCAGTCCGCTGCTCCACAGATCGCGGGTGGCGGTCCACTCGCCGCCGCGCAGCACGAGACGCTTCTCACGCACGGTCGCGTCGACCAGGCTCAGGGCGAGGCCGATGTTTCCCCCCGACTTCGCGAACACCCGGCTCATCGTGCTCGCCTCGATCGGGTGCGCCAGATACTTCTCGAGAGCTGTCTCGAGCTCCTCGAAGCGCAACGGGGTCATGTCGATCACGTACGAGGGTTCGAGAGTCGACGCGGGCAGGCCGCTCGGAGTGTGTCTGGCTCGAAGACCCTGCAGGCGAGAGAGCACGATCGGCACGCCGTACTCGCGTCGCACCGACTCCGCGACACCCCACGACGACTCGTCGAGGTCATCCCAGTCATCGAGGAACAGCACCGAGCGCGAGGCGCGGAGCGCCTGGCGCAGCGAGTCGGCGGTCTCGTGAAGGCTCGGCCCCGGCCGTTGACCACTGGTCGCGCCGATGCCGGCGAGATGCAGTGCGGCGAGCGGATGCTGGCGCAGCGACGCGATTCCGCGCACCGAGACGACCGTCCATTCGTCCTGCTCGACCCGGGCACGCAGCGCCTTGAGGAAAGCGCTCCGACCCGAACCGCGGCTGCCGACGACATCGATGCTGACGCCCGCCTGGATGAGGTCCACTGCCGCGGCGAGACTCTCTTCACGACCGACCACCATGAGATTCCGCTTCCTCACGTGATGTTCCTATGCAAAAGCTACTCTCCCGGGCCTGTCAGAGATAGCCGCACGGCGGGGGTGATGCGGCTGCTCCCTCGCATGAGCCTTCCCGGTGGCGGCGTCGCTGGTGACGTGAATCCCGAGGAGTACGAGCGGCGAGTGCCGACCTTGCGTACTCACGAGCGATCAGCGGCAGGGAGAAGCAGTGTGGGCCAGTACCCGCGAGGGCACTACTGAGCATCGACGCGTGGTACTCCGCAGGGTCGTGCACACCCGCCACGCAACCGTCGGAGAGGCCCACTGATATCGAGGTGGCGGAGTGCTGAAGACGCCCGAAACCCCTCCAAGCGGGCAGGTCGCCGACCGCATCCTTACGATGACCGCCCATTCTGCGCACATCGTGCCCGCGGTCTCCCATCACTCGAGCGCGCCACATGCGTCGCGCGGAACCCTCTGGAGGACGTCAGCTGTGAGCCCGCGAGAAGAAGGTCGTCGACAGGTGCGCCGCCGGCGTCGCCTGGTGCGACGCATGCGCCTCGTCTCTGCGGTGACGGCATGCGTCGGCCTGATCGCCGGCGGCCTCCTGGTGGCGGCTCCGGCGATGTCCGCGCCCAGCCACGAGCTCGAGATCACCAGCCTCGCGTTCTCGGGAGTCGATCAGGCGCCGGGTGATGGCGTGTGCCGGACAGCCGACGGCTCCTGCACGCTGCGCGCCGCGCTCGAGGAGTCGAATGCCCTGAACGGTGCGCCCGGGGCCGTCGTCATCGCCGTGAAGCCCGGCCTCAGCGGCATCATCCGTCCGGTGATGACCCGCTCCACCGCGAACTGGATGCAGACGAGTGCGGTGTCGACCTGGGATGACGGCGCCTTCTATCGCATCACTGCACCGGTCACGCTCGACCTCGACAATCGTGTCTCCATCATTCCGACGTCCGAGTCGACCGAGGCGGCGGCATTCGAGATCAACGGTCCGGACGTCGCGCTGAAGAACTTCCGCGACATCCTCTCCAGCGGCACGTCCATCGTGATGGGCGAGCAGGCGAAGAGGATCAGCCTCGCGGGCGGCTCGACCGTGACGAAGGAGAACTACTACCCCGAGCGCTTCGTCGTCTATCGCCAGGGTGCCAGCGACATCTCGGTCAGCGACTACGAGCTGCAGGGGTTCTACCACGAGGGACAGCAGACCTCAGGGCTGTTCCTGTTCAACGCCACGACCGCCACACCGATGAAGAACATCTCCATCGCGCGGGTGAAGGTCAACTACACGGCCGGCGGCGTGTGCAACGGATCCGACGGCTCTGGCTGCCGCACGAACCTCACCACCTTCTCGCCGCGCGACGCGAACGTCGTCCTCGACGGCTTCTCGTTCACCGATTCGACCGTGCGGAACCTCAACGGGGCGACGGCCTTCAAGTTCTCGAACAACAGCACGACGGGTGTGAGGCTGTCGAACCTGAACATCTCGGGCAACCAGTTCCTCAACTCCGTCGGAAACGGCACGGGAGACGAGTACGCGTTCGTCACGCTGCCCCCGGGCACCCTCAGCGGAGAGAACCGGATCTCGCGCAACGACTTCGTACGCGCGACGTCGGGACAGACCATCGCGATCTCCTGGGACGGCCTCACCCGCACCGGCACGGTGCCGAGCGGGCTCAGCATCACCGACAACTACTTCGACGGCTACGAGTCGAGCATCCGTCTCTCGCGCAACGGTCTGACCACCGTCTCGGGCAACACCTTCGGCACGCGTTCAGGGTCGCAGGGCAGGCCGGCGACGGGGGAGGAGACCGGCGACGGAGGCTCGCTCCTGGTCGACAACGGAACCGAATCGAACCAGACGGTGTCGACGTGGTACCCCACTGCCGCGGCGTCTGTCGTGGCGGCTCCCTCGAGCGGCGCGATGGTCGCAGCGCCCCGCGCCACGTTCCCCGGCGGAACATGCACCGCGGAGATCACGGTGGCGAAACCTGCAGGCAGCGGCAAGTCGGTGCCGAGCGGACCCGTGTCGCTCGACCTCTACTGGACGGCCGACCGCACCGCCGAGATCCACCTCGGGCGCGTGACCGGAGTGACCGCCGCTGCGGCATCCGTCGCCTTCTCGCTGCCCGTCGGACCGCAGCCGCTCGCCGGCGCCACCGTGCCCGCCTCCGCGCAGGCCGTGAATGCCACGACGGGCGACGTCTCGGGTTTCGTGCGCGTGCAGACGCACGTCGAGACGACGCCGCAGCTGACGTCGTCGCAGCTCAGCCGCACGGTGGCCGTGACCGGCAACTGCCGCCCGACTCTCATGCTCGATCAGGCCGGCGGTCAGAACGACCCGACCATGAGTCGCGACCTGCACTACACGCTGAGGTCTTCGCTGCCTCTCGACCCGTCGACCGTCACCGCGGATGACATCCAGCTGAGCGCTGCGGCGACCGCCGAGACCCTCGATACCGGGCGCCTCGATCCGCGAGTCATCGCCGTGACGCCTGTCGCGGGCACGAACGGACTCGAGTTCGACGTGGTCGCGAGGGTCGACGACTCGGCATCCGTCTCGGCGACTCTCGCGGCCGGTCGCGTCACGTCGACATCGGGATTGACGAACACCGCTGCTGCGGTCTCTGCCGACCCTCGAGTGACCTTCGTCAATCCGCTGCAGGTCACCTCGCCCCGATTCACGCTCGTCACGGGAGACGAGAAGGGCAAGTCCTACTCGATGATGCTGCGAGCCGGTGCGCCCGTGCCGACATCGCCGTTGATCTTCTCGTCGAAGATCGACGCAGTGGGCGTCGCGCATGGAGTCGGTCTCTCGACTTCCACTCCGATCATCGCCCCTGGCGCGCGTTCGACGGAGTCGATCGTGCTGCAGGCGACCGACGGAGATGTCACGGCGAACACCGAGGCGACCATCGCAGCGACCGTCGCCTCGGAGGACGAGAACTACGACGGGCTGGTCGTGCCGTCGGTGAGCGCGTTCCTGTTCGCCACAGACCCGACCATCGAGATCGAGAAGCGGGCCTACGCCGACGTGGCGGATGCCTCGACTCCCGCGACGATCGAGCAGACGGGTGGGCCCGTGCTCACCGGCGCGCGCCTCGTCGACGGACAGGCGGTGTGCTTCGTGTACACGGTCACGAACCGATCGGCCGACGACTGGATCACGAGCCTGCACGACATCGTCGTCACGGACTCGGACCTGCGCCTGGGCGCGCGGGGAGTGATCGGCTCGATCTCGCAGCTCGCCGTCGGCGAGAACGCGAGGGTCGCCGCGTGCGGCACGATCGTCTCGAACGGCACTGCCGACGGGTGGGGACGATGACCGCCGTCGAGGCTCGGCCCCGCGGCCGCACGCTGCCCCTGGTCGTGAGCGTGATCGCCCTCGCAGCCCTGACGGTCGCGGCGATCGGCGCCGGCACCTACGCGCTGTGGTCGTCGGAAGACACGTTCGCAGGGTCTCTGTGGCAGGCCGGCGACCTCTCGATGACTACGGAGGACGCATCCTGGCGGCAGATCACCCCGGGCGTGACCGAGCCGCGGTCCGGCGACCTGGCGACCACGCCCGAGGACTTCTTCACGATGCCTGGCGACGTGATCGAGATCACGCAGCCGCTCGAGACCTACCTGTGCGGCGAGAATCTGACCGCGGCGCTCAGTGTCGAGTTCGCGTCTCCCGACGCAGTGCGGGCGCAGGAGGAGACGGGCGAGATCGCGATCGCACTGCGCGTGGAGAATGCCGAGGGAGACACGGTCGCGACCGGCTCTGCCGACGGGACGCCGCTGGCCGTTCCCGGTCTCGCGGGGTCGTCGCAGGGCGAGTCCGATCGGTGGTCGGTGATCGTGACCGTCGAGGTGCGCGGCGACTACGCCTGGACGGACGCCGACGTCCACAGTGCCGCGGGAGTCTGGGCCGCGGGCGACCTCATCGTGCGTCTCGATCAGGTGCGCGCGAACGGTGCCGGTCGATGAGGCTGCGCACGACTCTGTCGCTCACCGCCGCGATCGCCGGTGTCATGGCCTTCGGGGTCGTCTCGACAGCGAACGCGCTGTGGACCGCGAACGACGCGGTCGTGGCTCCTGAGCTCCGCACAGGAGCAGTGACCTTCGGAGCCGCCGCCGAGTCGCAGCGTGTGCTGTCGGCGGCGGGCGAGCCGGTCGAGATCACCCTGCCCGGCACCGAGATCGCCACGGTGCTCGATCAGGGCGGCTTGAGAACAGAACCCGTGATCTGGCGCTTTCAGGTGACCGGGGCCGCTCTCGGCATCGCCGGACTCGACTACGACATCACGCTCGGCGATCAGGTCTGGCACGACGGTCGCTCGGCCGAGCTCGCCGGGGGCGTCGCCCAGGACGGCACACTGCTGGCGGACTCGACCGTTCGGATCTACCCGGCCGGACTCGGCGACGACTGCTCGGTGATCCCCGACGCGCCCGTCGACGGCGGGGCCGCCGTCGACGTGCACCTGCTCGACGCGTCCGATCGCACGCTGCAGGCGCCCGCGGCCAACCCCACCGGCACCGAGGTCACACAGACCTGGTGCGTCGCGATGCTCTGGAACCACCGTGCCGACGGCGTGTACGTCTCGGAGGCGAGCGCCCGGGGGATCGCCGTCGACGGCAGCGAGAACCGGGACTTCGACACGTGGGACGCCGCGGTGGCGTTTCCCGCGTCCCTGAACGCCATCGGCGTCTACGACCACACGGCGTGGGCGGAAGGGACCGGCGATGACGGCACCCAGTCGCGCGACGACTCGTCGTGGAGCGGATCGGTGCATCCGGATCCCGCGGGCGAACCCGACCTCGTGATCCGCATCGACCCCCGTGTGACGAACGCGAACCCCGCCGTCGCACCCGGCGATCACGCCACTCGCTAGTCGCCGAAGCAGAAACACACCACCCAGGAGAAGGAAGAAGAACATGTCCAACCAGAATCCTCAGATCATCGTCGTGACCGAAGAGCGGAAGAAGCGCCGCGGCGCTCTGCTGCTCGTCGCCGGTGGCGCCGCCGCACTGCTCGCGGGCGGGTCGACGTTCGCCCTGTGGACGGCGACCGACGGCTTCAGCGGCGGACAGATCACCGCCGGCGACCTCGACGTCGTGCAGACTGCCGACACGACCTTCTGGGACGTCTCGGCCGACCGCGACGACGCCACCGCCACCGTCGTCGGCACGGACGGCTCGCAGCTCGGCCACGCGCTGGCCCCCGCGGATGCGTCGACCTGGCGCATCGTGCCCGGCGACAAGGTCGCGGCCTCGTTCTCGGCCGCCGTGACGCTGGAGGGAGACAACCTCGTCGGTCGCCTCTCGCTCGACGGTCTCACGGCGAACGACTACGACATCAGCGGCATGACCTACACCTACGAGGTCTACCAGGACGGTGCGCTCGTGCAGCCTGAGATCGCGCTGCCCGTCGCGGCAGATGCGACGCTGCTGTACCTGTCGGCGCCGCAGACGGGTCAGAGCGCTGGCCTCGAGGACGCGAACGGCACCACCGTGCTCTCGATGGCCGAGACCACCGAAGACGTGACGGTCGTCGTCTACGGCGCCTTCTCGTCGACGGTCACCGACCGCACCGACGTCGCGCTCACCGACACGCTGTCGGGGCTGAACCTCAGGCTCGAGCAGGTTCGCGACACCGGGGAGCAGTTCTAAGACCCACCGTCGGGAGGCGCCCCGAGACAGGGGCGCCTCCGTCGCTCACGATCATGAAGAGAGACGCACGCATGCGCACCACCGGCAGGATTCCGAGGAGCTGGTACGAGTCGCCCTGGCGCATCGCCGGACGAGCCGTATCGATCGCATTCGTCGTGACGCTGTTCGCGCTCATCGCCGCGCTTCTCGTGGTGCCGCGTGTCTCCGGCGGAACCTCGCTCACGGTGCTCACAGGATCGATGGAGCCGACATTCGCACCCGGTGACGTCGTGGCGGTGCGAGGCGTCGCGCCCGATCAGGTGTGCGCCGAGATCGGGGTCGGCGACATCGTGACCTATCTTCCCGAGCCCGGCGACCCGGCTCTCATCACCCACCGCGTCGTGGGCAAGACCGTCGGCACGTTCGACGACGGCACGGACTGCAGGCTCATCACTCAGGGCGACGCGAACTCCGCCGCCGACGCGCCCGTGTCTCCCGAGCAGGTTCGCGGGGCGATGCTCTACAGCCTGCCCGCCCTCGGATGGGTGCGCCAGTGGGCCACCGACAACATCGTGGTGCTCGGCGTCGCGTTCGGTGCCGGGCTTCTCGGCTACGGCGCATGGACCACCTTCCGGCGGCCTCGCACCCGCGTGATCGTGACCTCCGGACGGGGCGTGAACGACGCCCCCGCGGCATCCGCGGCCCCTGTCGTTCCCTCTGTCGCCGACGACCTCCGGATCCGGGAGCTCGATCTCAGAGAGCGGGAGATCGCGATCCGCGAGGAGGAACTCCACCTCGCGCGGCTCGGACTCCTCTCGCTCGACGACGATTCGCTGCGCGAGATGCTGTCGCACGCGACGGATGCCGAGAGGAGCCGGCGATGAACGGAGTGGACGGCCTCCTCGCGGAGGCACGCCGTCGCACCCGACGTGAGACGTCCATCGCCTGGATCCTCGCCGTCGTGCTCCTGCTCATGCTGGCCGGGGTGCTCTCTGCTGCGGGCGTGCTCCCTGCCGTGGCGGCGGGTTCGACGACCGGTGTCTCGACGACCGGCGAACCCGTCGACAGGGCGGTGGCACCGGCATCCGGGGGTGGTTCGCAGTCAGGGGATGCGATTGCCGAGGCCGCCTGGGACGGTCCGGCGACGCACCTGGACTGGTCGGGCCGGGGGTATTCGACCGCGGAGTCGTCGTTCGTCGGTCAGCGCATCGCCGCGCCGGGAGATCGCACTCAACGCACCCTGATGCTGACGAACAGCGGTCCTGCGCGAGCCGGCCTCACCGTCTCGCTGCGTCTGGATGAGAGCGTCCCCGGCGGAGCTCGCAATCCCGGCCTCGCCGACGAGGTCGAGCTGTTCTGGAGTGTCGGCGGTGTCGAGGGGCGGCAGCGCTTCTCCGCACTCGCCGAAGAGATGACCGGCACGGTCGACATCGCCGAGGTGCGGGTCGCCCAGGGTGAGACGGTGGCCGTGGAGATCGGGTTCGAGCTCCCCGCCGCGACTGCATCGCAGCGCAACGAGGGACAGGAGTCGACCGAGCTCGCGTTCGATGTCGTGTCTACGATGTCCGGCGAGGTCGACGAGCAGCCGACTCGACTGGCGGCGACGGGGGCAAGCTCGCTCCTTCTCTTCGGAATCGCGGCGGCGCTGCTGCTGCTCGTGGGGCTTCTCCTCGTCGCCGGCCGTCGGCGGCGGTGCGATGACTGCTCGAGGGCCATCGGTCAGGACGAGTCCTGGGTCGATCTGACAGAGCCCGACCGCGGCCGTCGGCGCGTGTGCCCGGACTGCGCACTGCGCGGCACTACTGCGGCGGGCACTCCTCACTACTGAGAGATCGGGCGTCGGCACCGGAGACCGCGGTTCCCGGCTCGGAATCCGCCCCCTTCTCGGCGTGCGAGCGCGCGGTTCACGAGATGGTTGAACCGTTCGATCACCCCGTCGGATCATCGCGGATCATCCGCACGAACGCCGCCACAGAGTCGCTTCCCTCCCCGATCGCGACTTCTTCTCCCCGGATCGTGGCGGCGTTCACCCGTTCGCTCTGGCTGCGATGACCCGCGGACGCGAGGACGACCACCGCACTCCTCCGCGAGCACGTCCACCTGGCGGTGAGGATGCAGGGGTTCGTCCGCGGCAGCGGTGTGCCTCGTCGCGTCGATGACCCGGTAGACGCCTAGAGCGTGATGTCGGATGCGGAGGCGAGCGGTCGCCACTCGGTCGATCGCGCACTCGGCCGGGCGAGCACATCGGCGTCGAGCAGGGGGCCCACATCGACCTTCGTGACTCGGGCGATCTCGGCGACCGGAACCTGGAACGTGCGGAAGGCGCCCAGTGGCGGCGCGGCCAGCAGGCCGTCGGAGGTGTCGACCAGCTCGGACTGATCGAGCACGAACCCTGCGGCCGACAGGCCATCCGGCGCCTGCCAGGCCGCGATCTTCCAGAACCGGAGGGGGATGCGGATGCCGCGATACGGCGGGTCGTCGTCGCCCAGCACAGGCGCGGTGTAGACCGAGACACGCTGATCGGTCGTCTCGGCATACTCGATCACATGGTCTTCCAGGCCGAGCCAGAGGTCCTTCGACTGGTTGAATCCTGCCGCCTGCGGGGCGGCGTTCGGATAGAAGAAGGTCGCCTCGGTGGCATCCCTCGCCTCATCGACATCGCCCCATCCCGGATCACGCCGCCGCACGAGATGACCGCGATCGAGGTCGTTGCGCGCGTAGACATCGGGACCCGTCTGCAGCTCGTCGTCGATCCGGGGGTCGAGCCTCCACTCGCCGGTGCGCGGCAGTTCGCGCAGCAGCGCTCCGTCGATGTTCACGCCGGTCACGGAGGCCAGCCGACGGTCGTGGTCGAGCAGCACCGTGAAGCGCGGGTAGGTCAGCTCGGTCGCATCCTGCGCCGGCCGGGGCAGGGGGACTCGCGTCGGAAGGAAATCGAGGTCGTATCCGTCTGCCATACCGTCATATTGCCTCGTGCCCCCGACATCGCCGAGCATCTCCGAACACGGGAACGCCCCCACCCGGTCGCTTCGGGAGGGGGCGTTCGCTGTCAGCGGGTCACGGCGTGGGCATGCCGCCGTTGACGTTGAGCGTCTCGCCGGCGACGTAGCTCGACTCGGCCGAGGCGAGGAACACGTAGGCGGGTGCCAGCTCGGCCGGCTGACCCATGCGGCCGAGAGGCGTGTCCTCACCGAACTCCGGCAGCTTCTCCTGCGGCTGTCCGTCGCTGGGCTGCAGCGGGGTCCAGATCGGCCCGGGTGCCACGGCGTTCACGCGGATGCCCTTCGGTGCGAGCTGGTCGGCGAGGCCCTTGGTGAAGGCGTTGATCGTGGCCTTGGTCGACGCATAGTCGACGAGGATCCCCGACGGCGAGTACGCCTGGATCGACGTGGTGTTGATGATGGTCGATCCGGCGGGGAGGTGCGGGAGTGCGGCCTTCGTGATCCAGAACATCGCGTAGACGTTCGTCTTGAAGGTGTCGTCGAACTGCTCGTCGGTGATGTCGGTCAGAGACTCCTGGTAGACCTGCTTGCCGCCGTTGTTGACGAGGATGTCGAGACCGCCGAGCGCACCGACCGCTTCTGAGACGAGCGTGCGGCAGTACTCGGGGTCGCGCAGGTCGCCGGGGATCTGCGCGACGGTGGCGCCCGCGTCGCGAAGGATGTCGGCGATCCGCGCAGCATCCTCCTCCTCTTCCGGAAGGTACGAGAGCGCGACGTCGGCCCCTTCACGGGCGAAGGCGATCGCGGTCGCCGCCCCGATGCCCGAGTCGCCGCCGGTGATGAGAGCCTTGCGGCCGGTGAGACGGCCGGTGCCGCGATAGCTCTCCTCGCCGAGGTCGGCCTTGGGAGCGAGGTCGGCGTCGAGCCCTGGTTCGGGCATGTGCTGCTTCTCGGGCTCGATGTCGGAATAGAGCTCGGCCGGGTTGACGAAGGTGTACTGGTCGCGAGACATGGGGTGTCCTCTCGGTCGCTGGTCTGGGGGTATGTCTCCAGCGTGCGCCGAGGTCGGGATGTCGGCCAGCGCCTTGCGTCCGCGGACTCAGGTCGCTAAGGGCGAAGCCCGGGGCCGTCGTCGATGTCGCTGGGGGGAGGAGAACTGCTCTTCGGGAGGAGAGATTCGCAGGATTGCTCCTCCCGAAGAGCAGATCTCCTCCCGAGAGGGCGGCAGCGAGGGGGGTCGACCAACCCCCGGCGCGCGGAGTAGCCTCGCCGCATGGGCCGACTCATCTACTCCATGATCACGTCGCTCGACGGATATGTCAGCGGGCCCCACGGAGGATTCGACTGGGCGCTCGATGAGGAGCTGCACGACTTCATCAACAGGCAGTTCGCCGACGTCGGCACCTATCTCTACGGGCGGCGCATGTACGAGACGATGGTCTATTGGGAGACCGCCCACCTCGAGCCCGATCAGCCGCAGGTCGGCATCGACTACGCACGGGTCTGGCAGGCGGCCGACAAGGTCGTCTTCTCGAAGACACTCGCCGAGGTGTCGAGCGAGCGCACGCGGCTCGAGCGCACGTTCGACCCCGAGACCATCGAGCGCTGGAAAGCCGAATCCGACAGCGACCTCTCTGTCGACGGGCCGACGCTCGCGGCCGAGGCGATCCGCGCGGGTCTGGTCGACGAGTTCGGCCTGTTCATCGGTCCGGGCATCGTCGGGGGCGGCAAGCCGTTCTTCCCCGCCGACGTGCACGTCGATCTCGAACTGCTCGACGACAAGCGCTTCAGCAGCGGGGTGATGTTCCTCCGCTACGCGACGCGGCGGTGACGGCGATCGCTGCCGGCGTCAGGGGCGCACGCGAACGGTGCGGCCCTCGAAGGTGACCAGGTCGCCGTCGTGCAGCTGACGGCCCCGACGACGATCGACCTCGTCGTTGACCTTCACGAAACCGTCGATCACGACCTCTTTGGCGTCGCCACCCGAGTCGAGCAGACCCGAGTACTTCAGGAACTGCCCGAGGCGGATCATCTCGCCGCCGATGGAGACATCGTCGATGCGGCCGGAATTCGTCATGACTGAAATGGTAGCCGCCGGATGCGGGCCGCGGCTCGCGGTCAGCCGAGCGCCCGCTGGATCCGTTCACTGAGCCGGTCGGCCGCCTTCGTGGTCGTCCGGCGACGGGTCGGCGCCTGCAGTGCGATCCTCACGTCGGATCCTCCCTCAGCCAACGGAGTCGCCACGACCCTCACGTCGGCGGCTCCCCCGAACAGCGTCCGTCGTGTGCTGAACGCCACGGAACGATGATCGGAAACTCGCCACTCGACGCGCTTGAGCTCTGTCGTGAGCTGCTGCAGCACCCGCACGACGGAGTCCGCCCGCGCGGGTGTGTAGAAGTACGTGTGCACCGTGACCGGCATGGATTCCCCTGACGACAGCATCTTCGGTCTGCGATCGAGACCGTACCCACCTACAGAGACCGCGCGGTGAACGGATCATGATGCGAAAGTGCCGAACTCGTCGGAGATGCGTCGAGCCGCCGACCCCGTGGGGCCGGCGGCTCGAGGAACGACGCGGGGTGCTCAGTCGTCGATGTCGGTGCCGACGACGGCGAAGTCGGCGCTGAAGTCGATGTCGATCGAGCGGCGGTCGGTCGTGAGCACCGACACGTCGTAGGGGCTGACCTCGTCGTTGTCGGCGTCGAGGTCGGTGATCATGCCGTCGGCCTCGGCCAGCGCGGCATCGACGAGTGCGCGGATGGCCGACTCGTCGAGGGTGTGGGTGGGGGCGGAGTCATCGTCGTCCTGCTCGGTCGAGACGACGGTGGCGGCGAGGTCGGCATTCACCCGCACCTCGGTCTCGCTGCCGTTCGCCCCGGTCAGCTGCACCTCCCAGGTGCCGTCGCGCTTCGCGTCGATGGACGTCACGTCGCCTTCGGCTGCGCCGCGGGCGGCATCCGCGATCTTCACGAGCTCGTCGGCGGAGTCGGTGCCGATGTCGGTCACCGGGCCCCCGCCCTGGGGTGAGCCCTGCTCTCCGTCGTCGTCGCGGTCGTCTCGGTCGCCGCCCGGCTGTCCGCCGTTGTCGTCGGCGTCGCCACGGGGGCCGTCGGAGACCGAGGGGCGGTCGTCGTCGTCGCCGAACTCGTCGCCGATCGCTGCTCCGATGGCCACGCCGCCGCCGGCGAGAACCACCGCGGCCGCGATTCCACCGCCGATGAGAAGGGCACGCTTGCGACCACGCTTCGCGGGGGCTGCGGGAACGGATGCCGGAGTGCCGGTCTCAGCGGCGAGCGGTGCGACGGGCACGGTCTCGGCGTCGTGGGCCGGAGTCGGCGCGGGCGGAGCGGGGGGCTCCGGCGGAGTCGAGTTCACGGGGAGGTTCTCGGGCGTCTGGTCGGGGGTCGAGTTCTTGTCGTTCATGTCTCGATGCTCTCCCGGCGGTGCTGAAGCCACCCTGAAGCCTCCTGAAGACCTCTTCAGGAACCAGCGACCGAACGGCCGGGGCCGCGAACCGGGGTTTCCTCGTACCGTTTGCAGGATCCGGGCACGAATGCAGGACGAGAACAGGTGTCTGGTCCCGCATCCGTGCTTCGGTCCTGCAGACGGGCCGGGTGCCGGGAAATGCCGGGACCCGCAGACGGGCCGGGTGCCGGGAAGTGCCGGGTCCCTGCAGACGGACCGGATGCCGAGAGGTGCCGGGTCCCTGCAGACGGACCGGATGCCGAGAGGATGTCAGTCCGAGAGGGGCAGGGTCACCACGAAGCGGGCGCCGCCCCAGCGCGAGGCGTCGACCGAGACCGTCCCGCCGCTGGCCGCGGCGATGCCCTGCACGATCGCGAGGCCGAGACCGCTGCCGCCAGCATCCCGGCTGCGGGCCTCATCGAGCCGCACGAAGCGCTCGAAGATGCGCTCGCGCTCGTCGGCTGGCACTCCTGCGCCGTCGTCCTCGACGGTCACGAACACCCAGGCGTCCTGCGGGATCACGCTGATGGCCACGCGGCCGGCGCTGTGCCTGACGGCGTTGTCGGCGAGGTTGCGCAGGAGCTGGCCGAGAAGCCGAGGATCCCCGGCGACCCGGGCCGCACGGATGCCCGACCCGTCGACCTCGACCCCTCGCGACCTCAGGCGTCGCACCTCGCCCAGGGCCAGGTCGTCGAGGTCGACGGCCTCGTCGTGCGTGCCGCCGCCCTCGTCGAGCCGGGCGAGCAGCAGAAGTGACTCGACGATGCCCTGCAGTCGGAGCCCCTCCTCTGAGACGACCTCGGCCAGCTCGCCGATGCTCGTTGTGGCCGGATGCGCCTGTGCGAGCTCGGCGTGCTGACGGATCGTCGCGAGCGGTGAGCGCAGCTCGTGTGAGGCATCCGAGACGAAGCGGCGCTGGGCGGTGGCCGACGAGTCGAGGCGATCGAGCATCCGGTTCATGGTGGTCGCGAGTGCGGCGATCTCGTCGGATGACGGCGGCACCTCGACGCGTCGGTGCAGGTGCTCGGCGGTGATGCCGTCGACCTCCTCGCGGATGCGGGTGACCGGCCGCAGCGCCCGGCCGACGACGAGCCAGGTGGTGACGGCGACGAGCAGCAGAAGCAGCGGCACGGCGACCGCGAGCAGCACGGCGACCGTCGACAGCGTCTCGACACCGTCTTCGATCGAGACGGCGAGCACGAGCGTCTCGTCGTTCTCGAGGTCGTCGGAGACGACGAGCATCGGCTCGCCGCCGATCGTCGTGGTGCGTGCCTGGTCGGCGAGGGGGAGCGCGGTGGAGCCGAGCTCGTCGCGGGCATCCTCGCTGGCGGCCCTGACCGCGCCGTCCTCGCCGATGATCTGGACGATCTCGTCGTCGAGGGAGTCGACCCCGCGCTCGCCGCCCGGGCCGCCGCCGGGACCGTCGAAGCGCTCGGCGAGTTCGTCGAGTCGCTGCTCGGCGGCGCGCTCGGCGCTGGCGTGGATGCTGGAGCTCAGGATGCCGTAGAACGAGAACGCCCCGATCAGCAGCGCGACGGCCACGACCACGGTCGCGCCGAGGGTCGTCCTGGCACGCACCGACCGGAACGCGCGGCTAGCCACCGTCGGCCGCCAATCGATAGCCGGCGCCGCGGATCGTCTCGATCGCCTCGCGCCCGAAGGGCTTGTCGAGCTTGCGGCGCAGGTGACCGACGTAGACCTCGACGATGTTCGGGTCGCCGTCGAAGTCGTCGTCCCAGACGCCCTCGATCAGCGCGCGCTTCGACAGCACCTGACCGCGGTGCCGCATGAGGTGTTCGAGCACGGCGAACTCGCGCGCGGTCAACGTGACCTGGGTCTCGCCGCGCCAGACGTGGTGCGACGACGGGTCGAGCTTGAGGTCTCCGGCTTCGAGCACCGCAGGGCGCGCGACAGCGCCGCGGCGCACGAGAGCACGGAGCCGAGCCACGAGGATCGCGAAGGAGAACGGCTTGGTCACGTAGTCGTCTGCGCCCGTCTCCAGAGCCTCGACCTGGTCCCACTCGCCGTCCTTGGCGGTGAGCATGAGCACGGGCGTCCAGTTCTCCTCGGCGCGCAGCGCCTCGCACACCTTCCACCCGCTCATGCCGGGCATCATCAGGTCGAGCACGATCGCGTCGTACCGCGTCTCACGCGCACGCCACAGCCCGTCGACGCCGTTGTTCGCGACGTCGACCGCGAAGCCCTCCGCCTCGAGACCCCGGCGCACGGCGTCGGCAAGACGCACCTCGTCGTCAACCACCAGGATCCGCATTCCTCCAGTGTGGCGGGCGCACGCTGAATCCGCGCTGAAGCGGGTCAGATGAGGCTCAGTCGCGCATCAGCGCGCGCACTCGGGCTCTCCCTCGTGCGCCCTCGGGCTCTCCCTCGTGCGCCCTCGGGCTCTCCCTCGTGCGCCCTCGGGAGGAGAACTCTCCTACGGGAGGAGAGAATGCCGCTGAGACTCCTCCCGTGGCGCAGTTCTCCTCCCGTGGGGCAGTCCTCCTCCCGTGGCGCAGTGCTCCTCCCGTGGCGCAGGCGAAGGTCGCCGACGTAGCGCACACCGGTTGGCGCTGTCCGTCCCGTGTGGTTGCATGAGGGCATGACCGGAATCCGGGGGGACAGGTCGAGAGGTGCACGTCTTCTTCTCGTCGTCGCGGCGACCATGATGCTCGCAGGGTGCGCGACGGCGACCACGGGTCCGCCCGGCGCATCGCCGTCCGCATCCCCGAGTCCCACCCCTACGGCCGCGTGCCCGCAGATCGAAGGCGTAGACCTGCCACCGGACTGCGCGCCGTACGACCCCGATCACGCGATGGCGCAGAACGAGCGCTATCGCGACCGGGTCGATCTCTCGGAGGAGAGCCGGGTAGTCGCCGAGGAGCCTGCGGCTGCCGTCCGCACCGGGCTCGAGACGCTCCGTACCTCGGGAGACCTGTCGGTGAACGCGGTCGAGGAGGTGTTCGCCGCGGCGGGCCTCGCGGGCGTCCAGACGCTGGGCGACGAACGCGCGGTGGCCTTCGGCGCGGCTGCACCTGAGGGCGGATGCATCTTCGGCGAAGTCTCGGCAGATACTCTCACGGTCGAGATCGGCGGCGTCATCATGGACGGCGGCTGCCTGCCGGCGATCGGGCACTGACCACGATCGACGTGCGCCGACGAAGACCGACCGGCATCATCGAGATCAGGCGTCGGTGCGGAACCCGGCGGCCTTGTGCGTCCCGTCGCAGAACGGCTTGATCGTCGAGAGACCGCAACGGCACAGCGCCACCGTGCGGCGCGTCACCTCGATCGGCTCGCCGTCGGAGGTCTCGAGCACCGCTGCTCCGCGCACCAGCAGCGGACCGTCGGGGTACGCCGTGATCGTGACGGCACCCTGCGCCCCGCTCATCGCGCGTCCCTCTCTCGCAGCGAGGATTCGCCGCGCGTCCAGGAGTCGAGCATGTGTCCCGCCGCCCATCCGTCGACGGTGAGGCAGGCCGCGGCGCCGAACATGATGTCGGGCAGCAGGTCGGGGCGGTCCTCGGCCAGCCCGCCCGCGAGGTCACGCGCGGCGATCTGCTCGTGCACGGCATCCGCCTCGACGTGCTCGTCGAAGTAGTCGGTCACGTCCTCGGTGAAGCCGAGCCGTCGCAGCCCGTCGGCGTAGAACCGGTTGGGGATCGACGAGGTCATCTCGAACGCGGCCAGATGGCCGACGATCGCTCCGACGAGCCGACGGTTGAGGCCGAACATCGACATCGTGTTGAGCGACGCGAGCGTGATCGCCGGCACGTCGTCGACGTAGGCGCCATAGGTGTCGTCGAGGCCGGCGCCGCGCATCGCGCGAGCGAAGATCGTCGCGTGCACACGGTCGGGGCGCCCTCCGCCGTACTCGTCCGACTGGATCTCGACGAGCGCCGCCTTGGGCCGACCGGTCAGGCGGGGGATCGCCCACGAGTGCGGGTCCGCCTCACGCAGCGTGTAGATCGAGCGCTGCATGAAGAACTCGTGCATCTGCTCGTCCGTGGCCTTCTTCGCGACGTAACGAGAGAGGCTCGGTCCGGTGTCGGCCTCGGCGAGAGCGAACAGGGCTCGTCCGACGGCGTCCACGGTCGGCTCGGGCAGTTCCGGGGTCGGCACGGTCGCCCGCAGCGCCCGCTCGAAGGCGTGCTCGAGGAGTCCTCGCGTCGCGATCAGCGCCGGGTCCCACTCGAGGGCGGGATCGAGCTCGGACAGAGATCCGTACGACGAGGCGTACAGCACGAAGAGCGCGAGTTGGATGTCGTCGTCGCGCACGACATCGTCGCTGGTGGCGAGCGCGCTCTCGGCGCGGGCGCCGAGGTCGTCGGCGTCTTCTCCGGTCAGTCGGCGGATGATGCCGTCGCTGAGCGGGCCGCGGGCGGCGATGCCGTGAAGGGCGGACGGAGTGAGGGCCGGTGCAGACATGCTCGTAGTCTCGCCCCCGATCCCCTTCTCGAGAAGGGTCTTGACGGCGACACATCCGATGCGGAAGGGACGGGGGCGGATGCCGTGGCATCCGCCCTCCCGCCACCGTCTCACCATCGCTCGATCAGGCGTGCACGGGGTAGCGGCTGCTGATCGCGATGCGGTTCCAGCTGTTGATGACGACGGCGAGCCAGGTCACGGCGGCGATCTGCTTCTCGGTCAGCACGCCCTCGACGTCGACTCCGCGATCCGCGAGGCGGCCGTGGTCGCCGATCATCGTCACGTTCTCGGCGATCTGCAGGGCGGCCTGCTCCTCGGCCGAGAAGTACTGCGACTCCCACCATCCTGCGAGCACGGCCAGCCGGTCGGCCGTCTCGCCGGCCTTGACGGCATCGGCGCAGTGCATCCTGAGGCAGAACGCGCAGCCGTTGAGCTGCGACGCCCGGACCTTGACCAGTTCGACGAGCAACGGCGAGAGTCCGGCATCCTCGGCTGCGGCGACCGCCTGGGCGTTGAACTCCAGCATCGCCTGATACGGGGCTGCGTAGACCTTGCCGATGTTGACGTGCGACACGTCGTCTCCTTCGCTCATGGGGCGCGGAATGCGCCTCCATGAGCACTGACGCCACAGCATCCGGATCTGTGATGCGCCCGCGCCGCCTAGGCTGGATGCATGAACAAGAACTCGCTCTGGACCATCATCGGCGTCGTCCTCGCCGTCGTGATCGCCTGGTGGATCGTCAGCGCGCTCTTCTCGATCCTGTGGTTCATCGCGAAGCTCGCGATCGTCGCCGTCGTCGCGGTCGTGGTGTTCCTGGTGCTGCGCGGGATGTTCAGCTCGAAGGCAGACTGACCGGCGCCTCTGGTCACCACCCGGCGCTGATCAGGCGACCGGGGCGTTCGCTCCGACCCGGTAGCGGGCTGCGCGATGCGTGTCCTGCACGCGGTCGCCCTTGCCCTGCAGCTTGTTGCGCAGAGTTCCCGGCGTGTACTCGTTCGGGTAGACGCCGCGCTCGCGCAGCACGGGGATGACGTGCTCGATGACGTCCTGCCAGGTGCCGGGCGTGACCGCGTAGGCGAGGTTGAATCCGTCGATGTCGGTCTCCTCGACCCACGACTGCAGTTCGTCGGCGATCTCTACGCCAGAGCCCACGATCGTCGGCCCGAGGCCGCCGATCGCGTTGTGGCGGCCGAAGTCGCCGACGGTCCACTCGCGTCCGAGGTCGGCCTCCTCCTTGAGGTGCTGCAGCACCGACTGGATCGCGTTGGACTCGACGTTGCCGACGGGCTCGTCCTCGGCATACTGCGAGAGGTCGACGCCCATCCAGCCCGACATGAAGGTCAGCGCGCCCTCGGGGCTCGCGTAGGACAGGTATTCGGCGTGCTTCGCCGCGGCATCCGCGCTCGTGGCCCCCGTGATGACGGTGAGCAGCGTGTAGATCTTCGCGTCGTAGCGGTCGCGACCGGCGTCCTCCAGCGCATCGCGGATGCGCTTCACGGTGCCGGCGAGCACCTCCTTCGAGGGCGCGGCGACGAAGATCGCCTCGGCGTTCTCCGATGCGAAGCGCACACCGCGAGGGCTGGCTCCGGCCTGGTAGATGACCGGGGTGCGCTGCGGCGACGGCTCGGAGATGT
>NZ_JXQX01000031.1:0-31724 GCF_000834175.1 Microbacterium sp. MEJ108Y | reverse complement strand
CCCCGCCGCCCCGCTCAGCGCCTACCTCGCCGGCCTCGCGGCAGGTCGCGCGGGCGGCAGCCGCGAGGACACGGCCGCGGCGGTCGCCGCGATCACCGCGCTGGCGGCATCCTGGCGCGCCGACGACCACGATTCCTGAAGTTCTCTCATCCCCGCCCTCCCCGATGTGATCGAGAAGTAATCACACCGAAACGGCATGCGCGCGGCCCTGCAACATCCGCCGCCTACGTTCAGAGCATTCACCCTCTCGAACGCCAGGAGCCGCGATGTCACAGACCACCGGAACACGCAGCGTCGATGCCCCCGCCGTCACGCTCACCCATCGACCCGGTCGCTGGATCGACGGGTGGAACCCCGAGGATCCGACGTTCTGGGCCGGCGAGGGCAAGGCGATCGCCCGCCGCAACCTGGGCTGGTCGATCTTCGCCGAGTTCCTCGGGTTCATCATCTGGCAGCTCTGGAGCATCGTCGTCGTGCTGCTCCCGGCCGCCGGCTTCACGCTCAGCACCACCGAGTCGTTCTGGCTGATCTCGCTGCCGAGCCTCGTCGGCGCGACCCTGCGATTCCCTTACACGTTCCTCGTCGCCCGCTTCGGCGGACGCAACTGGACGATGGTCTCGGCCCTCCTGCTGCTGATCCCGGCTGTGCTGCTCGGCATCGTCGTGCAAGACCCCGAGACCCCGTTCGGCGTGCTGCTCGCCGTGGCCGCCCTCGCCGGCTTCGGCGGCGGCAACTTCGCCAGCTCGATGGCGAACATCACCTACTTCTTCCCGCAGAAGGAGAAAGGCTGGGCGCTCGGCCTCAACGCCGCCGGCGGCAACCTCGGCACGTCCGTGGCGCAGCTCGCGGTGCCGATCGTCGTCTCGATGACCGCCGCCTTCACGTTCAACCTCTCGCTCGCCGGGTGGATGTGGGTGCCGCTGATCCTCGTCGCCGTCTGGGGCGCCTGGCGCCACATGGACAACCTCTCGTCCGCCAAGGCCGACTTCGCCGGAGCCGCCGCCGCCCTGCGCGAACCGCACCTGTGGGTGCTCTCGCTGCTCTACATCGGCACGTTCGGATCGTTCATCGGCTTCGCCAGCGTCTTCCCGAAGCTCATCGCCGACACCTTCCCCGAGTTCTCGACCTTCCAGATCGGCAGCGCCTCGATCACACTGGCGTTCCTCGGCGCGCTGGTCGGTTCGCTCGCTCGCCCCTACGGCGGAAAGCTCGCCGACCGCTTCGGCGGTGCGCCGATGACGATCGCCGCCTTCTCGCTCATGATCGTCGGAGCCCTCTCGCTGCTCGTCACACTCGAAGCGAACAGCTTCACGCTCTTCCTCGGCTGCTTCCTGCTGCTGTTCGTCGCCGCGGGCGTCGGCAACGGCGCGACCTACCGGATGATCCCCAACGTCTTCGCCGCGCGAGGAGCCGCGACCGCGGGTGATGCACTCGCGGTCAGCACCCAGCGCAAGGGTGCGGCCGCCCTGGGCCTGATCTCGGCGATCGGCGCCTATGGCGGATTCGTGATCCCCCAGGTGCTCGCCGCGGCGAAGAGCGGCACAGGGTCGTACGCCCCGGCGTTCGGCGGGTTCGTGGCCGGCTACGTCGCGCTGCTCCTGATCACGATCTTCGTCTACCTGATCCCCCGGGCCTCCCTCGCCGGACACCGGATCTGATCATGACCGAGCGCATCGTCGTCATCGGCGCGGGGCCCGTCGGCATCCGCTTCGCCGAGGAGCTCCTGCCCCTCGTCTCCGAGGGCCGGGCGACGGTGACCGTGCTGGGTGCGGAGACGGCGAATCCCTACAACAGGGTGCTCCTCGCGGAGCTCGCGGTCGGCGAGGCCTCGGCCGACGAACTCACCCTGGCCACCGCAGCGGGCCTTCCGGGGATCGATCTGCGTCTCGGAGCGCGAGCGGTGCGCATCGACCGCGGGGCGCAGCTCGTCGAGCTCGCCGACGGCTCGGACGTCGGCTATGACCGGCTGGTGCTCGCGACCGGCGCGCGATCGATCGTCCCGACACTCGACGGACTCGACACGCTGGGGCCGGACGGCACGGGCCTCGACACCCGCCTCACCGCAGGCGTCTGCGTGCTGCGCGACCTGGCGGATGCCGAGCAGGTGCGGGCCGTGGTCGAGCGCGGCGGCCGGGTGGTGGTGCTCGGGGCCGGCGTGCTCGGAATCGAGCTCGCGATGCTGCTCGCCGATGCGGGTGCCGTGCCCTCGGTCGCCCACTTCGGCCCGATGCCGATGCCGCGTCAGCTCGACCGCGGATCGGCGACCATCCTCTCGACCGCCCTCGCCTCCGCCGGCGTCACGCTCGTGCCGCACACGCGCGCCGAGGGCGTCATCGGCGTCGAGGGCGACGACGGCATCCGCCGGTTCCGCGCGCTGGCGAGCTCCGACGGCAAGCGCATCGAAGGAGACCTGCTCGTGCTGTCGTGCGGGGTCAGGGCGCGTACCGAGCTCGCCGAGGCGGCAGGACTGCGCATCGGCAACGGCGTGCTCGTCGACAGTTCCCTGCGATCGTGGTCGGATCCCCGCATCCATGCGATCGGCGACTGCGCCCACCTCGCCGACCCCGCCGAGCACCTGCACGAGCGCCAGGTGCCCGGCGGACCGCACGGCCTCATCGGCCCAGGGTGGCGGCAGGCGAGCTGGCTGGCCGCGACCATCGCCGCCGAGCTGGACGGCATCGGCGACGCCGACGAGTTCGCCGACGAGCATCCGGGGGTCGTCGTGCTGAAAGGCGAGCTGGTCGACATCGCCTCGGCCGGCGACGTCTCGGCCGACCCGTTCGCGCCGGTCCCTGTGGGCGAGGATGCGCCGGGCATCGCGGTGTGGGCCGACCCCGAGCACGGCACCTACGTCAAGATGGCGACGCGCGACGGCATCCTCACCGGATTCGTGGCGGTCGGGATGCCGCGGGCCGCCGCGGAGCTGAGCGTGCTGTATCTGCGCGGCGGCGAGCTGCCCGCAGACCGATCGCTGCTGCTGCGCCTCGACGATCCGGATGCCGACGTAGTGGCGCCTGCCGGTCGCGACGCGACGCTCTGCATCTGCAACGCCGTCACCGTCGGGCAGATCGAGGATGCGATCGACGACGGCTGCGGCTCGGTCGCCGCGATCGGGGACTGCACGCGCGCCGGCACCGGATGCGGTGGATGCCGAGCCAGGATCACCGAACTGCTGCACGACCGCGCGGAGGCCGTCGCATGACCGACACCCACTGCCCCTACTGCGCGCTGCAGTGCGCGATGACGCTGACTCCCACCGCGGGAGAAGCCCTGCCGGTGACCGTCGCGGGCCGCGACTTCCCGACCAACCGCGGCGGTCTGTGCAAGAAGGGGTGGACGTCGGCGGAGCTGCTCGCCGACACCGGGCGCCTCACCACTCCCCTGGTGCGGGGCGACGACGGCGAGCTGCATCCGGCGGAATGGGACTCCACCCTCGACCTGATCGCCGCGCAGCTCGAGCGGATCGCCGCGGAGGACGGCCACGATGCGATCGGCGTCTTCGGCGGCGGCGGCCTCACGAACGAGAAGGCCTACCAGCTCGGCAAGTTCGCCCGCATCGCGCTGCGCACCTCGCGCATCGACTACAACGGCCGCTTCTGCATGTCGTCCGCCGCGGCGGCCGCCAACCGCGCCTTCGGGATCGACCGCGGTCTCCCCTTCCCGCTGACCGACCTCGACACCGCCGAGACGGTTCTCCTGCTCGGCTCGAACGTCGGCGACACCATGCCGCCGTTCGTGTCGCACCTGCAGGGCGCCAGGGCACGCGGTGGCCTCATCGTCGTCGATCCTCGCCGCAGCTCGACGGCCCGGCTGTGCGCCGACGGGGCCGGCATCCATCTGCAGCCGGTGCCGGGCACCGACCTCGCTCTGCTGCTGGCACTGACCCACGTCGTGATCGCCGAAGAGCTGTACGACTCGGGCTACGTGCGGCAGCGCACCTCGGGCATCGATGCGCTCCGGCAGTCGGTGTCGACGTGGTGGCCCGAGCGCGCCGAGACCGTCACAGGGGTGCCCGCGCGCAGCATCCGGGATCTCGCCCGCCGGCTGGCCGAACCCGGCTCGACGTACATCCTCACCGGCCGCGGGGTCGAGCAGCACGTCGACGGCACCGACACCGCGACCGCTGCCATCAACCTGGCGCTGCTGCTCGGACTGCCGGGCACTCCGGGGTGCGGCTACGGCACCCTCACCGGGCAGGGCAACGGGCAGGGCGGACGCGAGCACGGGCAGAAGGCCGACCAGCTGCCCGGGTATCAGTCGATCATGGACCCGGTGGCGCGCGCGTCCGTCGCGGCGGTGTGGGGTGTCGACCCCGACGATCTCCCCGGCGCCGGTGTGCCGGCCGTCGAGCTGCTGCAGACCGCCGGCCTGCCAGGCGGCGTGCGCGCCCTGCTCGTGCACGGCTCCAACGTCTTCGTGTCCGCACCCGACGTCTCGACGGTGCGAGAGGCCCTCGGCCGGCTCGACCTGCTCGTCGTCGCCGACTTCTTCCTCTCCGAGACCGCGAAGGCCGCCGACATCGTGCTGCCCGTGCTGCAGTGGGCCGAGGAGGAGGGCACCATGACCAACCTCGAGGGCCGGGTGCTGCGTCGCCGACGGGCCGTCGACGCCCCCGCCGGAGCCCGCAGCGAGCTGTGGATCATGGCCGAGCTCGCCCGCCGCCTCGACGCCCCCGGCGTCTGGAGCCTCGACCCCTCAGAGGTGTTCGACGAGCTCGCCCGCGCATCGGCCGGCGGCCGCGCCGACTACTCGGGGCTCAGTCACGCCCTGCTCGACCTGGGCATCGAGGCGCACTGGCCGTTTCCGATCGGCAGCCTCGGCACGCCCCGTCTGTTCGCCGACCGGTTCGCGCACGCCGACGGGCGCGCGAAGCTCGTGGCGGTGCGGGCGCGGGCGCAGCAGACGCCGAGCGCCGACCGGCTCACACTGATCACCGGGCGACTGCTCGAGCAGTATCAGAGCGGTACGCAGACCCGCCGCGTCTCCGAGCTGACCGAGAAGCGGCCTTCCCTCGTCGCCCAGCTGCACCCCGCCACGGCGCGTCGCCACGGGATCGGCGAGGGCGACGGCATCCGCCTCTCGAACTCCCGCGGCACGGTGCAGGCGCGGGCCGAGCTGACGCACGACATCAGGCCCGACACGGTGTTCCTGCCGTTCCACTACCCCGACGGCGAGAGCGCGAATCTACTCACCGACGACCGGGTCGATCCGCACTCGGCGATGCCTGAGTTCAAGCGGGCGCTCGTGCAGCTCAGCGCGGTCTGACCCGGGGTCGGTCTCAGTCCTCGGGTTCGCCCGAGAGGATGCCGCGCAGCCAGTCGCGTGCCTCGACGAAGATGTCGTCGGAGTAGCGCTCGGGGTACTGCACGATCTGCCGGTCGGCCCGCGGGTACGACCCGAGGAACACCACCCGGGGGCTGAAACGACGGATGCCGAGCAGAGCATCGGCCATGCGCTCGTGCTCGATGTGGCCGTCGGCGTCGATCACGAACCGGTAGCGGCCGAGCTCGTCGCCGATCGGACGCGACTGGATCAGTGAGAGGTTGATGCCACGGGTCGAGAACTGCTCGAGCATCTCGAGGAGCGAACCCGGGTGGTCGTTCGGCAGTTCGACGATCAGCGAGGTCTTGTCGGCGCCGGTGGGAGCCGGTGCCGTGGTGGTGCGGGTGACGAGCACGAAGCGGGTGACGGCCTGCGCGTTGTCACCGATGTCCTCGGCCAGCACGTCGACGTCGAGGTGCTTCACGACGCCGGGAGCGGCGATGGCCGCCTGCGCGGGAAGACCGCCGTCGAGCATGCCGATCGCCGACGCCACGTTGCTCGCCGCCGGGACGTGCGAGTGCGTCGGAAGGTGCTCGCCGAGCCAGCCATGGCACTGCGCATAGGCGACGGGGTGCGCGGCGATCACCTGCACATCGGCGAGCGTGGTGCCGCGCGGAGCCACGAGCACGAAGTTCACCGGCACCAGGTACTCGCCGACGATCCGCAGGCCGGGCAGCGTGGCCAGAGCATCCTGCGTGGTCGAGACGCCGCCCTCGATCGAGTTCTCGATCGCGATCATGGCGGCATCGCTACGACCCTCGAGCACGTCGGCGAGCGCCTCGCCGACGTTGTGCACGGCACGCCAGTCCTGGCCTCGCGCTTCGGCGACCTGCTCGAGCGCCGCTTCGGTGAATGTTCCGGCGGGGCCGAGATAGCTGTAGGTGCGGCGTTCAGTCACGCGTTTCACCTTAGGGCACGGGTAGGGGCCCAGAAGATGCGCGGATGCCGAGATGGGGGCAGACTGTCTGCATGACGAGCCGTGCCGGCCTACCAGCCGAAGAATCCGATCTGATCGATGTCGACGAGCTGATCGCCGCTTACTACGATCGCGTCCCCGACCCCGGCGTCGCCGCCGAGCGGGTCGCGTTCGGGACGAGCGGTCATCGCGGGTCTTCGCTCACCAAGAGCTTCAACGAGAACCACATCCTGGCCACCACCCAGGCGATCGTCGACTACCGCGCGGCGGAGGGCATCACCGGCCCGTTGTTCCTCGGTCGTGACACGCACGCCCTGTCGCTGCCGGCCGAGCGCAGCGCCATCGAGGTGCTGGTCGCGAACGGCGTCGACGTCCGAGTCGACTCCCGCGACGCGTGGGTGCCGACCCCGGCGCTCAGCCACGCGATCCTCACCTTCAACCGCGACCTCGCGCCGGATGCCGCCGGCCGCGCCGACGGCATCGTCGTCACCCCGTCGCACAACCCGCCAAGGGACGGCGGGTTCAAGTACAACCCGCCGCACGGCGGACCGGCAGACACCGACGCGACCGGCTGGATCGCCGACCGCGCCAACGAGCTGATCGCCGGCGGTCTGGTCGAAGTCAAGCGCGAGCGCTTCGCCGATATCGACTGGGACGCGCTTCCCGGATACGACTTCCGCGACGCCTATGTGCGCGATCTGGCCACCATCATCGACATCGACGCGATCCGCACCGCCGGGGTGCGCATCGGAGCCGACCCCCTCGGCGGAGCCTCGGTCGAGTACTGGGCGCTCATCAAGGAGGTCTACGACCTCGACCTGACCGTCGTGAACCCCGAGGTCGACCCGACCTGGCGCTTCATGACGCTCGACTGGGACGAGAAGATCCGCATGGATCCGTCATCCCCATCGGCGATGGCCTCGCTGGTCGCCAAGAAGGCCGACTACGACGTGCTCACCGGCAACGATGCGGATGCCGACCGCCACGGCATCGTCACCCCCGACGCCGGGCTGATGAACCCCAACCACTACCTCGCGGTCGCCATCGACTACCTGTTCTCGCACCGCGCCGAGTGGCCGCGCGACGCCGCGATCGGCAAGACCCTCGTGTCGTCGATGATCATCGACCGCGTCGCCGAGTCGCTCGGACGCCGCCTGCTCGAGGTGCCCGTCGGCTTCAAGTGGTTCGTGCCCGGGCTGCTCGACGGATCCGTGGCCTTCGGCGGCGAGGAGTCGGCCGGAGCATCGTTCCTCCGCAAGGACGGCACGGTGTGGTCGACCGACAAGGACGGCATCCTGCTGTGCCTGCTCGCGGCCGAGATCATCGCCGTGACGGGCAAGACCCCGTCGGAGCGGTACGCCGAGCTGGAGCAGGCCTTCGGTTCGTCGGCCTATCAGCGGGTCGACGCCCCGGCGACGCCGGCGCAGAAGGCGACGCTCGGCAAGCTGGCGCCGGATGCCGTCTCGGCGACGACCCTGGCGGGCGAGGAGATCACTTCCAAGCTGTCGCACGCACCGGGCAACGGCGCCGCGATCGGCGGTCTCAAGGTGCAGACCGAGCACGCATGGTTCGCCGCGCGCCCGTCCGGCACCGAAGACGTCTACAAGCTGTACGCCGAGAGCCTGCGCGGCCCCGAGCACCTCGCCGAGGTGCAGGCCGAGGCCCGCGCCGTGGTGTCGGCCGCCCTCGGCGACTGACCCGGCGTACCGCTTCCGTCCGTCTTCTGCCCCCGGACGCCGCCCGTGCGGGGGCAGAAGTGCATCCGGGGTCAGCGCACGCCGGGGTCGCGCATGCCGGGGTCGAGAGCATCCGGGATCGGGAGCGCCTGGGCTCAGCGATGCGAAAGCGACCCCACCTGGCGGACGCCATGCGCAGGCCGGGTCGAAACAGCCACCCAACGCGGGTGCGGGGTCGAAGACACATCCGACGCAGCGACTTCGGATGCGTTTTCGACCACCGCAGACCCTTACTGCCCGCCACCGGGGGTTGCACAGACGTGCGTGGTCGAAGAACCACCGGAAACGGCCGCCTGGGATGCATTTTCGACCACCGCAGACCGTGACTGCCCGCCATTGCGGGTTGCACAGACGTGCGTGGTCGAAGAACCACCGGAATCGGCCGCCTGGGATGCGTTTTCGACCACCGCAGTCGAGCGCGATCGGATGCTGCGCGGGGGCAGCCCGAAGAGCAGAGGCGGCAGCAGCGGCCGGTCAGACCGAACTGGCGAGCAGCGCGCCGGCCTCGCGCAACCAGCGCGCAGGCTCCGCGAGAGCGGCATCCGACGATCCGGCGATGTCGGTAAGAGACGCGGATGCCGCGAACAGCGACACATCGGAGTCGGAGGTGATGCGCCCGGCCGCGAGCAGCGCGACGGCCCCGGCCGATGCCGCAAGGCCGGCGATGAACGAAGGCACCTTGCCGTCGCCGGACTGACCGTCGTACGAGCCCTCCCCCGTGATGACGATGTCGGCGTCGGAGATCGCGTCCGCGAGTCCGATCAGCTCCGCCACTTCGGCGGCTCCGGGAGCGAGTGCCGCTCCCCAGACAACGAGCGCACCACCCGTGCCGCCGGCGGCTCCGGTGCCGGGCAGAGCGGCATCGAGGCCGAGCAGGTCGGCGAGTCGGGCGAGCCCGGCATCCACGTCTGAGAGCTCGGAGGCGTCGAGACCCTTCTGCGGTCCGAACACGGCGGCGGCACCCCGAGGGCCGACGAGCGGGTTGGTGACGTCGGTGAGCACGCGCACCTGAGGCGCGGTGCGCAGGGCGCTCAGATCGACGGATGCGATGTCGGCGAGACCGCGCGCACCGCGGACGACGGACTCACCCGAGACGTCGAGGAATCGGGCACCGAGTGCGGACAGCATCCCGGTGCCGCCGTCTGTCGACGCACTCGATCCGATGCCGACCACCAGTCGTGTGACGCCGTGGTCGAGGGCCGCGGCGATAGCCTGACCGAAGCCGGTGGTGTCGGCGTCCCACGGGCGCAGGTCGTCGAGAAGTTCGATGCCCGAGGTGGAGGCGAGGTCGATGACGCCGGTGCCGCCAGGAGACCCGGCGGATGCGGGCAGCAGCAGCCAGCTGGTCTCCAGCGGCACGCCAGCGGGCCCGTCGACGACGACCGGCATGCGTCGCGCCCCCGGCACGGCCGCGGCGAATGCGGCGACGGTGCCCTCGCCGCCGTCTGCCATCGGTCGGTGCACGAACGTCGCGGAAGGATCGACTGACGCCCAGCCCGCGGCGAGGGATGCCGCCGCATCCGCCGCGGTGATCGTGCCCTTGAAGCTGTCTGGCGCCAGCACGACGCGGGTCATCAGGCGATACCGGGGGTGCTCGACCGCACGATGACCTCGAGCGGCAGCGCCGCCTGCTGCCAGTCGGCGTCGACCGTCGCTCGGAAGGCCTGGTAGCCGACCTCGCTCAGCGGCACCCGCACGGTCGTGAGCGCTGGCGTGACATCGCTCGACGACGGCACATCGTCGAAACCGCAGACGGCGATGTCGGAGCCGATCTCACGACCCGCGTCGCGGATCGCCGACATCGCACCGATCGCGACGACATCGCTCATGCCGAACACGAGAGTGCCCGGCTCGACGCCGTCGGCGAGCACCGCCGACATCGCCTGCACACCGGATTCGCGACGGAAGTCGCCACGGATCAGCCGATCGATCGTGCCGCCGCCTGATTCGAAGCCGGCGCGGAATCCGGCGAGACGCTCGTCTGAGGTCAGGACCCCCTCGGCCGCGCCGATCGCGATGGCCGAGCGGTAGCCGAGCGACGCCATGCGGCGGCCCAGCGCCTCTGCACCGGCGCGGTTGTCGATCTCGACGTGGCGGTTCTCTGCACTGCCGGCCCCGAAGGTGACCACCTGCCCGCCGAACCGGGCGTACTCCGCGAGCTCGCGCGAGGTGTCGGAGTCGGTCGGCTCGTTCGTGCGTGAGGCGGCGAGGATCAGGCCCTGGGGTCGCTGTCCGCGCAGCGCGCGCACGATGCGCGCCTCGCGGGCCGGGTCGCGCTCGGTGATCGCGATCGTGACGACGAGACCGTGCTCGTCGGCTCCGCGAGCGACGCCCGCGGCGATGAGTCCGAAGTAGGGGTCGGCGATGTCGGCGACGAGCAGCGCGATCACGGGCGAGCTGCCTCGGGCGGTGGCCTGAGCAGACGCGTTCGCCGTGTAACCCAGCTCGGCCGCCGCCTGCTCGACGCGCTCACGGAAGGACTCGGCGACCTTGCGCTCGGATCCGTTCAGAACGCGGGATGCCGTGGCGAGGGAGACCCCTGCCTCTCGGGCCACGTCGTGCAGGGTCGGGGCTGCGCCTCGGGAGTGCCGCGGCTGACGCACCCGGGAAGGGCTTTCCTGCTGACTCATGCCCCGAGCATACTGTGCGATGCGGGCGGCGCCGAGGAACGGTGGGCGGCGGCATCCCGAGTGCTGACGTGCATGCCGGCCTAGAGCGAGAGGTACGAGCGGAGCGTCGCGGCCTCGCCACGCAGCATCGTCGGATCATCACCGGGCACGAATTCGAGCAGTGCGTCTCTCGGGGGCGTGGGCGCGGACTGCGCCTCTCCGAAGAACCGGGTCCAGAGGGCATCACGTGCCCGCAGCGGCAGCCGGTCGTGGTCGGGCCACCACGAGAACACGTGCGCGGCGCTCACATGGTCTGCGATCGCGCGATACTCATCGAGCACCGCGTCGACCGCGGCACCGACAGTGGGCTGCCAGTAGGTGCTGAGCGTGGGCCTCGCGACCTCCTCGAGCACTCGGAGTGTCGTCGGCGCGGTATCGGCGAGCGTGCCCGAATGGAACTCGAGCGCGAGGGACATGCCCCGCGCGCTCGCCTCGTCGACCGCATCCTGCAGTCGGGCGATCGTCGCCGCCCAGTCCTGCGGTGCGGCCTCGTCGGATCCGGTCGACCCCGCCCAGACGCGCACGCGGTCGACGCCGAGAGCCTCGGCGGTGTCGAGCACCGGAGTGACCGCCTCGTCGGCACCGGCGCGGAAGTATGAGCCGTACGAGCAGCACACCAGCCCGGCATCCGTCGTCAGCCTCGCCGCCCTCGCCGCCTGCTCGACGTCCCCGGCCGGCACGTGCGTGTCGGCACCCCACTCGATGACCTCGAGTCGCGCCTCGGCTGCGAGCTCGACGACGCGTTCGACGCTCAGCGACGCGAAGGTCACCGAGCAGAGTCCTGGCCGGATCGTTGTCATGGGTTCATCCTCTCAACGGTCTGCGTCGGTGTCTCGGGGGTTGCGCCCGGCGGCTCTCTTCGTGTCAGCCCGCGGCACCGCCTGCAGGATCGAGGCACGGATGCAGGACCGGAATCGTGTTCCAGCCCGGCATCCGTGCCCTGGTCCTGCACGTGGGACCCCGACCGGTGCCGATCCGGGCCGCCGTCCGAAGAGCCCTCTGCCGCCTGCAGGATCGAGGCACGGATGCAGGACGAGAAGCCGTGTTCCGTCCCGGCATCCGTGCCCTGGCCCTGCACGTGGCTCGCCTGTCGCACTCAAGCGACCCGCCTTCGGCGATCGAGTCCGGACGTCAGCGCAGGTGCGGCGAGACCGCGGCACCGAAGGTCTCGGCCGTGCGCCGCACGACGTTCTCGGGAGCATCCGACCAGACGTCGGCGTTGAAGATCTCGACCTCGATATCGCGGTCGTAGCCCGTCTCGATCACGGCGCGGGTGAGCGCACCGAAGTCGATCACGCCGTCGCCGGTGTAGTGCCGCGACAGCAGCACGTCGGCGGCGAGCGGGGTCTTCCAGTCGCACACCTGGTAGGTCGCGATGCGGCCCTCTCGACCGGCGCGCGCGATCTGCTCGAGCACCTGCGGATCCCACCAGATGTGGAACGTGTCGACTGCTGCGCCCACGACATCGGCGTCGAAGTCGGCGGCGATGTCGAGCGCCTGGCCGAGCGTCGAGACGACAGCGCGATCGGAGGCGTACATCGGATGCAGCGGCTCGATCGCCAGCGTCACGCCCGCCGCCTTCGCGTCGGAGGCGAGCACGCCGATCGCGTCGCGCACACGTTCGCGCGCGCCGATCAGATCGCGGGAACCGGCGGGCAGCCCGCCGGCGACGAGCACGAGCACGGCCGTCGATCCGTCGGCACCGGCCGCGGCGAGGGTTGCGGTCTCTTCGATCGCGCGGCGGTTGTCGTCGAGTGCCGCGACGCGCTCCGGCCCCTCGGGAAGGGTGAAGAACCCGCCGCGGCAGTGCGTCGTGAATCGCAGCCCCGAGTCCTCGAGCATGCGGGCGGCGACGTCGAGCCCGACCTCGTTCACGGGCTCGCGCCACAGACCGATCGCCTGGATGCCGGCATCCGCCGTCACCCGCAGCGCCGTCGCGAGGTCGGCGTGCTTGATGGTCGCCTGATTGATCGACAGGCGCGGATCGACGATCATGCATCCACCCCGTTCAGGCGCAGCATCCCGTGCCAGCGCTCGCGCGCGAGTTCGGGCTTCTCCAATGCGAGCGAGGCGTTGGCCAGCTCGACGATGCGGCTGAGGTGCGGAAGGCTCCGCGCCGAGTGCAGACCGCCGACCATCTGGAACGCGGGCTGATGCCCGTTGAGCCAGGAGAGGAAGGCGACACCGGTCTTGTAATAGAACGTCGGCGCCGCGAATACCTGACGGCTCAGTTCTTCGGTCGGTCCGAGGATCTCGAGGTAGCGGGCAGGGTCTCCGGCATCCAGCGCCTGGATCGCTGCGGACGCCACCGGGGTGATCGCCGCGAACGCGCCGAGCAGCGCATCGGAGTGGGTGCGTTTCGTCTCGGTGCTTCGCTCCTCGCTCGACGACCGGGTGGTGTCGCCGCCGATCAGGCCGACGTAGTTGAAGTCGTCGCCCGTGAACATGCGCACGCCCTGCGGAAGCTGCTCACGAACCGAGATCTCGGACTCGGCGTTCAGCAGGCTCATCTTCACGCCCGCGACCCTGTCGGGCTGCTCCCCGATGATGTCGAGCAGCACAGCGGATGCCGTCTGCCAGTCGTCCGCGCCGAAGTAGCCGGCGAGCTCGGGATCGAAGGCCGTGCCGAGCCAGTGCAGCACGACCGGAACCGTGGCCGACGAGAGCACTTCGCGGTAGACGCGACGGTAGTCGTCGGCGCTCTCCGCGACGCGGGCCAGGTGGCGCGAGGCCATGAGCACGGGGCCCGCGCCCTGCTCCTCGGTGAAGTGCAGCTGCTCCTTGTAGGCATCGATCACCTGGTCGAGCGTGATGTGCGACTCGGCGACGTGATCGGTGTTGACGCCGACCACGACGGAGCCACCCTCCTCGCGGGCGACCTCGGCGCTGCGTGCGATGAGCTCGCGCGTCGCCGCGGCATCCAGGCCCATGTTGCGCTGCGCGGTGTCCATGGCATCGGCGACTCCGAGTCCCCACGAATACACGTTGCGGCGGAACGCGAGCGTCGAATCCCAATCGATGTCGGCGGGCTGCCCCGGGGTGTTGTCGGCGTGCACCTTGGGCACGACGTGGGCTGCGGCGTAAGCGACGCGGCTCTGCAGCGGCGAGGACGGTCGCGAGTACTCGCCGCCCTCGCGCAGCTCGGCATCCGTCACCGCGCCCGCGGCATCGAGAAGTCGGAGAGTGCTCATGCTCAGCCCAGCGTCAGCGGCTCGAGCGCGACCTTGCGGCCCTCGGCGCTGGAGGTCAGACCGGCCTCGGCGAACTGCACGCCGCGAGCACCCGAAAGCAGGTCGAAGGGGTACTTCGTGCCCTCGACGAACGAGACCAGGTACTCCTCCCACTGCTGACGGAAGCCGTTGAGGAAGATGTCGTTCGTGGGCACCTGCTGCCAGTCGGCGTCGTAGTCATGACTGTCTTCGAGGTCGGGGTTCCACACCGGCTTCGGCGTCGCGTTGCGCGGCTGGATCTTCGCGCCGAAGAGTCCGACCACGGCGGATCCGTGGGTGCCGTCGACCTGGAACTCGACGAGCTCATCGCGGTTCACGCGCACCGTCCAGCTCGAGTTGATCTCGGCGATGATGCCGCCCTCGATCTCGAAGATGCCGTATGCCGCGTCTTCGGCGGTGGCGGTGTAGTGCTCGCCGTTCTCGTCCCAGCGGTCGGCGATGTGCACGGCGGCCTGCGCGTAGACGCTCTTGACCTCGCCGAACAGGTTCTCGAGCACGTAGTTCCAGTGCGGGAACATGTCGACGATGATGCCGCCGCCGTCTTCGGTGCGGTAGTTCCAGCTGGGGCGCTGCGCGGGCTGCCAATCGCCCTCGAACACCCAGTAGCCGAACTCGCCTCGCACCGACAGGATGCGGCCGAAGAAGCCCGAGTCGATCAGGCGCTTGAGCTTCTGCAGGCCGGGCAGGTAGAGCTTGTCGTGCACGACGCCGGTCTTGACGCCCGCCTCATCGGCGAGACGCGCGAGCTCGAGAGCCTCGTCCAGCGACTCCGCGGTGGGCTTCTCGGTGTAGATGGCCTTGCCTGCCGCGATCGCCTTGCGAAGGGCGGAGGCACGGGCCTTGGTCACGAGGAAGTCGGCGTAGATCTCCCACTTCGGGTCGGCGAGGGCCGCGTCGAGGTCGGTCGTGTAGTCCTCGATGCCGTGCTTGGCGGCGAGCTCGGCGAGCTTGGCCTCATTGCGGCCGACGAGCAGCGGCTTCACCGTGATGCGGGATCCGTCGGGCAGCTCGATGCCGCCCTCTTCGCGGATCGCGAGGATCGACCGCACGAGGTGCTGCCGGTAGCCCATGCGTCCCGAGACGCCGTTCATGATGATCCCGATCTCGCGGGTTGTCGTCTGCGACATTGCTGGTCCGTTCTCTTCTTTCAGATCCCGCATCCTCTGCGGGGAAAACCCTGTGTGCGATCCGGCGCGGGTAAGCGCTTTCCGTCAGCATGCCACGCTAGAGGCTTATGCGCAAGCAGTGGGGAAAACGCTCTCCTTTACTTCTGCGAGGGGTCTCGCTGGGCGGGGCCGGGTGCAGAGGTCAATTCCGCATCCGAACCGGCCTGTTCGGGTGCTTTTTTGACCCCGCACCGTGCGCCAGATGCGTTTTCGACCCCGCACCGTGCGCCGGGTGCGATCTCTGGCCCCACACCGTGCGCCGGGCGCGCCTCTGACCCCGCAGGGCGAGACGGGCGGCTGCCCGCGTGAAGAACCGAGCGCCTCAGCGGGTGCTGGCGCGGTCGATCAGAAGAGTCGGGACGACAGCGGATGCCGCGACGCCCGGCGTGCCCTCGATCTCTGCGACGAGCAGACCCACGGCGCGCTGCGCGAGCGCCGTGAAGTCCTGGCGGATCGTCGTCAGCGGAGGCCGGTAGTTCGCGGCATCCGGCACGTCGTCGAACCCGACGACGCCGACGTCTTCGGGAACCCGCCGCCCCGCCTCGGCGAAGGCCCGCAGCAGCCCGAGCGCCATCTGGTCGTTGGCGCAGAAGACGGCGGATGCTGCGCGCAACGCCTCCCCGGCGACGAAACCGGCCTCGGCCGTCCAGTCGCCGCGGACGACGGGCGCGGGCTCGATGCCCGCGTCCGCGAGAGCCTGCCTCCACCCGCGCTCGCGTTCCGCCGCGGCGAACGACCCGGAAGGCCCGGCGAGATGGTGCACGGTCTCGTGACCGAGGCTCAACAGATGGGCAGTCGCTGCGGCGGCGCCCCCGACGTGGTCACTGTGCACGACGGCGAGCTCGGCTGACGCCGGCGCATCGACCACGACCAGTCGCAGACCGGGCGGGCGTTGGGCTTCGGGAACGAGAGCGGACGCCTCGTTCAGCACGATCGCCCCGTCGACCTCCTGCTCGGCGAGCCGCTCGAAGGCGTCGGCGACGCTGTCGCCCGCCGTCACGAGGGTGAGCGCATAACCGCGTTCCGCCGCTGCCTCGGCGGTGGCCTGCAGCATCCGCGAGTTGCCGACCGTCGCGAGAGTGGTGACGACGAGCCCGATGGTCTGCGAGCGGCCGGTGCGCAGCGCCCTCGCGGCGCGATGCGGGCGATAACCGAGCTCGGCCATCGCCGTCTCGACACGTTCACGGGTGGCGGGGTCGACGCGGGGGCTGTCGTTGACGACGCGCGAGACGGTCTGACCCGAGACGCCGGCGCGAGAGGCGACCATCGCCATCGACACCCGACCCGATGCGGGGCGGCTGCGACGCGGCCGGTCGCCGCTGAGCGCGAGGTCGTCGTTCATCGGCATCCTCCACCCATCACTCGGTCCGTCTCCGTCAAAGTCCGTCCACAACTCTTGGAATGTTGACGTTACCACGGCGATGTGCGTACCATGTTTACGTGAACACGCACGAATCTCCTGAGTTGCGAACCGAGACTCTCTCAGCCGGAATCATCAAACGGGCCACCACGCTCGCCGACGGACGCGAGCTGATCTACTTCGACGACCCCGACACGACGCTCGGAGCCGAGCGCGCGGTCGACGCACGCACCCTCGATGCCCGCGGCGAGACCGCCACGATGCGCCTCGACGTGCTGACGGGCGACTGGATCACCGTCGCCGCGAACCGGCAGAACCGCGTGATGATGCCGAGCGCCGACGCCGACCCGCTCGCTCCACAGTCGCCGACCAACCCGTCTGAGGTGCCGTCGCTCTACGACGTCGCCGTGTTCGAGAACCGCTCGCCCGCGTTCGGCCCTGCCCTGGCCGAGGCCACCGGCACCGCCCCCGCAGCGAGCAACCCTCCGCGCGGACTCGACGACCTCAGCGCTCTGGGCCTCGGCCGCACCCGCACGTCGGTCGGACGCTGCGAGGTCGTCTGCTTCAGCCCCGAGCACACCGGATCGTTCGGCACGCAGTCGGTCACGCGCGCCCGCACCGTGATCGAGGCCTGGGCCGACCGCACCGCAGCGCTCTCCCAGCTCCCGGGAATCCAGCAGATCTTCCCGTTCGAGAACCGCGGCGAGGCCATCGGGGTCACGCTCCCCCACCCCCACGGCCAGATCTACGCGTACCCCTACGTGACGCCGCGCACCACGCGGCTGCTCGACTCGATCGACCGCACCGCTCCCGACCTGTTCCAGCACATCCTCGAGTCCGAGCAGGCGTCCGAGCGCGTCGTGTTCCGCGGAGAGCACTGGACGGCCTTCGTGCCCTTCGCCGCCCGCTGGCCTCTCGAGGTGCACCTGATGCCGCACCGCCACGTGCCCGATTTCGCCGAGACGACGGATGCCGAGCGCGACGAGCTCGCCCCCCTCTACCTGCGTCTGCTCCGTGGCGTCGACGCGCTCTACGACACCCCGACCCCGTACATCGCCGCCTGGCACCAGGCTCCCGTGAACGTCGGTCGCGACAGCGTGCGGCTGCATCTGCAGCTGACCAGCCCCCGCCGGGCCGCCGACAAGCTCAAGTTCCTCGCCGGCTCCGAGGCCGCGATGTGGGCCTGGGCCGCCGAGGTCACCCCCGAACAGGGCGCCGCCCGCATCCGCGAGGCCATCGCGAAGGCAGACGCCGCCCACGCATCCGCAGAAAACGCAGACACCGCAGACGAGGCATCCGCATGACCACCACCATCGAGGCCGCGACGGCGCTCTTCACCGACCTCACCGGCCGCGCCCCCGACGGTGTCTGGTCGGCGCCGGGACGAGTGAACCTGATCGGCGAGCACACCGACTACAACGACGGCTTCGTGCTGCCGTTCGCGATCCCGCACCGCACCTACGCGGCCGTCGGGATCCGTGACGACGGCCTCGGCCGTGTGCGCGTCGCATCGACCTTCGCCGATGCACCGGTCGAGGTCTCCCTCGACGAGCTCGACGAGCTGTTCCCCACCCCGTCCGGGACCGCCCCCGGTGTGCCCGAATGGGCCGCATACCCGCTCGGCGTCGCCTGGGCGCTCCGTCAGGCGGGTGCGGACGGCCGCGGTCTCGACATCGCGATCACCTCCGACGTCCCGGTCGGCGCAGGACTCTCGTCGTCCGCCGCGATCGAGAGCGCCACGGCATCCGCCCTGAACGACCTCTGGGCCGCCGGACTCGACCGCACCGCCCTCGCGCGCGTCGGCCGTCGAGCCGAGAACGAGGCAGTCGGCGCTCCGACCGGCATCATGGACCAGATGGCCTCGATGCTCGGCGAGCCGGACGCGGCGATCTTCCTCGACTGCCGCTCGCTCGACGCGAACCTCGTGCAGGTCGGCATCGCCGAGGCCGGCCTCGCGATCCTCGTGATGGACACCCGCGTCAAGCACGCCCACTCCACCGGCGGCTACGGCGAGCGCCGCGCCGCCTGTGAGCGCGGCGCCGCGATCATGGGCGTGCCGAGCCTGCGCGACGTCTCGGTCGACGACCTGGCCCGCGCCGAAGAGCTCATGGACGACGTGACCTTCCGTCGAGTGCGCCACGTGGTCACCGAGAACCAGCGCGTGCTCGACACTGTGAAGGTGCTGCGCGAAGAGGGCCCCCGCTCCATCGGCGACCTGCTCGTGGCCTCTCATGCCTCGATGCGCGACGACTTCGAGATCTCGGTGCCCGAGCTCGACACGGCGGTCGAGGCCGCCCTCGCCGCCGGTGCCATCGGCGCTCGGATGACCGGCGGTGGGTTCGGCGGAGCCGCGATCGCGCTCATCGAGCAGGATGCCGTGCAGCAGGTGACGGATGCCGTGAACGCTGCGTTCGCCGCCTCCGGGTTCACGGCCCCCGTGATCTTCACCGTCACCCCGTCGGCCGGAGCGCGCCGCGACGCCTGACCGGAGTCAGGGTCCGCTGGTCGCGACCTGAGATACTGAACACTTCCCCACCCTGAGGAGCACAATGTCCTGGATCGTGACCGGCGGCGCCGGCTACATCGGCTCGCACGTCGTTCGCGCACTGTCGGATGCGGGGCTGACGCCCGTCATCCTCGACGACCTCTCGAGTGGCGTCGCATCGTTCGTGCCCGAGGGCGTGGCCTTCGTGCAGGGCAGCATCCTCGACCGCGAGCTCGTCGAGAAGACCCTCCGAGACCACCACGCCGAGGGCGTCATCCACGTCGCCGGATACAAGTACGCCGGGGTGTCGGTGCAGCGTCCGCTGCACACCTACGCGCAGAACGTCGAAGGCACCCGCGTGATCCTCGAGGCGATGGAGGCCGCGGGCGTCACCAACATCGTGTTCTCGTCGTCGGCCGCCGTGTTCGGCACCCCCGATGTGGCGCTCGTCGTCGAAGACACCGCCAAGAAGCCGGCCAGCCCCTACGGCGAGTCGAAGCTGATCGGTGAATGGCTGCTGCGCGATCAGGCGATCGCGACCGCCGAGTCCGACAAGCCGCTGCGACACACGTCGCTGCGCTACTTCAACGTCGTCGGCTCCGCAGACCCGACCGTCTACGACGTGAGCCCGCACAACCTGTTCCCGATCGTGTTCGAGAAGCTCATCGCGGGAGAGACCCCGCGCATCAACGGCGACGACTACGACACCGAAGACGGCACCAACGTGCGCGACTACGTGCACGTCGGCGACATCGCGGCGGCCCACGTCGCCGCGGCCCAGCGCCTCGCCACCGGCGCGCCGATCGAAGCGGCCTACAACCTCGGTTCGGGCGACGGCCTCAGCGTGAAGCAGATCATGGATGCCGTCGCACGCGTCACCGGCATCGACTTCACCCCCGAGATCGGCCCCCGTCGCCCCGGCGACCCCGACCGCATCGTCGCGACCGGCGAGCTCGCCGCGCGCGACCTCGACTGGAAGATGCGGTACACGGTCGACGAGATGGTGCGGACGGGGTGGGAAGCGCGTCGGGCCGCGTCCTGACGTCAGAGGTCTCGGGAGCGGATCGGGTAGAGCCAGAAGCACAGCCACGCGAGGGCGGCGAAGACGAGCGGAACCACTGCGACCATCACGCGGATGCCGCCATCGACCGCCTCGGGCTGCGCATCGCCCAGCGACGCATCGAAGCCTGACGCCGTCAGCACGGCCGCCGCGACGACGGCCTGCAGCACGACCGAGCCGCGCACCACGAAGCCGTTCACGCCGAAGTAGGCGCCCTCTCGTCGATGACCGGTGCGGGTGGCGTCCTCGTCGATGATCTGTGCGAGCACGACCTCGAGCAGCTGCAGCAGGCCGCCGACACCGACACCCACCGCGACGCCGACCAGAGCCGCGGCCGGCACGGTCGACGGCAGCAGGTAGCCGAGCATGGCGATGCCGAACACCGCGACGCTCCACAGCAGCGCCGCGCGGGGTGAGGTGCGGCGCACGACCGCGCTCCACAGCACGATCGACGGGATGGCGGTCACGAAGATCGCACCCAGCAGCAGGCTGGCCTCGCCCTCGGCGGCGCCCAGCGAATACCTCACGTAGAACGGCAGAGCGGCGAGGATCACGGCGATCGATGTCTGGATGAACAACGAGCCGAGCACGTAGGGGACGAACGCCCGATTCGCGAACGTGTACTTCAGCTGGTCGCGCCACCGCATCGCCTCGGACGCCGCCTCCGGCACCCGGCGCTCGATCATGCCGCCGACGAACGACCACACCAGCAGCACGAGGCAGACGGTCGAGAGCACGATCGCCATGCCCGGCCAGCCGATCGACCCGTACAGTGCAGGGGCGCCCGCGGTGCCGAGCACCATTCCGAGGATCGCGAAGATCTGGCGCGGCACGTTGCCCCGCGCGCGCTCGTCGGTCGTGCGAAAGATCTCGGGGAACAGCGCCGAGATGTTCAGCACCACCACCACGAACGCGATGTCGTACACCGCCACGACGACGAGGAACCACACGATCAGCCCGGCGGTCGGCAGCTCCGGGGGCATCCACACCAGCGCGAAGGCGATCACGAGCGGCACGATGCCGAGACCGATCCACGGAATGCGGCGGCCCCACGGTGTGCGGATGCGGTCGGACAGCGCGCCCACGACGGGGTTCAGCACCGCATTCAGGATGCCGTGCGCGATCATCGCCGCGGCGACCCACCCCGGTGCGAGTCCGAGGTGGGTGACGTAGAAGTAGACGACGAAAGCCGAGAACGTCTGCGCCATGAGCTGCGTGGGAAACCCTGATGCGCCGAACGCGATCGCCTGCGCTCTGGTGGGAGCGCCGTCGAGTCGACGATCACGCAGCCGCGTCGCCATCGAGGTCATGCGCGCCGGCTCCGCTGCAGATCGCGCAGGTCGCGCCAGCCGAGTCGTACGAGTCCTTCGTCGGCGAACGCCTGCAGCACAGCGGGGTCGGAGAGCAGGCGAAGCTCGTGTCCGCGCTTGGCGGCGGCGAAGTCGACGACGGCCCGCAGCTCGTCGTCGTCGACCATCGGATGCAGGTAGATCTCGGTCACCCCGGCCGGAACAGCGCGCAGCAGGGCGATGAAGCCGTCGCGGACCTGCTCATAGGATTCGCCGGGCACCTCTTCGAACGGGTGGCTCCACAGCCGATCGATGATCTCGACCCCCAGGGCGTCGGCTGCGGCCGATGCCTCCGCGAGCTTCGCCTGCAGCGCGGGGTCGTCGTCCGTGCCCTCCATGCTGCGCGGCAGCCGGAAAGGCAGTCCGTTGCGGGCGGCGAGCTCGAAGACCGGACCGAGGAAGTCCCGCCCGGTGAGCAGACCGTAGACCGATCCCATGTGGTTGTCGAGGTGGGTCACGTCGACCCCGGCATCCAGCGCCGCCTGCAGCTGCGCGGCGATCTCGGCGGTGACGTCATCGACCGTCGCGAGCTCTTCGATGGCCAGGACGTCGGCGGGAAAGTACCCCGCTCCGTCGACGAGGGTGCTGGCGGCGCCCGTGAGCGGTCGCCAGCGGTAGTCCGTCCACTCGCTCGTGAGCACGAGGTGCACGCCGACGTCGAGGTCGGTGCGCGAGGCCGCGAATGCCATCGCCTCCGGCGCCCAGGCGCACGGCACCATCAGGGTCGTCGAGTCGACATGGCCTGCGTCCAGCAGCTGGGTGATCGCCGTGTTGGCCGCGTGGCACATGCCGAAGTCGTCCGCATTGATGATCACGGCCCTGGCTCCGGGTGCGAGTCCGAGGCGATCCGCGAGGTCCGAGGTCATCTTCGGCTCCTGTCCGAGGCGGGGAGCAGCCGGGCGAAGACCGATGCCCGAAGCGCGGATGCCGCCTCGCCGACCGCGCCGACCAGGGGCGCTTCCGGACCGAACGACGAGACGACGAGTGTGAGCGGCAGCTGCGGGGCGAGCTCTTCCGCGAACTCGGCTGCTGCACGGGCGAGCGCCGGGTGCGCGGCCGTGCCGCTGAGCAGGAAGGCCTCCGGGTCGAGCACGAGCGCGATGCTGCCGGCGATCAGGGTGAGCCTGCGCCCCATCTCGGCGGTCATGGCGAGCGCGGCCGCATCGCCGGCCCACGCCGCGTCGAGGTGCTGGTCGATCGTCTCGTCGGGGTCGCGTCCGTGGGCGAGCGCGAGATCGCGCACGACGGCGTCGCCGAGCACCGGAGCGCCGATCGGCAGCGGGCTCTGCGGCAGATACATGACCTCGCCGGCGACACCCGAGAATCCACGGTGCAGGGACCCGTCGATGACGATCCCGGCTCCGAGACCGTCGTCGAGGAGCAGCAGCGCGAAGCTGCTGAGCCCTGCGCCGGTGCCCTCCGAGAGCTCGGCGAGCGCCGCGAGGTTGACGTCGTTCTCGACCCGCACCGGGCATCCGAGCCGCTCGGCAAGCCCGTTCTTGAACGCGCCGCCGTCGGGACCCTGGTCGTCGCGGATGCCTCCGTCGGCGGTGACGATGCCGGGGATGCCGACGACAGCGAGCAGCAGCGGCCCGTTCACCGTGCGGCGACACGCGTCGACCAGCCCGGCGATGTGCTGCACCCGGTCGCCGCGCGGCGGGAATGCGGCGTGAGTCTCTGCTCGCACTGCCCCTGCGGGGTCGACCAGGGCGACATGAGCGGCGTGGGCGTCGACGTGCACGGCTGCGGCGAACCCGAGCTGCGGATGCAGTGCGACGCGCCCCGCTGCGGGTCCGCGCGTGTCACGATCGACCCCGGCCGCGGCCACCGCTGACGATGCCTCGAGCATTCGCAGCACCTGCGTCACCGCCGTGCGCGACAGACCTGTCTCGGCGACGAGTTCCGCGCGCGTGAGCGGGCCCCGGCGCGCGAGCGTCTCGAGGATCGCGCGGCCGTTGAGCGTTCGAAGCAGGGTCTGGGGCCCCGCGAGTGGTCGTGCCAAGATGATCCCCCCGGATTCGACGTGCGCCCAGCTTGACACATCGCGTCATACGTGTCGAGGAATCAGAACCCCGATCCTCAGTCGAGCGCTGACATCACGTGCTTGACGCGCGTGTAGTCGTCGAAGCCGTACTGCGAGAGGTCCTTGCCGTAGCCGGAGTGCTTGAACCCGCCGTGCGGCATGTCGGAGACGAACGGGATGTGCGTGTTGATCCACACGCAGCCGAAGTCGAGGTCGCGTGAAAAGCGCATCGCACGGGCATGATCGGTCGTCCACACCGATGAGGCCAGTGCGTAGGGCACGTCGTTGGCCATCTCGAGCGCCCGCTCGTCGGTGTCGAATGCCTGCACGGTCAGCACCGGGCCGAAGATCTCGCCCTGCACGGCCTCGTCGTCCTGGTGCAGACCCGAGACGATCGTCGCTTCGAAGAAGTAGCCCTTCTCACCCTGACGCTCCCCGCCGGTCTCGATCTTCGCGTGCGCGGGCAGCCGGTCGACGAAGCCCTGCACCTGGGCGAGTTGGGCCGCGCTGCTGAGCGGGCCATAGAGCACACCCTCCTCGTGGGGGCCGCCCGTGCGCGCATCCGTCTTCGCCTTCTCGACCAGCGCCGCGGCGAACTCGTCGTGCACCGACGAGTGCACGAGCACGCGGGTCGCGGCCGTGCAGTCCTGCCCGGCGTTGAAGAATGCTCCGGCGACGATGCCGGACGCCGCCTTGTCGAGGTTCGCATCGGGGAACACGATCGCGGGCGCCTTGCCGCCGAGCTCGAGGTGCACCCGCTTGACGTCGTTCGCCGCCGAGCGCGCGACGGCCATGCCCGCACGCACGGAGCCGGTGATCGCGACCATCTGCGGGGTCGGGTGCTCGACGAGCGCCACCCCTGTGTCGCGGTCGCCGAGCACGACGTTGAGCGTGCCGGCCGGTGTGTGCAGCGCCACGATCTCGGCGAGCAGCAGCGTGGTCAGCGGCGTCGACTCTGCGGGCTTCAGCACGACGGTGTTGCCTGCGGCGAGCGCGGGGGCGATCTTCCACACCGCCATGTTGAGTGGATAGTTCCAGGGGGTCACCTGACCGATCACGCCGATCGGCTCGCGGCGCACGAACGAGGTGTGTCCGGCGAGGTACTCCCCCGCCGCCCGCCCCTCGAGGCTGCGCGCAGCACCGGCGAAGAACCGCAGCTGGTCGATCGACTGCAGGATCTCGTCGGTCACGAGGCTCGCCCGGGGCTTGCCGGTGTCCTTCGACTCGAGGTCGGCGAACTCCTCGGCACGCGCCTGCATCTCGTCGGCGATGCGGAACAGCGCGAGCTGGCGGTCGGCCGGGGTCGTGTCGCGCCAGAGCGGGAAGGCAGCGGATGCCGCGGCGTACGCGGCATCGACGTCAGAGGCGTCCGAGACCGGCAGCTCGCCATACGTCTCCTCGGTGACGGGATCGATGAGCGGCATCCGCCCCTGTCCGTTCACGGGAACGTACTGCCCGCCGATGAAGTTCTGAAGGAGTTCTGTGGCCATGGTCGCCATGCTAGCGATCCGACTGCGAATACAGAAGAGCCTGCTGGCCTGAACGACGGAATCAGTTGCCAGAAGGCGGCGAAAATGTCAATATCGACACATGAGCGCCACAGCGAAGCAGCCCGTGCTGGATGACATCTCGAAGCGGATCGTCGAGCTGCTGCAAGAGGACGGGCGACGGCCCTACGCCGAGATCGGCCGAGAGGTGGGGCTCAGCGAGGCGGCGGCGCGCCAGCGCGTGCAGCGGATGACCGAGGCAGGCATCATCCAGATCGTCGCGGTGACCGACCCTATGCAGCTCGGCTTCAACCGCATGTCGATGATCGGCATCCGAGTGACGGGCGACCCCCGACTCATCGCCGAGGAGCTGACGAAGATCACCGAGCTCGCCTACGTCGTCGTGACTCTGGGCACCTTCGACATCCTCGTCGAGGCCGTGTGTGAGAGCGACAGCCACCTGCTCGACCTGATCGCCACCCGCATCCGCACGATCCCCGGCATCACCCACACCGAAAGTCTGCTCTACGCCGGGCTCTACAAAGACCTCTACAACTGGGGCACGCGCTGAGGCGCGGCTCCGAGAACGGGACTGATCATGGGAACCACGGTCTTCGAACGTCGCCGCCCCGCGGATGCCGTGATCGACGCCTCGCTGCGCGACACGGCTCTCAGCGTGTTCTGGCTCGACGACGTCGAGCGTGTCTCGCACCCCGCCCTGGCCGGGAGCATCACGGCCGACCTCGCGATCGTCGGCGGCGGCTACGCCGGACTCTGGACCGCCGTGCGCGCCAAGGAGCGCGACCCGCAGCGACGTGTCGTGCTGCTCGAGGCGTCGCGCATCGCGTGGGCGGCATCCGGCCGCAACGGCGGGTTCTGCGAGGCGAGCCTCACGCACGGGCATGAGAACGGCGTCACCCGCTGGCCCGACGAGATCGATCGCCTCGAAGAACTCGGCCTCGAGAACCTCGACGGCATCGAGGCGACCGTGAAGCGCTATGGCATGGACGTCGACTTCGAGCGCACCGGCCAGCTGGCCGTGGCCGTCGAGCCGCACCAGGTGGAGTGGCTGCGCGAGGAGGAGGGATTCCTCGACCGCGAGGCCGTGCAGGCCGAGGTGCACTCCGACACATTCCTCGCCGGAGCGTGGGAACGCGACGCGTGCGCGCTCGTGCATCCCGCGAAGCTCGGTCTCGAACTGGCCCGTGTCGCGATCGAGCTCGGGGTCGAGATCTACGAGCACTCGCTCGTGCGCGAGGTGATCGGCGACGGGTCGAGCGCGATCACGCTCGTGACCCGCGACGGCGGACGGGTGCGAGCGGATGCCGTGGCACTCGCCACCAACGTCTTCCCCTCGCTGCTCAAGCGCAACCGCCTGATGACCGTTCCCGTCTACGACTACGTGCTGATGACCGAGCCGCTGACCGACGAGCAGCTCGCCTCGATCGGATGGGCGAACCGTCAGGGCCTGGCCGACAGCGCCAACCAGTTCCACTACTACCGGCTCACGGCCGACAACCGCATCCTGTTCGGCGGATACGACGCGGTCTACCACTTCGGCGGCAAGGTGCGTCCCGAATACGAGGACCGTGCCGAGAGCCACCGCAAGCTCGCCTCACACTTCTTCACGACGTTCCCGCAGCTCGAGGGCCTGCGCTTCACTCACCGCTGGGCGGGGGCGATCGACTCGTCGAGCCGCTTCTGCGCGTTCTTCGGCACCGCCCGCAAGGGTCGGGTCGCGTATGCGACCGGCTTCACCGGCCTCGGCGTCGGCGCCGCCCGCTTCGCCGCCGACGTCATGCTCGACAAGCTGACCGGCGAGCCGACCGAGCGCACCGAGCTCGCGATGGTGCGCGAGAAGCCGATCCCGTTCCCGCCCGAGCCCGTCGCCTCGATCGGCGTCAACCTCGTGCGCGCCGCGATGGACCAGGCCGACCACAACGAGGGCAAGCGCAACCTGTTCCTCAAGACGCTGGACGCCGTCGGCATGGGGTTCGACTCGTGAGCGAGCTCGCATCGGGAACCGGAGTGGATGCCGCGGCGCTGCCGCTCGCGCACTCGCCGTTGCCGTCGGACGAGGTGCTGATCGGCCGGCCGACCTCCGCCACGCACCCGCTGGCGACCCTCGGCGAGGTCGAGGTCGGCATCTGGGAGATGACGCCGGGCACGGCATCCGACACCGAGGCCGACGAGGTGTTCGTCGTGCTCTCAGGTCACGCTCGCATCGAGTTCGTCGAACCGGCGCTGCCTGCGATCGAGGTCGACCCCGGGTCGGTCGTGCGACTGTCCGAGGGCCAGCGCACCGTGTGGACGGTCACCGAGACGCTCCGCAAGATCTACATCGCCTGAGGGGTGCCGGTATCGCCGCGAATGCGGGGATCGCCGTGCAGGCGGCGTCAGGCTTCCGGTGCTGAGCCGCTGCCGCCGTCCGAACCGAGGACGATACCGAGTCGGTCGGCGACAGCACGCGCCTGCTTCTCCGCGTCGTCTGCTGTGCGCTCGAGGCCGGGCAGGTCTTCCGGACGGAAGTACCAGGTCGATCGGTCTCCCGGGGAGACGTATCGTTCCTCGTCGGTGAGCTGCGCGTCGGCGCGGGCCTTTCGGAGGTCGGCGTCGGCACGGTCCCGCTCGTCGAGCACCTGCGACGCGAGCTCGATGTCCCGGGCGGTCAGGTCCGCCGGGGCCCCAGCCACCACGAGGGGATGGATCAGCACCGACGGCAAGGGCTTCGGGGTGAGGGCGGTCGGTCGCGCGCGCGAGGCGATGACTGCGGTCACCACGGCACCCAGGACGAACAGCAGCCCGACGGCGATGGCCGCGTCTCGAAACGGCAGTCGGAGCGACGCGATCACCACGCCGGCCACGACCGCGAGCAGGAGACCGCCGGCGATCGGGACGAGACACCCGATCGCATCGCTCCTGCCGCGGGCGACGCGCGCTCGCCGGTGGCTCTCGATGATCGCCGACGCGTCAGCCGCGCTGTCCGGCGGCACGAGGTGCAGCTGGTCCGGGCGCGTCCGGATCGCCGCGGCGTCGACGGCCGGCAGGCGGAAGCAATCCGGACGGTCGGAGGAGATCGGCACCGAACCATCCTCTCGTGTCGGGGCCCGCAGCGGCCCCCGACGTCGAACGTCAGAGGGCGGCGAGCAGCGTCTCGACGGCCCGGCGCACCCGGGCGGTGCGGACCTCGTCGGGGTTGAAGTCGCCCATGAAGACGTTGCCGAGCGCGGCTGAGAGCGTGCCGTCGGCGACGAGCTCGCATGTCGCCGCATCCGCCTTCGGGTACTCAGCGGCGGCGAGCTCGGCGAGGGTGGTGCGCGTGTGGCCATAGGCCTCGGTGAGCACCTCGGCGATCGGCGGGTTGGTACGCGAGAGCTCGACGAACCCGAGGACGACGGCGTTCTCGGTGTCTGATCGGGTGAACTCCTCGCCGAACAGATAGTCGAGCGCGTCGGTGAACGTCACCAGCGTCGACGGCAGGATCGTCAGGGTGCCCGTCTCGTCGGCGAACACGTGCCGGGCGGTGTCGGCGAGCAGCTGATCACGATTGCCGACGAAGTGGCGCACGTGTCCGCGCGACATCCCGGCGGCTTCCGCGATGCGGTCGAGCGACGTGCCGGCGATGCCGTGCTCCGCCACGGTCTGCAACGTGGCCTCGATGATCTGGTCGCGGCGTTCTGCGGCCACGGTCGGACGTGCCATCGGTCCCCCTCTTTCCCTGCATCAGCAGGATACATAGATGTTACAAGTTTTTAGTCTAGTCAGACTTGACTATTAACTGCGCCGGACTTACGTTGTGATTCATCGAGCACCGCGGTCTCCCCGGCGCCGAGGTCCAGAAGGAGAGTCATGACCAGCTTCATCCGCATTCCCGCGGCTCCCGAGAGCGATCTGGCACGCCCCGCCCGCGTCCGGATGCGTGACGGAGTGCTGCTCGCGGCCGACATCTATCTCCCCACTGACGACGGCGATGCGGCCGGCGACACCATCCTCATCCGCCTGCCCTACGACAAGAGCGGCAGCTACACCTACATCCCGCTGATCGCCGAATACCTGATGGCGCACGGGTACCGCGTGGTCGCGCAGGACGTGCGGGGCAAGTTCCGCTCCGAGGGCGAGGCGCTGCTCTTCGTCAACGAGGTGCGAGACGGTGAGGACACCCTCGACTGGATCGTGCAGCAGCCCTGGTCGAACGGCCGCGTGGCGATGTGGGGAGACAGCTACTACGGCTACACGCAGTGGGCGGCAGCCGCCAGCGGCCACCCCGCCCTCAAGGCGATCGCACCCCGCGTCACCGGCACCGGCCTGGGCGAGCCCGTGCATCGCGCACCCGGCGAGCGCACCTCGAACGTCGAATGGACGATCACCTACCTGTATCCGGTCAGCCACTTCCACGGCAACGACACCTACATGTGGGAGCCCGATTGGACGCGACGCGACTTCGCAGCTCAGGTCGAGGAGTTCCTCGCCGACGCGGGCGAGCGATCGATCTCGTACGACCAGTGGTACCCGCGCCCAGTGCACCTGCCCCGCTTCCCCCTCGGATCCCCCTTCGCCGCGCGCTCGGTTCCCGCGCTGCACACGATCGGCTGGTGGGACAACTGCTCGCCCCTGTCGTGGTCCGACGTCGCGGACATCACGAAGAACCCGGCGTGGGCCGCACACCACCACCTGCGCATCGAGTCGATCGATCACGAGGGCTACGAACTGCTGAGCGACCCCGCAGACCGCGTCGCAGAACGCACCGACGAGCAGATTCGCGCCCTGCTCCCCCGCACCCTCGACCCGACGCTCGAGTTCTTCGAGGTGTACGTGCGTGGCAACGGCTCCCCCGCCGACATCCCCGCCGTGCGTTGGAACCTCGCGGGCACCGAAGAAGAGCGGACGGATGCGGCGTGGCCGCCCGCCGGCATCCGCTCCGTCGCGCTGCAGGCGACCGCCGAGGGAGGACTGGCACAGGATGCCGCGGCGCAGCCGACCGAGCTGACGTGGACCCACGACCCCGATGACCTCGTGCCGTCGAGCGCCGAGGATGCGTTCTCGTTCCTGCTCGAACTCCCCGACGAGGCGCCGATCGGCGCACGCGACGACGTGCTCGTCTTCACCTCCGCTCCGGTCGCGGCCGATGTCGACCTCGCGGGCCCCGTGACCGCCACCGCGACCGTCCGCTCCGACGGCCCCGTGATGGATCTGTTCGTCCGGCTGCTCGATCTCGCACCCGACGGCACCGCACTGCGCATCGCCCGCGGGCAGCGTCAGGTCGCCGATGCCACAGAACCTGCGGCCCTCGACCTCGACCTGGGCCAGGTCGGCTACCGGCTGCGCGCCGGACACAGCCTTCGGGTGCACGTGTCGAGCAGCGACTACCCCGAGTTCGTGCCGCAGACCGGCACGGGCGCCGACCCCTGGGCCTGGGGGCCGACGGCGACCAACCTGCAGCACCTCACGATCGGTGGATCCGACGGCCTCACGATCCACCTTCCCGTCCTGGATGGAGAACTGTCATGACCACGCCTTCCCCTCAGCCCGAACCGATCCTCGAGTACGCCTTCGAGATCCGCGTCGACGTCGACACCGACATCCACCTCGGCCGCGGCCCGCACGAAGTGCTCGCCTTCACACCGATCACCGGCGGCACCGTCGACGGCCCGCTGCTGCAGGGCTCGGTCATCGCGGGCGGCGGCGACTGGTCGGTCGAGCGCGACGGCACCTTCCAGCTCGAAGCGCGCTACCTGCTGCGGGCATCGGACGGATCGGCGATCGACATCCTCAACCGCGGCTACTACCGCGAAGAGGCCGATGGCACGTCGTACTTCCGCACCGCCCCCGTGTTCCAGACCGACGCCCCGGCGCACAGCTGGTTGAGCCGGAATCAGTTCATCGGCCTCGCCCGAGACGAGGACGAGCAGATCTGCATCCGCGTCTACGTAGTCAGATGAGCCGCACCACCTGAATCACCCGCACCACCCGCTCCACCAGCACTGCCTGCACCATCTACTCCACCAGCACTGCCTGCACCATCTACTCCCGGCGGGGTCGACGACGCCCCCGCTGCACGCACCTGAGAGGACCCGACATGACCCGCACCACCCGACGCCGGTTCACCGTCGCCGCCGCCCTGGCGACAGCGACCGTTCTCGTCGCCACCGCCTGCGCGCCGCGCACCGGCACGACCGACTCCTCCCCTGATGAGATCGACGCCTCGTCGCTCGTCACCGCTCTGCCCGCAGCCACCACCGCCGTCGACGAGGTGACCTGGGCGGTCGTCGAGGGCGAGCCGCAGACGCTCGACCCCTCGTCATCGGCCAACATCATCATCCCCAACCTCTGCGACAGCCTGCTCACGGTCGAACCCGACTTCACCCTCGAAGCGGGCATCGCCGAGAAGGCGGAGTGGGTCGATCCGGTGACCTTCGAGATCACCGTGCGCGATGGCGTCACCTTCTGGGACGGCACCCCGGTCACCGCCGCAGACGTGGCCTACAGCCTCGAGCGCAACCGCACCCCCGCGTCGCAGTGGTACGCGGCCTTCGCTCTGATCGAGAGCGTCGAGACTGCGGGCGACGACACGGTCGTCGTGCACTTCACCGCACCCGACACGACGTTCCGCGACGCTCTCGGCGGCGGGGGCGGCGCGGTGATGAGCAAGGCCTTCGGCGACACCGTCGGTCAAGACCTCGGCACCTCCGGCGGCGGCCTGATGTGCGCCGGTCCGTACCAGCTCGACGAGTGGAAGCCCGGAACCGAGATCTCGGTCACCGCCAACCCCGACTACTGGAACGGCACCCCGCTCACCGAGCGCATCCGCTTCGTCTTCGTCACCGATGGCGCGACCCTCACCTCGGCTCTCACGGCCGGCGAGATCGACGGCGCCTTCAACGTGCCCCCGGGGTCGCGCCAGAGTTTTGAAGCAGAAGACAG
>NZ_JXQX01000030.1:0-175014 GCF_000834175.1 Microbacterium sp. MEJ108Y | reverse complement strand
TTCTCAAGGATCGGATGCTCCCACGACCCAGTCATCACAACCAGGCCCGAAGGGCAACTTCTCTATCTTATCTTCGCATTTCCGGCTGTCAAATCGACACGCCGTGATGTTCAGAACCAGATCTGCTGCTCGGGGCTCAAGGCCGCCGAGGCAACTTCACTAGCTTATCCGTTCCGGACTCGCTGTCAAATCGATCGCTTGTCCGTAGTGGAAGCTCCAGGTCAGACAGAAGTGTGTCTGCGATCTGCTCCGAGGAGCTGATCGAGTGGAGGTGGTTCTCCGCTTGAGGGGGGTGAAGCTCTCGGCCTCTCCGCTTCCCTGTGGGGCGAACAAGTAATAAGTTACGTGGGTTCCGGGGTCCCGGCAAATCCGGGTTGTCCGCCGGGCGTGTCGCCCGGCGGACAGGGGATTCAGGCTCCGAGGACCAGCTTCAGCTGCTCGACCGCCCAGTCGAGCTCGGTCGCCCGGATGACGAGCGGCGGCGCGATGCGGATGGTCTGCCCATGCGTGTCTTTCACCAGCACCCCACGGTCGAGCAGCTTCTCGGCGATCTCACGCCCGGTGCCCTTGGCGGGGTCGATGTCGACGCCTGCCCACAGGCCGGCGATGCGCACCTCGGTGACGCCATGACCCTTCAGCGGTTCGAGAGCGGCTCCGAGGTGAGCGCCGAGTGCGCGAGCGCGCTCCTGGAACTCCCCCGATTCGAGCATCTCGACGACCCGCAGCCCGACGGCCGCGGCGAGCGGGTTGCCTCCGAAGGTCGAGCCGTGCTCGCCCGGACGGATGACTCCGAGCACGTCGGCATCGCCCACCACAGCGGACACCGGCAGGATGCCGCCGCCCAGCGCCTTGCCCAGCAGGTACAGGTCGGGCACGACACCCTCGCGGTCGCACGCGAAGGTCTCGCCGACGCGTCCGAGTCCGGACTGGATCTCATCTGCGATGAACAGCACGTTCTTCTCGTCGCAGATCTCGCGGATGCGGCGCAGGTATCCCTCCGGCGGGATCACCACCCCGCCCTCACCCTGGATCGGCTCGATCAGCACGGCGGCGGTGTCGTCGGTGATCGCGGCGGCGACGGCATCCGCATCCCCGTAGGGGACCACGTCGAAGCCCGGCGTGTAGGGACCGAAGTCCGCCCGCGCCTGCTCGTCGTCGCTGAAGCTGACGATCGTGGTGGTGCGGCCGTGGAAGTTCCCGGCGGCGACGATGATCCGCGCCCGGCCGTCCGCGATGCCCTTGACGCGGTACCCCCAGGCTCGGGCGACCTTGATGCCCGTCTCGACCGCTTCGGCACCGGTGTTCATCGGCAGCACCATGTCTTTGCCCGCCAGCTTCGCGAGCGCCGCCGCGAACGGCTCGAGCCGATCGCTCTGGAACGCCCGGCTGACGAGCGTGACCCGACCGAGCTGCTCGGTGAGAGCAGCGACGAGCGCGGGATGCCGGTGGCCGAAGTTCACAGCCGAATAGGCGGCGAGCAGGTCGAGGTAGCGCTTGCCCTCGACATCCGTCACCCAGGCTCCGTCACCGCGGGCGATGTTGACCGGCAGGGGGTGATAGTTGTGGGCGACGTGCGGCTCAGCCGACACCTCGGCGTCGACCGCGGTCACGCCTCACCGCGCAGTTCGAGGGTGCAGCACTTGATGCCGCCGCCGCCGAGCAGCAGCTCGGAGAGGTCGATCATGATCGGGTTGTAGCCGCGCTCGCGCAGCTGCTTCTCGAAACCGAGGGCGCGCGGCGAGATGACCACGTTGTAGCCGTCGCTCGCCGAGTTGAGGCCGAACACCGATCCGTCTTCGTCGGACACGAGGATGGCATCGGGGAAGCGCTCCTCGAGGACGGCGCGGCTCTCGTCGTCGAAGGCGCCGGGCAGATACGCGATGTTCGCGCGCTCGGGGCCGCCGTTCTCGACACCCTGCACGGGGTCGAGCACCGCGATCGCGGTGTCGAGGTGATAGAAGCGCGGGTCGACGAGGTTGAGAGACACGACCTCGCGGCCGAACACCTCCCCGACCTCGCGGTGGCTGTCGCCGGTCGAGCGGAACCCGGTGCCCGCGAGGATCACATCGCCGACGAGCAGGAAGTCCCCCTCGCCCTCGTTGACCTCTTCGGGGAGCACGGTGTCGTAGCCGGCACCGCGGAACCAGTCCGCGAACGCGGGGGCCTCTCCCTGACGCTCGACGAAGCGGAACTTCGGCACATAGGCGCGGCCGTCGATCAGGAACCCGCCGTTCGCGGTGTAGACCATGTCGGGATACCCGGCGAGGGGCTCGATCAGCTCGACCTCGTGGCCGAGCTCGAGGTAGAGGTCGTGCAGCTTCTGCCACTGCTCGACGGCCCGTGCGGTGTCGGTCGGCTTCGCCGGCTCCATCCACGGGTTGATCGAGTAGTTCACCGTGAAGTGCGACGGCTTGCACATCAGATAGTGACGGTGGTGTGCGGTGCGGACCGGGGTTGCGGTCTCGGATGCCGGCGCGGTGGTTTCGACAGACATGGGGCTCCTCGAACGGATGCGGCGGACGCTGTCCAGGGGCCCGGCGGTCCTTCGACCCGCGTCGCTCGGTGAGAGCCGACGCCAGGGGGAAGATGCGACTCGGGCACGCCAGCATCCATTCTGTCATCCGCCCCTGAACGCCGCCAGAGCGCGGCCCGTCGCGGTCAGGGTCCGTGCACGACCACCTTGCCCACCGTGTGGCCCGCTTCGAGGTGGGCCAGGGCGGCGGATGCCTCGTCGAAGGGGTACTCCCGCTCGACGACCGGCGTGATGCGCCCCTCAGCGGTGAGCTCGAGCAGCTTGGCGAGGATCTCGGGGCGCGGTGTCGCCGCCAGCGGGCGGATGCGGCGACGCGACCCGATCGACAGGAACACCGCCTTGAGGATGCGAGGTATCGGCCCGAGGACGTGCCCTCCGTCGCCTGCCACGAGCACCACCGAGCCGCCGGGCACGACGAGGCGCTGCAGTTCGCGAAGGCCCAGGCCGCCGGCGATGTCGATCACCGCGTCGAAATGCGCGGCCGGCAGGTCGGCCAGCGGTGAGGTGCGGTGGTCGAGGGTGCGCACGGCGCCGAGGTGCTCGACGAGCCGGAAGTTGCGTTCTCCGCACGTGGCCCAGACCTCGGCCCCGCGCAGCGCTGCGAGCTGCACGGCGAATGTGCCGACTCCCCCGGACGCACCGATCACGAGAACGCGCGGGATGTGTCCGGCCGCAGTGCCCTTGGCGGCACGGAAGCCGATCCCCGCACGGTCGAGTGCCTGCCAGGCCGTGCCCGCCGAGATCGTCAGGCACGCGGCGGTCTCGGAGGTGACGTCGGGCGGGATCGGCACGAGACGCGCAGCGGACGCAGCGACATGCGACGCGAGTCCCCCGCCCCCGGTGAGCTCGCCGACGACACGCTCTCCGAGCTCGGCGCCGATCGCGTTCGGGCCCACTGCCACGACGGTTCCGGCGACCTCCATCCCGCGCACCGGGTACTTGGGGCGCGTCAGCCCGAAGATGGGGCGCACGAGCAGCGGATCGCCGAGCATGAGACGCACGTCGCCGGCGTGGAGCGCGGTCGCCTCGACTCGCAGCACCACCTCGCCCGACCGCGGGGTGGGAACGGGGATCTGCTCGAGGCGGAAGCCATCGGCCGAGCCGTAGGTCTCGCGACGCCACGCCGGCATCATCTCGGTCTCGTTCGTCGGGGTCTTGTCGGTCTCGGTCACGTCACACCTCCGTGCTCGTGGGTTGCGGGTACTGGAACAGGTCGTCGAGCCCCACGCCGAAAGCGCGGGCGATCTGGAACGCGAGCTCGAGCGACGGGGAGTACTTCTCCTGCTCGATCGCGATGAGCGTCTGCCTGGTCACGCCGATGCTGCGGGCGAGTTCGGCCTGGGTGAGTCCGGCCGCTTCGCGGTGAGCGCGGATGCGGTTGGAGACGAGCGTGGGCTTGACCATCAGACGAGTCCCCGACGGTAGGCGACGACTCGCGCGACGCTGCCGACCATGGCCGAGACGGCGAACCCCGCGAACATGGTGTTGGCGATCCAGAAGAGGTCGGCGCCCACCGCGCAGAGGGTGATCACGCCGAGACCGGCGATCACGACGAAGGACTGTTCGACCCGACTGCCCATGCGGCTGATGTCGCGGTCGCGGACATCGGACTTGCCGACCCCGTCGGGATCCTTCGCACCGGCGATCATCCCCCAGACGATGCTGAGCACGATCGTGGCCACGATGCCGAGACCGATCGTCCACATCATGAGCGGGAACCAGTCGACATCGGTCACCGGTCCGCCGGCGGCCTGCTGCAGCACGATGACGACATACGCCCCGATCACCACCGCGCCGACGATGAGACCGGCCCAGGCGTTGCGCTCTTCGTAGACCATGATGCCTCCCATGTAAAAGATTCTTGACACGACAGTACGCCTGCGGCATCCGCTGTGTCAAGAATTCTTTACATGCGATGTCTGTTGACCGGGTCGCATCGACAGGGGTGGTCGAAAGAGCATCCGAATCGCCCGTTTCGGATGCTCTTTCGACCATTCACAGCGGCGGTAGGTGCGTGGTCGACCGCGGGTGAGGGGATGCCGGAGATGGCGAGGGCGGAACGGATGCCGAAGCGCGACCGCCTCAGATGACCGCGGCGCTCCAGTCGTCGGGGTTGCCGTAACGGTGCGCGGTGATCGCGATCGCCTGCTCGTGCACGAAGGGCAGCAGCTCGATGCGCCCGGCAGAGGTGACCTCGCCCTCGTACACCGCGAGGTCGGGGTCGCCGCCCACAGCCGCGGCGAGCGCACGGTGCAGCGCGGACACGGATTCGCGCGGGCCGACCAGTCGTGCCCGGCTCGGGCGCAGCTCGTCGTCGCCGAGAGACTCGCGCACCCCGCTCGAGTCGCCGCGACGCCGCATCCGCTCGATCCATTCGTCGTCGGTCTCCATGTAGACGACCGCGCCGAGTTCGGCGAGCGCGTGGCGCACTGCCGGGGGCAGCCCGACGGGGGTCGACAGCACGAATCCGGCCCCGGCGCGCACCGCGGCGATGACGACGCGCAGCAGCTCCTGCCAGCCGGCGTCCGCAGTGGCCCTGATCGCGACCGGCACCGGGCGGTAGCGGAACAGGTTGCGCTCGACACCCAGGTGAGACACATCGCGCACCTGGCCGAACTCGCGATCCCACGCGAGGGCGTCCGACAGCGCCGAACGACGCAGCCACTCGAACGCCTCGAAGCCGAGCGAGGGCTGCGCCGCCTCGATCAGGTCGGTGATGCGCGAGTCGAGCCCACGCAGATGCAGCGTGCTCGACACCGTGCCGGATCCGCTCGAGCGCCAGGACCCGAGCCCGATCAGGTAGTTCGGTCCGCCCGCCTTGGCCCCGGGGCCGACCGATGAGCGCTTCCACCCGCCGAACGGCTGACGCTGCACGATCGCGCCGGTGATGCCGCGGTTCACATAGAGGTTTCCGGCCTGCACCCGGTCGAGCCACAGGGCGAGCTCGGCCGGGTCCTGCGTGTGCAGTCCCGCCGTCAGGCCGTACTCGACCGCGTTCTGCAGCTCGATCGCCCGCTCGAGCGTCGGGGCGTGCATGATGCCCAGCACCGGACCGAAGAACTCCTCGGTGTGGAAGCGCGACCCCGGCTGCACCCCGACGCGGATGCCCGGCCGCCAGAGCCGACCGGTGGGGTCATCGTCCGAGAGGGCGGGCTCGATGAGCCACTTCTCGTCGCGGTCGAGTTCGGTGAGCGCCCAGGCGAGCTTGCCCTCGGGACGCTCGATCACGGGCCCGACCTCGGCCAGCGGATCGGTCGGCCAGCCGACGTGCAGCGACCGAGTCGCATCGGCCAGCTGACGGGCGAATCTCTTCGACCGCCCGACCGGTCCGACGAGGATCGCGAGCGACGCCGCCGAGCACTTCTGCCCCGCATGCCCGAAGGCGCTGCGCACCAGATCGGCGACGGCGAGATCGAGATCGGCCGACGGGGTGATGATCATCGCGTTCTTGCCGCTCGTCTCGGCGAGCAGCGGCAGGTCGGGCCGCCACGAGCGGAACAGGGCAGCGGTCTCCCATGACCCGGTGAGGATGACGCGGTCCACCGACTCGTGCGAGATCAGCTCACGGCCGAGGTCGCCCTCCTCGATGTCCACGAGCGCGAGCACATCGCGCGGAACACCGACCTCCCACAGGATCTCGGCGATGACGGCGGCGCAGCGGCGCGATTGCGGGGCGGGCTTGAAGACGACTCCCGAGCCTGCGGCGAGCGCGGCGAGCACTCCCCCGGCCGGGATGGCGAGCGGGAAGTTCCACGGTGGGGTGACGACGGTGACGCGCGCGGGTTCGAATGCGGCGCCGGCGACGGCATCCAGCTCTCTGGCCTTGGCTGCGTAGTAGCGGGCGAAGTCGACGGCCTCGCTGACTTCGACGTCGGCCTCGGCGAACACCTTGCCGGTCTCGGAGGCGGCGACCTCGATGAGGTCTCCGCGGCGCCCCTCGAGTGCGGCCGCCGCGCGCAGCAGCACCTCGGCGCGTTCGGTGGCCGGCCGCGCGCCCCACAGGGCAGCGGCCTCCCGCACCCCGGCGATCGTGCTCTCGAGCGTGTCGGCGTCGTCGACGCGGGCCGCGTCGATCGTCGAGACACCGAGCGTCGAGTCCGCGATGCGCTCATGGATCTCGCGCGCCCAGTCACGGTTGGCCGGAAGCGACGGATCGCTGTCAGGAGTGTTCGCGAAGCCGGGGGCACCGCCGGTCGCCTCGTCGAGCTCGCGCGGGGCATAGACCGCCGTCTCGAGGAACGGCCCGCCCGTGTCATCCGCACCGCGGGAGATGCCGAGCACCGCCTGGGTCAGACCCTCTTCGGGCGCGGGCGCCACGGGCACCGGGCGCATCGACTCGTGCACCGGCGCCAGTCGGTCCTGGCCGCGCAGCGCGCCCACCCGCAGCGTCGACGACGTCGAACGATCGAGGGCGTCGAGGAACCTGTCCCGCTCGCGCACGAAGAGCGTCTCGTCGTCGCCCAGCCGGAACGCGGCGGAGAGGAAGTTGTCACTCGACGCGTTCTCTTCGAGCCGGCGGACGAGATAGCTGATGGCGACATCGAACTCGCCCGGGTTCACGACCGGCACGTAGAGCAGCACCTCGCCGACCTCGCGCGACACTGCCTGCACCTGCCCCTGCGCCATGCCGAGCAGCATCTCGAACTCGACCGGCGGCTGCGAGGCCGTGGTCGCGGCAGCGGCGTCGACTCCGCCCGCTCGAACCCCGCGCTCCCCCGCGAGCAACCAGGCATAGGCGATGCCGAACAGGTTGTGGCCCGCGATGCCCAGGCGCACCGCGTCGACGTTCTCAGGCCGCAGCGCCCAGTCGAGGCAGCGCAGATAGTTGGCGTCGGTGTCGAGCTTGGTGTCGTAGGTGGCCTGAGCCCATCCGTGCATGCGCGCCTCGACCCGCTCCATCGCGAGGTTGGCTCCCTTGACGAGCCGCACCTTGATGGGGGCTCCGCCATGGTCGACCCGCTCGCGCGCCCAGGCGGTGAGCTGCTGCAGTGCCGGCAGGGCGTCAGGCAGATACGCCTGCAGCACGATGCCCGCCTCGAGACCGTCGAGGCGGGGATCCTCGAGGATGCGGGTGAACACCGCGATCGTCAGGTCGAGGTCGCGGTACTCCTCCATGTCGAGGTTGATGAAGGTGCGATCCGAGGCGGCCGTCAGATACAGCGGAAGCAGTCGCTCGACGACCGACTCGACGACCTCGTCGAACGCCCACATCGAGATGTGGCTGACGATCGCCGACACCTTGACCGACACGTAGTCGACATCGGGGCGACGGATCAGCTCGTGGATGCCGTCGAGCCGCCGCCGCGCCTCGTCCTCACCCAGCACCGCCTCACCGAGCAGATTGAGGTTGAGCCGAGCGCCCGATTCACGGATCTTCGCGATCGCCGGTCCGAGCTTCGCGGGGCGGGCGTCGACCACCAGGTGGCCGACCATGTCACGCAGCACCCGACGCGCGATGGGCACCACGGGGGTCGGCAGCATCTGGGCGACGCCGCCGCCGAGCCGCACGGCAGACCGCAGGTACCAGGGCAGGAAGTCGGGCACGATCGGAGCGATGCGGTGCAGCTGGGATGCCGCGGCGCTCAGGCTCTCGGGGCGCATGACGCCGTCGACGAATCCGAGCGTGAACGGCAGCCCGTTGGCATCCTGCAGCACACCGGCGAGCCGCTCTGCCGCCGGATCGACATCGGCGGCCGCTGCCTCGATCACCCAACGGCGGGCGAGCTCGACGGCACGGTCCGCGAGCGAGACGGATTCGGGATCCGCGGTGGGCATCGGGTCGGCCATGAGCTCAGCCTAGGACTGCAGTGCCCGCCTGCCGTTGAGCGACGGTCGCGTCGGGTGGTTCCGGTCGCAGTTCATGCCGTCTATCGAGCGAAGGCACGCCACGGAGTGCGACCGGAACCGGGGCGGAAGCGCTCAGAGCGCGGCGATCATCTCGTCGTAGCCCGCGCGGAAGGTCGGATACTCGAGATCGCCGAGGAACTCCTGCAGCAGGCGCCCCTCCAGCACCGTCCCGCCGCCGACCTCCGGATCGAGGTGCGGGGGCGGCTCGACTCCGAGGCGAGAGGCGATGTGCGCGACGACGTCTCCGAGCAGCACGGGCTCGCGGTCGACGGCATGGATCAGCGGGGGCGCGGAGTCGGCCCGCAGCATCGCCTCGAGCAGCCGCACGAGATCGGTCTCGTGGATGCGGTTGGTGCGGCGGGTGTGGTCGACCGCTGCGCCCTCGCGCACCCGCCGGATGAGGAAGTCGCGACCGGGTCCGTAGATGCCGGCCGGGCGCACGATGCGCGCGCCGAAGAGCTCCATCGCCAGGTGCTCGCCCTCGACCAGATCGCCGCCCCGCTCGCTCGACACCTTCGGCGCATCGCGCTCGGTCAGCGGTGTCTCGCCGGGGCGTCCCTCGAACACGCGCGTCGACGAGACGAACACGACCCTCTCGGGCATCGTCGGCAGGGCCTTCGCGAGCCCCCGCAGCGCCGGTGGATAGATCGAGTCGCCCTCGGTGCTCGGCGGCAGAGTGATCACGACCGAGTCGAACTCCGGCAACTCACGGTCGAGCGGATGCCGCAGATCCGCCTCGATGGTCGGGAACGGCATGTCGCCCGCGCTGCGCCGCATGGCCGTGACCTCTGAGCCCTGTGCGACGAGCCGTTCGCCGAGGCGGATGCCGAGCTTGCCGCATCCGACCAGCAGCACCGAGCCCGGCGTGCGCGTCTCGAGACCCCACGGATCGGTCACGGCGTCAGCTCCACACGCTCGGCGCCGGGGTGCGCACGGGAGGCAGAGCGGATGCTGCGGCCCAGTCGTGTACCCAGGAGTCGATCTCGGGCACACCCTCGGGCTTGCCGACGGCGGCGAACAGCTCTTCGTTGCTGACCGTGCCGCCGGTGCGGCGCAGCATCCTCGATCGCACGATGACGCGGGCGTAGATCTCGCCGCCGACGACCGCCCTGTGCTCGAGGAACACCGCCTTGTCGTCATGACCGATGAAGCGCGACTGCACCTCGAACCGCTGCCACAGCTGCAGCGACTTGCGGAACGTCACGGTCTCGCTCGAGACGACGGCGTACCAGCCGCGTTCGTTCATGGCGTCGAACAGCCCTGTGCGGATCAGCAGATCCCACCGACCGAGGTCGAAGAGCGACAGGTATCGGCCGTTGTTCATGTGACGGAGGATGTCGATGTCGGTCGGCAGGGTCGTCAGCCGGATGCTGCTGACCGATGCTGCGTCGAGGGTCTTGCCTCGCCGCACGCGGCGACGGGCGGAGAGGATCACGAGGAGAGTGCGCCAGATCACGTTCACGAGGACTGATCGTAGCCATCGGCGAACGAATCACGAACATCGTTGTGCGATCCCTCCAGCCGCTCATCCGCGGTCTGGGAACGCTCCCGCTCGATTTCCGGTTCGCGGAGGCCGCGCGTAGAGTCGCGCTATGAGCGCCGAAGCCCAGCCTGAAGTCATCGTCCGTCCGGTCCGTGATGTGGATGCGGAAGCCCTTGGTCGCGTGCACGCGCAGTGCTGGCACGAGACCTACGACCACCTGATCAGCAAGGCAGCCCTCGAGAAGGTCTCGCCCCGTCGCATGGCCGAGCTGTGGACGCACTGGGCCGCTCAGGGCCCCGAGTTCACGATGCGCGCCGCCCTCGTCGACGGCGAGATCGTCGGCTTCGTCGGCTCCGGCCCTGCCCGCGACAAGGACGCGCCCGCGTTCCGCGAGCTGTACTTCATCTACCTGCTCGACGCGTACCACTCGACCGGCATCGGCCAGAAGCTCTTCGATGCGGCCGTCGAGAAGGACGAGCCCCTCTACCTGTGGGTCGCGGAGGACAACCCCCGCGCACATCGCTTCTATACGCGCAACGGCTTCGCGCTCGACGGCGCCAGCCACACCGAGCCGTTCCTCGGCGAGACGCTCACCGAGGTGCGCTTCGTGCGCTGATCTCTGCGTCTCGTGACCACCGCGTTCACGATGCAGCACGACACGGCCCCCGCCCATCGGCGGGGGCCGTCTCTGTGTGCCCGGTTGCAGTCTGTGCGGAAGACAGGACCGTGTCAGCGGCCAGACACGGTGCCGAAGAGCTTCGCGATCGGGGCGATGACCAGCGGGCGGGCGGCGACCCAGCCGAGGGCGATCACCACCAGGGAGGCCACGAAGACCCAGAAGCCCGTCCAGCCGACGGCATCCGACGACGCGTACATGTGGTTGAGGTTGCGCAGGAAACCGGTGAGGAACACCAGCGCGACGTGTCCGATGATGAACACCACGAAGTAGATCATGACCGGGAAGTGCAGCGCACGGGCCCACTCGATCGGATACGCCCTCGACAGCCGCTCGGCCTTCTTGGGCCACATGCCCGACATGCGGAATCCGGTGGCCGCAGCAAGCGGCGCCGCGATGAACACGGTCACGAAATAGGCCAGCTGCTGCAGGCTGTTGTAGTTCACCCAGCCGTGCTCGGTCGGCCAGTCGAACGACACGTACTGCAGCGCCGCCGACAGCGCGTTGGGGATGACCTCCCAGCTGGTCGGCACGATGCGCGCCCAGTGTCCGGTGACGAACAGCAGCACGACGAAGATCACGCCGTTGACGAGCCACAGGATGTCGAGCGCCTGGTGGAACCAGATCGTCAGACTGACCTTGCCCTTGGGGTCACCTCGCGGGGTCCAGAAGGCGGTCGGCCGCTTCTCGTTGCGGATCCGCAGACCCGACCGGATGATCAGCACCATCAGGAACACGTTGAAGAAGTGCGCCCAGTTGGTCCACGGCGCGAACCCGGGCTCGACGGCGACGGCCGGCTCGTATTCGCCGGGGAAGGCCGCGAGGAAGTCCTGCATGAAGGGGAAGCTCAGCAGCGCCCGCACGAAGGCCACGGCTGCCGCGGCCAGGATGCCGAGGGCCGCGGCCCCGAGCAGACCGGCGATCGCCTGGGTCCAGGAGGGTCGAGGGCGAGCGGATGTCGGAGCGGTCGCCGTGATATGACGCGGCGCGCTGCCGTTCCAGACCGTCTGCGGGGTGGGCAGCGGCATCGAGGGATCGCCGAGGGCGAAGGATGCGGCTGCCGGGGCCACGGCCGTGGACGGAGCGGCGACCGAAGCGTCCTCCCGGTCGTCGGGCGAGGACGGCGAAGCCGACCGAGAAGAAACGCGCTCGATGACCACGGCTTCGGTGCCGGCGGGCGGCCAGGGCTCGCCTCCCGGTGTGCGCGGAAGACCGCGACGCACGGATGACGCGGTGGCGGCCGCGCTCGCAGCGTGGCGCGTCTCGTCTCGTCGCTGCGCTCCTCGCTCGACGACCGGGGAGGAAGCGGCGCTCTCGACGACCGGGGAGGGAGCGGCGCTCTCGACGACCGGAGAGGCGACAGCCGCAGCGACGGCCGGGGGCGCACTCTCCTGCTCGTCGAGCGATGACGGCGACGCCGACCGAGACGAAACGCCCTCCGCACCGATAGGCACCACACCCGCGGGCGGCCAGGGCTCTCCGCCCGGCATGCGTGGAAGACCGCGACGCACGGATGCGGGGGGAGCGCTCGCAGCGTGGCGCGTGTCGTCTCGTCGCTCCGCTCCTCGCTCGACGACCGGGGAGGCGGCCTCCACCGGGTCGACGACCGGCGAGGCGACCGCCGACTCGACGACCGGCGAGGCGCTCTCCCGCTCGGCGACGACCGGGGACGCGCTCTCCTGCTCGCCGAGCGAGGACGGCGACGTCGACACGTCGCCTTCGCCGACGTCGACCGCGAGCCCGGGAGGCCACGGCTCGCCGCCGGGCACGCGCGGGAGTCCGCGCCTGAGCGTTCGCGTCGCCATGGCTACTTCTTCCGCGCCTCGAGGCCCGCGATCACCTGCGGGACGATCGTGAACAGGTCGCCGACGATGCCGAAGTCGGCGACATCGAAGATCGGCGCCTCGCCGTCTTTGTTGATCGCGACGATGTTCTTGGCCGTCTGCATGCCCGCACGGTGCTGGATCGCACCGGAGATGCCGAGAGCGACGTACAGCTGCGGCGACACCGAGACACCGGTCTGACCGACCTGATGAGACTGCGGGATGTATCCGGCATCCACGGCGGCCCGCGATGCGCCGACGGCCGCACCGAGCGCATCGGCGAGCTCTTCGACGAGCACGAACTTCTCTTTCGACGCGAGTCCGCGGCCGCCCGAGACGACCCGGGTCGCCCCGCGCAGCTCGGGCCGGGACGACGTGGCCTCGACCGCTTCGACAGCGCCGACGGTGGCGGCAGGGGAGCCGGATGCCGCGACGGTCAGGGCTTCGACGGTCGGCGACGCGACCGCCTCTGCCCGAGCGTCGACAGCGCCCTGGCGCACGGTGATCACCGGAGCCCCGAATGTGGGGGCCGAGTCGGTGAGGTAGGCGCCGCCGTACACGGAGTGGTTCGCCACGATGCCCTCGTCATCTCGCGAGACGCCTACGGCATCGACCGACAGCGCCAGCTTCGCGCGCACCGCGAACCGGCCCGCGACGTCGCGCCCCGCGATCGAGTTCGAGATGAGCACGGCATCCGGTCGCACCTGCTCGAAGGCGGCATGCAGCGCATCGACGATCGGCACCGTGAGGATCGTCTCGTCGGCGTCGGCCGTCAGCACCACGGATGCTCCCGCCTCGGCGACCTTCGATGCGGCATCCGCGGATCCGCCGACGACGAGCGCGACCGGTGCGCCGACGGTCGAGGCGGCGCCGATCAGGGCCGCCGTGCTGCTGGCGGGGTTGCCTGCCGGGTCGAGGTCGACGACGACGAGGATCGGGTTCTCGGGGTAGGTCATGTCACACCAGCCTGTTCTGCACGAGGTAGTCGACGAGCTTCTCGGCGGCATCGCCCTCATCGACGATCTTCACGCCGGCCGCACGAGGCGGCTTCTCGGCGACCGACGTCATGATCGTGCGGGGAGCCGCGCCCGGGTCGGCCGAGACGCCGAGGTCGTCGAGGGTCAGGACCTCGAGCGGCTTCTTCTTCGCCGCCATGATGCCCTTGAAATTCGGGAAGCGCGCGTCGGGCAGCGCTTCGGTGATCGAGATGACGGCGGGAAGGGATGCCGAGATCGGCTGCGCTCCGGCATCCGCCCCTCGCGTGCCCGTGATGCCCTCAGGCGTGATCTCGACGCTCGTGAGCGCGGTCGCGTGCGCCCAGCCGAGGTGCTCGGCGAGCATCGCGGCCATCACTCCGCCCGAACCGTCGGTCGACAGGTTGCCCGTGATCACCAGGTCGGGTGCGCCGCGGCGGATCGCCGCCGCCAGGGTCTCCGCCGTGAGCCCGAGATCGGCTCCGGCGAGCTGCTCGTCGGCGATGTGCACGGCCGAGCCTGCGCCGATCGCGAGCGCCCGCCGCACCGACGCCGTCGAGCCGCCGGGAGCCATCGCCACGGCGACGACCTCGGTGCCCTCGTTCTTGTCGGCATGGCTCAGCGCGACCTCGAGCGCGCGCTCGGTGATCTCATCGAGAACGACGTCGCCGGCACCTCGCTCGGCGAGTCCTGTCTCGAGATTCAGCTTGCGGTCGCCGTAGGTGTCCGGCACCTCTTTGACCAGGACGAAGATCTTCATCGATTGCTCCTCACGACTGCGTCGATTCTAGTCCCCTGATACTGAGTTCCACCCGACGAGCGACTGAGGACCACTCGCCGTTCCGGCGGGCGCATCCCCGGAGTCCCGGCCCGATGCCCTACCGTAGAACCGTGGTCCGACCCCGTCCTCTGCCTGTCGATCCGCTCGCTGAGGCGAAGCGGCAATGGCTCGCGCACGGCTGGTCGGATGCCGCCGACGGCATGACCGTGGTCACCTCGGTGATGCGGGCCCAGCAGCTGCTGCTCGCCAGGGTGGATGCCGCTCTCAAGCCGTTCGCCCTGAGCTTCGCCCGCTACGAGATGCTGCGCCTGCTGGCGTTCAGCCGGGCGGGCCGCCTGCCGCTGTCGAGCGTGGTCGCCCGACTCCAGGTGCATGCGACGACCGTCACGAGCACGGCCGAGCGTCTGGTGCGCGATGGGCTGATCGTGCGCGAGCCGCACCCTCACGACGGCCGCGCTGCACTGCTCGCCCTGACCGACTCCGGCCGCGAACTCGTCGAACGCGCCACCTCCGCCCTCAACGCCGATGTCTTCGCCGACCCCGGGGTCAGCAAGGCGGACGCGACCGAGCTCGTCGCGATCGTGGCCCGCATGCGCAAGGCCGCCGGCGACTTCAGCGACCCGAAGCCGCAGCCGGACGCCCTCTGACATGGCCGAGTTCGTGCTCGAACGCGTGATCTCGGCTGCTCCCGCCCACGTCTTCGCGATCGCCCTCGACCCCGGGCTGCATCTGCGGTCGATGGCACGGTACGGCGAGACGATGGTCGAGGCCCCGGCGGGCGGCGTGTTCAGCGAAGGGTCGACCGTCACCTGGCGGGCACGGCACTTCGGCATCCCGTTCCGTCTGCGGTCGATCGTGTACGACGTCGATCCGCCGCGCGGGTTCCGCGACCGGCAGATCTCGGGACCATTCGGCGCGTTCTGGCACGAGCACGTGTTCGAGGAGCACCCGCGGGGCACGCTGATGCGCGACACGATCAGGTTCCATTCGCCGTTCGGCCCGATCGGACGACTGGTCGACCGGCTCGTGCTCCGCGAGTACATGCGTCGCCTGATCGAAGCGCGCAACGACCAGCTGGCCGCAGAGGCGGAGGCCGAAGCGGACGGGCACGGGGGTACACTGCCCGCATGAGCGAGCTGCGCGTGCACACGACTCTCGAAGGCCGCGGCCCGGCCGCCGCGATCATCCTCTCCGACGAGCAGGTCGCGTCGTTCGGGGCGGGCAAGACCTTTCCGGTCGCCGTCACGATCGGAGGACGCACCGCACGTCTGCGCGTGGCCCGCATGGGCGGGCAGAACATGATCGGCTTCAGCAAAGCCGTGCGGGCCGACCTCGGTGTGGAGATCGACCAGGAGGTCGAGGCCGTCATCCGTCTGGATGCCGCCGAGCGCCAGGTCGACATCCCGCCCGCCCTGGCTGCGGCCCTCGATGCCGACCCTGCGCTGCGCGGGGCCTTCGACGCCCTCTCGTACTCCGTGCGCAAGGAGCATGCCCGCACCGTGGCTGACGCGAAGCAGGATGCGACCCGCGACCGCCGCGTCGAGAAGATCGTCGCCGCGCTGCGCGGCTGAGCCGCCCGCCGCTCGTTCACAGCTCAGCATCAACCGCTGACCGGCGTGCCAGATCGGCGCCGACGGGACTCTATGGCGCCATGCATGCTGAATTGTGAACCGCCGGGCGCCGCCGCCTCCGCGGAGGTCAGCGGTTGCGGAAGTCGGGCGCACGCTTCTCCCGGAAGGCCGACATGCCTTCCTTCTGGTCCTCGGTGTCGAAGAGCGCGGCGAACGCCTTCTTCTCATGGGCCAGACCGTCGGCGAGCGTCGTCTCCATCGCGGCGTCGAGGGCGGCTTTGGCGGCGAACACCGACGGCAGCGACTTCGACGCGATCGTCTCGGCCAGCGTCGTCGCCTCCGCGAGCAGCTCGGATGCAGGCACCACCCGCGAGACGAGCCCGGAGCGCTCCGCCTCTTCGGCGCCCATGAACCGGCCGGACAGCACCAGCTCGGCCGCCTTGTAATAGCCGACGGCGCGGATCAGGCGCTGCGTGCCGCCCATGCCGGGGATGACGCCGAGATTGATCTCGGGCTGGCCGAACTTGGCGGTATCGGCGGCGAGGATGATGTCGCACATCATCGCGAGCTCGCATCCTCCCCCGAGCGCGAAACCCGAGACGGCGGCGATCACCGGGGTGCGCACCGCGGCGAACTCGTGCCAGACGCCGAAGTGGTCGGTCTCGAGCATCTCGGCGGCCGACATCGACTCCATCTCCTTGATGTCAGCACCCGCGGCGAACGCCTTCTCCGACCCCGTGACGACGATCGCGCCCACGCCGTCGTCGCCGTCGAACGCCACAGCCGCAGCCGTGACCTCCTCGGCGAGGCGGCTGTTCAGCGCATTGAGGGCCTCGGGACGGTTGAGGGTGATCCACCCGACTCGTCCGCGCTGCTCGACCAGGATCGTCTCGTACTCGGTCATCGTGAAACCCTCTCCGTCGTGGTCATCTCAGTATGTCGCGAGTGCGTCACACAGAGCCGTCGCGGATGTCGGTGATGATGCCCGAGAAGTCGCGGGTCGCGCCGTCTCCTGAGGCGAATGCCGCGTAGAGCTGCTGTGCGAGACGTCCCATCTGCGCATCGGTCGACGTCTGCTCGATCGCCTGCAGCGCGAGCCCGAGGTCCTTCGCCATGAGTGCACCGGCGAATCCGGGCTGGTAGTCGCGGTTCGCCGGGCTCGTCGGCACCGGCCCCGGCACGGGGCAGTTGGTCGTGATCGACCAGCACTGACCGGATGCCTGCGAGACCACGTCGAACAGCGCCTGATGCTCGAGCCCCAGCCGTTCGCCGAGCACGAACGCCTCGGCGACCGCGATCTGCGACACCGCGAGGATCATGTTGTTGCAGACCTTCGCCGCCTGCCCGAGTCCGGGGCCACCGCAGTGCACGATGCGCTTTCCCATGGCCTCGAGCAGCGGCAGCGCGGCCGAGAAGTCGTCGTCGGAACCGCCGACCATGAAGGCGAGTGTTCCGTTCTCGGCGCCCACGACGCCGCCCGACACGGGGGCGTCGACGTTGCGATGCCCCGCGGCGAGCGCCAGCGCATGCGCCGCACGGGCCTCATCGACCGCGATCGTCGACGACTCGATGAAGAGGGTGTTCGGGCGGGCGGCGGCCAGCAGCTCGGTGCGGTAGGCGTCGATCACATGCCTTCCGGCGGGGAACATCGTGATCACCACGTCGGCGTCGCGCACGGCATCCGCTCCGCTCGCTGCGACCGGGATGCCGGCGGCCTGCGCCGCCTCGACCGCAGCCGGCACCAGGTCGAACCCGTGCACCTCGTGCCCCGCCGCGACCAGGTTCTTCGCCATGGGCAGGCCCATGTGGCCGAGCCCGAGGAAGGCGATGCGAGTCATGATGCGCTCCGCATCCGGTCTTCGCCGCTCCGCTGGAGCGACGCCGACCCCGCGGGTCGGAGCATCTCGCGGCCGACGATCAGACGCATGATCTCGTTGGTGCCCTCGAGGATCTGATGCACCCGCAGGTCGCGCACGACCCTCTCGATGCCGTAGTCCTGCAAATAGCCGTAGCCGCCGTGCAGCTGCAGAGCGCGGTTGGCGACGTCGAATCCGGCATCCGTCGCGAAGCGCTTGGCCATGGCGCAGCGCATCGTCGCGTCCGGCGCCTGCTCATCCACCGCCGAAGCGCCGTCCCTGACCATGAGGCGAGCGGCCTGCAGGTCGGTGCGCATGTCGGCGATCGCGAACATGATCGACTGCTTCTCGGCCAGCGGCTCGCCGAACGCGACGCGCTCGTGCACGTACTGCACCGCACGGTCGAGGGCCCACTGCGCACCGCCGAGCGAGCACGCCGCGATGTTGAGACGGCCGCCGTTGAGCGCCGACATCGCGATCGCGAAACCGCGTCCCTCGTCGCCGAGCATTCCGGATGCGGGGATGCGCACGCCGTCGAGGATCACCTGGCGGGTCGGCTGCGCGTGCCAGCCCATCTTCTTCTCGGGCGCGCCGAAGCTGAGGCCCTCGGCGTCTCCGGGAACCAGGAAGGCGCTGATGCCGCGGGCACCCGGCTCGCCGGTGCGCGCCATGACGACGTAGACCGCGGCCTCGCCGGCGCCCGAGATGAACTGCTTCACGCCCGTGAGCAGGTAGTCGTCTCCGTCGCGCACCGCACTCGTGGCGACGTTCGCGGCATCCGATCCGACGCCCGGCTCCGTCAGGCAGTACCCGCCGAACGCCTGCATCGCGGTGAGCGCGGGCAGCCACCGGCCGCGCTGCGCGTCATCGCCGTAGGTGTCGATCATCCAGACGACCATGTTGTGGATGGAGATGTAGGCGGCGACCGCGGGGTCGCCCTTGGCGAGCTCTTCGAAGATCGCGACCGTGTCGGAGCGACTGAGGCCGGTGCCGCCGAAGTCCTCGCGCACGTAGATGCCGCCGAGACCGAGTTCGCCGGCCTTGCCGAGCGACTCCCGCGGGAAGATGTGCTTCTCATCGCGCTCGGCCGCGAACGGGGCGAGCTCGGTGTCGGCGAAGTCCCGGACGGCGTCGAGAATGGCCTCGCGCTCTTCGGCGGTGGTGGTGACGGTTGTCATGGTCATGTCATCTCCTGGGGTCGTGCGTTTCGTCTCGGTCGGCTTCGCCGGCCTCGCTCAACGAACAAGAATCGTCAGTGCATGGTGGGGATCACGAAGCTCGCGCCGTCGCGGATCCCCGCAGACGGCCAGCGGCTCGTGACGGTCTTGGTCTTCGTGTAGAAGCGGAAGGCGTCGGCGCCGTGCTGGTTGAGGTCGCCGAATCCGCTGCGCTTCCACCCGCCGAACGTGTAATAGGCGATCGGCACGGGGATCGGCACATTCACACCGACCATGCCGACCTCGACGCGGGCGGCGAAGTCGCGGGCGGCGTCGCCGTCGCGGGTGAAGATCGCGACGCCGTTGCCGTATTCGTGCTCGGATGCCATGCGCAGCGCCTCCTCGTAGTCGGCGGCCCTGGCGATCACGAGCACCGGGCCGAAGATCTCCTCGCGGTAGATCGCCATGTCGGTGGTGACGTGGTCGAACAGCGTGGGGCCGAGATAGAAGCCCTGCTCGTGCCCCGGCACGGAGAACCCGCGCCCGTCGGCGAGAAGCGTCGCGCCCTCGTCGACGCCCTGCTGGATATAGCCCTCGACCCGCTCGACGGCAGCGCGCGTGACCAGCGGCCCGTAGTCGACGTCGGCTGAGAGCGACGGTCCGATGCGCAGCTGCGCCACACGCTCGGTGAGCTTGGCGGCGAGAGCGTCTGCGGTCTCCTGCCCCACCGGCACCGCGACCGAGATCGCCATGCAGCGCTCGCCCGCCGAGCCGTAGCCCGAGCCGATCAGCGCGTCGACGGCCTGGTCGAGATCGGCGTCGGGCATCACGATCATGTGGTTCTTGGCACCGCCGAAGCACTGCGCGCGCTTGCCGTGCGCGGCGGCCGTCGAGTAGATGTACTCGGCGATCGGCGTCGAGCCGACGAAGCCGACGGCCCGGATGCGGTCGTCGGTCAGCAGGGCATCGACGGCCTCCTTGTCTCCGTGCACGACGTTGAGCACGCCGGCGGGGAGTCCTGCCTCGAGGAACAGCTCGGCGATGCGCACAGGCACCGAGGGATCCCTCTCGCTGGGCTTGAGCACCACGGCGTTGCCGGCGGCCAGCGCGGGCCCCGCCTTCCACAGCGGGATCATGGCGGGGAAGTTGAACGGTGTGATCGCCGCGACGACGCCGAGGGGCTGCCGCATCGAGTAGACGTCGATTCCCGCACCGGCGCCGGTCGAGTATTCGCCCTTGAGCAGGTGCGGAGCCCCCGCGGAGAACTCGATGACCTCGAGGCCCCGCTGGATGTCGCCCTTCGCGTCGTCGACGGTCTTACCGTGCTCGCTCGCGAGCAGCTCGGCGAGCGACTGCATCTCGCGCTGCACCAGATCGAGGAATCGCAGCAGCACGCGAGCGCGCTTCTGGGGGTTCGTCGCGGCCCACTCGACCTGCGCGGCCTCGGCGTTCGCGATCACGTCGGCGACCTCGCCGGCGGAGGCCAGCGGCACGCGCGCCTGGACGGATCCGGTGCTCGGATCGAACACGTCGGCGAAGCGGCCCCCTTCTGGGGTGAGGTGCTTTCCGCCTAGGAAGTGGGGAATGGTACGAGTCATTGTGCGATGTCCCTTCGCGCCGTCGTTGGCACTATGACGATGGTACTTCGGGATCCGTCGATTTACTAGGGCGTCCTTGTATCGCAACCCCCAGGGTCGTGCTTTTTCCAGGAAAGCGCTTCCCGAGTAGGGTCGTCAGGACCGGTCATCGACCTCGACCCTGGAGACCCATGCACTACGGCGCCGACTACAACCCCGAGCAGTGGCCACGAGAGGTGTGGCCCGAAGACGTGCGGCTCATGCGCGAAGCGGGCGTGACGATGGTGAGCCTCGGCATCTTCTCGTGGTCGCGCATCCAGCCCGCCGAGGGTGAGTTCGACTGGGAGTGGCTCGACGAGATCATCGGGCTGCTGCACGAGGGCGGCATCCAGGTCGACCTCGCCACCGCCACCGCATCCCCTCCCCCGTGGGCCACGACCGCCTACCCCGAGATGCTGCCCCAGGATGCCGACGGCTCGACCTTCTGGCCGGGCAGCCGACAGGCCTTCGCCCCCTCGTCACCGGTGTACCGCCGCCTCGCCGCCGAGCTGGTCACGGCGCTCGCCGAGCGCTATGCGCATCATCCGGCCGTCGTGCTGTGGCACGTCAACAACGAGTACGGCTGCCATCTGCACTACGACTACTCCGACTCGGCGCGCGACGCCTTCCGGCTGTGGCTGCACCGCAGGTACTCGACGATCGACGCCCTCAACCACGCCTGGGGCACCGACTTCTGGTCGCAGCGCTACACGGCGTTCGAGCAGATCCTGCCGCCGCGCAAGGCGCCGTACAGCATCAATCCGACGAGCGTGCTCGACTTCAAGCGCTTCACCTCCGACACCCTGCTCGAGCTGTACGTCATGGAGCGCGACATCATCCGCGCCTCGGGTGCCACCCAGCCGATCACCACGAACTTCATGGGCGCGTTCCCGCCGGCCGACTACTGGAAGTGGGCCGCCGAGGTCGACGTGATCAGCGACGACAACTACCCCGACCCCAACGACCCCGAGTCGTTCCGCGGGGCGGCGTTCGCGCGCGAGCTGATGCGCGGCCTGAAGCCCGGCGTGCCGTGGATCCTCACCGAGCAGTCGACGAACGCCCTGAACTGGCGACCGACGAACGCCCCGAAGGCACCCGGCCAGATGGCGGCGATCAGCGCCCAGGCGGTCGGGCGCGGCGCCGACGGCATCATGTTCTTCCAGTGGCGGCAGTCGCGCCGGGGCAGCGAGAAGTTCCACTCGGCGATGGTGCCGCAGGCGGGGCTCGACACCCGCACCTGGCGAGAGGTCACAGAGCTCGGTGGTCAGCTCGCCCAGCTGCCCGACCTTCCGGACGTCTCGTCGGGGGCGAGGATCGCGCTCGTCTTCGACTGGGAGAACTGGTGGGCCATCGACGGCCACGACCACCCGATCGCGCTCGACTACCTCACACTCGCGCACCGCTGGCATGCGGCACTGCACAGACAGAACCTCGCGGTCGACATCGTGAACACCACGAGCGACCTCAGCGCGTACTCGCTCGTCGTCGCACCGCAGCAGTACCTGCTCGGCGACGAGGGCGCGGCCAATCTGTCCGCCTATGTCGAGCAGGGCGGGAACCTCTTCATCTCGGCGTTCAGCGACGTGGTCGACCAGGACGATGCGTTCCGCGAGGGCGGGTTCATCGTCTCGCTGCGGGATGTTCTCGGAGTCGCGCTCGAGGACTTCGGGGCGCTCGTGCCGCCCGAGTCCGTGCGCTCGGCGGATTCGGCCGGAGAGGTCGCGAGCCACGCCGTGCCCGACGGGCCCGGCCAGTCGGAGGCACCGCTCGACGGACCAGCGGGCCGGATCGTCGGGCAGTACTTCGCGGAAGAGCTGATCGTGAAGGATGCCGAGGTGCTCGGCCGCTTCACCGAGGGTCGCACCGCGGGGCGCGCGGCCTTCACTCGCAAGCGGGCAGGTGCCGGGAACGGCTTCTACCTCGCGACGATCCCCGACGACGCGGGCATGACCGCGGTGCTGGGCTGGCTCGCCTCCGAGGCCGGGGTCGCCGCCGAGATCCCCGGGCTCCCCGAGCATGTCGAGATCGCGCGCCGCGGCAGTATCCTCACCGTCATCAACCACAGCGCCGCGCCGATCGACGTCGATGTGATCGGCACCGATATGCTCACGGGCTCGACCGATGCACGCCGCGAGCTCGGCGCGTTCGGATGGGCGTTCATCGACACGAGCGACTCGCCACCACCGCACCACTCGCAGAAGGAGAACAGCTGATGCAGTACACCCGTCTCGGACGAGCCGGCGCTCGAGTGAGCCGCCTGGCCCTCGGCACCATGAACTTCGGTCCCGTGATCGACGAAGAGGCCTCGCGCGCCATCCTGGATCGCGCGGTCGAGGCCGGCATCGACTTCATCGACACCGCCGACGTCTACGGCGGAGGCCGGTGGGGCGACCACCCCGGGCAGTCGGAGGAGATCCTCGGACGCTGGATGAAGGACCGCGGCACCCGCGACGACCTGATCGTCGCCACCAAGGTGTTCGGCGTGATGGGCCCGCGATCGAACGATCGGGGTCTGTCGGCTGTGCACATCCGCGCCTCGGTCGACGCATCGCTGCGGCGACTCGGCACCGACCGCATCGACCTGTACCAGATGCACCACATCGACCGCGAGGTGCCGCTCGACGAGACGCTCAGCGCCTTCGCGACGCTGCGCGAGCAGGGCAAGATCACGTATCTCGGCAGCTCGAACTTCGCCGGCTGGCACCTCGCTCGCGTGCACGAGATCTCGGCGGCATCCGGCTATCCGGCCCCGGTCACCGAGCAGTCGCTGTACAACCTCACCGAGCGCACCGTCGAGCTCGAGGTCGTGCCCGCCGCGGAGCAGTACGGCATGGGGCTGCTGCCCTGGTCGCCGCTCGCCAGCGGACAGCTCGGCGGGGTGCTCCAGAAGACCGATCGCTCCCGGTCGAGTCTCGACGCGCTCGGCGACCGTCGTCCTGCGATCGAGCGCTACGAGTCGTTCTGTGCCGAGCTCGGCATCCGCCCCGGTGTCGTCGCGATCGCCTGGCTGCTGCACCAGCCGGCGGTGACGGCGCCCGTGATCGGCCCGCGGACGATCGACCAGCTCGACTCGGCCGTCGAGGCGCTCGACGTGACGCTGGATGCCGAGACGCTCGCCGAGCTCGACCGCATCTGGCCGGGTCCCGGCGGTACCGCTCCCGAGGCCTACGCCTGGTAGCGAGCCGCACGAAGACCGGATGCCGGGGACATGAGCCCGGCATCCGGTCTCCTCGTTCTAGTAGACGATCACGGGCAGACTGCGCGAACCGCGCGAGTCCTGCCACGGTTCCGTGCCGTCGAATCGCACCGTGAGCAGGTGGATCCCCCGACCGAGCTTCGGCACCGAGACCGTGGCCCTGCCCTTGTCAGCCGGCGTCAGCTCGATCGTGGCGACGACCTTGCCGCGGTCGTGCACCGTCACAGTTCCCACCGGGGCGCTGCCGTCGTCTGCGGTGACGGTCACCTTCACGGTCGCGCTCCTGCCCGCCTTCACGAGAGTGTCCGACGTGGCACGCACGCGGGTGTCGATCGGCTGCACCTGGTCGTCGACGAGCACGGCGACCGAGCGGGCGGGGATCGTCACGGTGCCGGTCGCGGCGTCCCAGGTGGTGGTCTTGACCACGGCATCCGCTCCGTTCGCCTGGGCCGGCGTCAGTGCGAACGAGCGCCCGGCCAAGCCGGTCACCGTCTGCGTGACCGGCGAGGGCGAGGAGTTGAACGCGACGAGTGCTCCGTCGAGCTCTGCGTCGGCATCGGGACCCGCCAGATCGTCGATCTGCATGAGGATCACGCCGGGCGCTGCGCCCGCTCCGCCGTTCGGGAACGTGACCTTCTGCTGGATCAGCTCGGCCGAGCCGAGACGCAGCAGGTCGACCTCGTCGCGTATGCGCAGCAGGTCGAGAGCGGATGCCTCGGCTGCCGCCATGTCGGCGGGGGCGGGCGTGAGCGCGGGGTCGGCGAGCAGCGGCGCCATGATCGGCCACTTCTCCTCATTGTCGGCGGCTGTCGGGAGCCCGGAGCCGAAGGTCGACTCCTGACCCGTCCAATCGATGCGGTTGAACCAGTCGCCCGAGTTGTAGCTGTTGCGGTCGAGGGACTTCGACCGCAGCAGTTCGGTGCCGGCGTGCCAGAACGACGGAGACTGCGAGAGCGTCACGGTCGCGAGCTCCAGCGTGTTCATGCGCACGCGGTCGGCCATCGGGGTGTCCACCGGCAGCTTGAACACCGAGAGGTCGTAGAGCGTCTCGTTGTCGTGCGCGTCGACGTAGTTGATCGTCTCGTCCGGCTGGTCGGCATAGCCCGCCGCCGAGCCGCGGTAGTCGATGGCCTCTCCGGCCGTCACTGCGCCGTCGCTCGTCGTGAACGTGAAGTCGCGCAGATTGCCTGCGAGCCCGAGCTTGACCAGATCGGTCTCGTGCCCGAGGTCGGCGAGCGCCTGCTCGACGGTGCCGTTGATCGGATCGCCGTTCGGATCGGTTCCGAGACCCGTGCCGAACCCCTGGCGGAACGTCGACGAGGCATCGACCGGGCTGCCGCCGTGCACGGCATCGCGCAGCCGGTCGTTGAACGTCCCGATGCCCGTGCCTCCGAGCTGGCCCTGTGTGGCCTGCTCGAACAGGGCGTTGTCGGCGACCTCGCCGAAGTTCCAGCCCTCGCCGTACAGGTGGATCGCCGATCCGTCGACGCCGTCCTTCTTGAGGGTCAGCGCGTCGAGCGCGTCACGGATGGCCTGCATGTTCGTCGTCGAGTGGTGCCCCATGAGGTCGAACCGGAAGCCGTCGACCTTGTAGTCGCGCGCCCAGGTCACGATCGAGTCGACCATGAGCTTCTCTGCGGCGAGGTGCTCGGTCGCGACGTTCTGGCAGCACGTCGAGGTCTCGACGCCGCCCGCCGCATTGAGCCGGTGGTAGTAGCCGGGAACCACCTGGTCGAGCACCGACTTCTCGGCCTGACCGGATGCCGCGGTGTGGTTGAACACCTGGTCGAGGACGACCTGCAGGTCCATGTCGTGCAGCGCGCCGACCATCGACCGGAACTCGCTGACCCTCGCCCCGCCGTCGGCATCGACCGCGTACGAGCCCTCGGGCGTCGAGTAGTGGTACGGGTCGTAGCCCCAGTTGAATCCGTCGGCATCGGCGACCGCCTGGATGCACGCCTGCTGCGCCGAATCGGCGGGGCCGAACGAGGCGAGGTCGCAGTCAGGCATCGCCTGCACCGCTCTGTCCTCCTCGATCGACGCGATGTCGAACGACGGCAGCAGGTGCACGGTGTTGATGCCGGCATCCGCGAGCTGCGTGAGCTGATCGGTGCCTGCGCTGTCACGGGTGAAGGCGAGGTAGGTGCCTCGCTCCGCAGCCGGAACCGTCTCGTCGCTGATCGAGAAGTCCCTGATGTGCAGCTCGTAGATCGCGCGGTCGACCGCCCGCTCCACGATCGGCGACGGCGTCTTCTGCCACTGCTTCGGCTGCCAGGCCTTGTCGTCGAGATCGATGGCGACCGAACGCTGCGAGTTCCGCGTGAGGGCGATCGAGTACGGATCGGTGACCTGGTTCGTCTCGATGGCCCCGGTGGTCGGAGCGTAGACGACGACCTCCCAGAGGTATTCGTCGCCCTTGAGATCCTTCTTGCCCTTCACCGACCACACACCCGACGCGGCATCCCATGTGGCCTCGTGGCGCACGGGGTCGCCCTCGGCACCCTCGTTCCAGGTGAGCAGCGTCGCGCTCTGCGCGGTCGGCGCCCACAGCCGGAACGTCGGGTTCTTGCCCGAGAACGTCACACCGAGATCGACGTCGTCGAGTGCAGTCGCGTAGACGTCGTCGAGCACACCCGCGATCTGCACGCCGGTGAACGCGGTGAGCGCTCCTGCCTCGTCACGCTGGGCGACCGCGAGCTGCGTGCGCAGCAGCGCCGCGGCATCCGCATCCGTCACCCGCAGGGCGAGGTAGCCGTCGAGCGCCGGGAATCGGGTGAGCTGTTCATCGGTCAGACCCCCGTCGATCACGTCGAGCGCGATCGGCTCCGCTCCCGCGACCTCGCCGTCGACCACGGCGAGTGACGCGTCTGCCGAGGAATAGAGCTGGAAGGCCGCCCTCTCGACGGACCCGAGCGTGGCCGGCCATGCGATCGTCTCGGCATCGACCCAGTGCGCGCGCTGCTCGCCGACGCCGGGGAGCTGCGGGGTGTCGCTGCCGACCTCGAGCACGTGCGTCGCCAGCGTGTAGCGGAACGACGTCACCGTGCCCTCGGTGGCGCTGAACGAGATGTTCGCGCCGCCGGGCACTCCGTCGGCTCCGTAGTTCTCGGCCCAGCTCAGGCCGTGCGCGACCTTGAGCTCGTAGGCGCCGGTCGGCAGATCCGCGGTCGAGAACTCGTAGACGCCGTCGCGGTCGCCGTCGGCCATCAGGGTGCCGAGGCAGTCGGGCGACCAGTCGGCCGCACACCCGAGCTCGTCCTGCAGAGAGCCGGGCAGCGTCACGATGGGGCCGTCTGCCGTGGACTGCACGATGTTCGTGCGCGGGTCGAAGTAGAAGGTGATCGGCCCGCCCGCATGGGTGAGAGTGACGTTCGCGCCGTCCGGCACACCGTTCGCTCCGTAGTTGATCGCCCAGCTGCCGTTGACCGCGGCCTTGTACTCGTAGTCGCCCGCCGGCAGGTCGAAGGTCCCCTCCCACACGCCGTCGGCACGAAGGGTCAGCTTCGCCTTCTCACACGCCGGATCCCAGTCGCCCGCGCAGCCCATCTCGGAGTTGAGGCTGCCTGGCACCGTCACCATGTCGATCGGCGACTCGGGCTCCTCGCCCACGTCGAGCGTCACCGCGTTGCCGACCGAGGCATAGGTCGAGGCGGCGGCGTGATTGCCGGCGGCGTCGGTCGTCACCGCCCGATACTCGAGGAGCGTGCCGTTCGCGAGATCGCGGATGTCGTGGAAGACACGCGGATCGGTGTCCTCCGCCGTGCCCAGGGCCTGCCACTCGTCAGAGCCGACGACGCGCCAGGCGAAGCTGGTCTGCGCCCACTGGTCGGCGATGTCGGCCTGCACGGCGGACTGACCTGAGACACCGGCACCGGCGGCCGGCGCGGACACCGAGACGGATGCCGCCTCGGTCGGCGCCGTGACGGTGGAGTCGGCCTTCCAGACCACGGCCGACAGGGCCGGCACCGTGATCGAGGCGGCGGCGCCGGCATCCGTGGTGAGGGGTGCGGCGTCACCGTAGAGCACCTCGTAGGAGGCGTCGGCGGTCAGCGTCGCGAGGTCGACCGTCTGCGCGGTCGCGGCGTTGTTCACCGCGACCAGGTACTCGACCTTGTCGTCGGCATCCACCCGCGAGAAGGCGTAGACGCCTGCGCCGGACGCCGCGTAGCGCTCGATCTGCGCGCCCTCGCCGAGAGCCGGGTTCGACTCGCGGAGCTCTGACAGCGCGGCGATGTGCTCGTAGAGCGCGGCATCCGTCGCGTAGCGGTCAACGGAGCCCGCCTGCTCGCCGGTGATGAGGTTCTGGTCCGCGTACTCGGCCACCTGGGTGGCGAACAGCGACTGCCTGGCGTTCTTGTCGCCGCCGGCGCCCGTGAAGCCCTGCTCGTCGCCGTAGTAGACGACGGGCTGGCCGCGGGTGAGGAACATGAGCTCGTGCGCCAGCTCGTCGCGCTGCAGCGGAGCATCCGTCGACTGCAGGAAGGATCCGACCCGCCCCATGTCGTGGTTGCCGAGGAACGTGGGCAGGGCGGTCGACGACGAATCGGGCGTCGTGTAGCGGTCGTCGCCCGCGAAGAGGGACTGCAGGCCCTTGGCCGAGTTGCCGGACGCATAGCTGACGGCGGAGGACTGGAAGGTGAAGTCGAGGATCGAGTTCATGTTGGTGTCGCGCACGTAGGGCGCGAGCTTCACCGGATCGGCGTCGTAGACCTCGCCGAACATGAAGAAGTCGTCGTTGCCCTGCTCATGCGCGTAGTCCAGGACGTCAGCTGTCCACTTCTCCCAGAACTCGAAGTTCACGTGCTTGACGGTGTCGATGCGGAAGCCGTCGATGCCCAGGTCGATCCACTTGTCGTACACCTCGACGAAGCCGTTGACGACGGTCGGGTGCTCGGTCATCAGGTCGTCGAGTCCGTCGAAATCGCCGTAGGTGACCGACTCGCCCGACCAGGTCGAGTTGCCGCGGTTGTGATAGAGCGTCGGGTCGTTCAGCCAGGCCGGCACCTTGACGTCGGTCTCGCTGTCGGCCACCACCGGCGTATAGGGGAAGCTCGTCGCCGGGTCGAGCTCGGGGAAGCCGCCGGTGCCCGCGTGGTCGGCCGGGTCGAACGCCGTGCCCGCGGCATCCGTGTAGGGACTCGTCGCCTGGTCGATGTAGGAGTACTGGCCCTCGGCGTAGTCGATCACATCGGCGGTGTGGTTGGTGATGATGTCGAAGTACACCTTGATGCCGCGGGCGTGCGCGTCGGCGATCAACGCCTGCAGCTCTTCATTGGTGCCGAGGTGGGGGTCGATGCGCGTGAAGTCGGTGATCCAATAGCCGTGGTACCCGGCCGAGGCGTTCGCGCCCTCGCCCTGCACCGGCTTGTTGGCGAAGCTGGGCGTCAGCCAGATCGCCGAGGTGCCGAGGCCTTCGATGTAGTCGAGGTTGTCGCGGATGCCGGCGATGTCGCCGCCCTGGTAGAAGCCCTTGTCGGTGGGGTCGAACCCGGTGGTGAGCCGATCGCCCTCGAGGCCGCCGGCGTCGTTGGAGGTGTCGCCGTTCGCGAAGCGATCCGTCATCACGAAGTAGAACTGCTCGCCGGCTCCTGCCTGACGTGCCGGGCTCTCGACCAGCGCGTCGTCGTCTGCCGTGTAGCCGCCGCGCACCTCGGTCGCCTCGAGACCCACCCGCTTGAGGGTGTCGTCGAACGTGAAGCGCAGGGTCGTCGGGCCCGCGACCGTGAGGGGGATGTCGTCGGCGCCGCCGTCGAGGCCGTACGCCTCGTCCCAGCCGTCGTTCACCGCGACCTTGTACTGCCAGGTGCCCGCCGGCACCTCGAACTCGGCGGAGTAGACGCCCTCGGCGCCCGTGGGCTCGAGCTCGGTCTCGGCGCAGTCGGGCGCCCAGTCGGCAGCGCAGCCGAGTTCGGACTGCAGCGATCCCACGAGGGCCACGGTTCGATCGGCGGCGGAAGCGGGCGGTGCGCCCAGGGTGCCGGCGGCGCCGAACCCCGAGACGACGAGCGCGGCGGCGGCGAGAAGGGCGAGCGGACGTGAGGCGGTCGTCTTCGACCGAGCCGGCTTGAACAAGTGATGCTCCCTGGGTGGCGGGCGGACACGACGACGTGTCCGAAGGCTTGCGAGTGAAGCTAGCAGGGCGTCGCTCCGGACTGCAAGCGCTTGCAGGCGTGCTGTGGCGAAAAGTCAGGGGTGCGCGGGGCGGTGCTGGTCGAAAGTCGCAAACGCTTCCAGAGTGGCGGATCTCGGACGATGAGGATTTCTCGCCGCGTTCACCGTCCGGACACCTTCGCCGACTACAACTGCACATGCGCGGACACAGACTCAGACCGGATCGGGTAGTCACGTCATCCGCGCCTACGGTGAGCGTCTGCTCCCGAAGAGACCCCCGTCGAATCGGGTCGGCGGGGGTCTTCTCTGTCTTGTCCGTCCGCGTGCGGGCGCTCCGCACGTCCGTGTGCGCTCCGCGCGTCCGAATTCTCCGGATCTGGACTCGGCTGGCGCACATCGACTCGGCACGGGTACGCCGGATGCCGGATGCCGGGGAGAGTCCCGGATGCCGGGGCTAGAGGCGCTCGATGATCGTGGCGTTCGCCATGCCGCCGCCCTCGCACATGGTCTGCAGGCCGAATCGTCCGCCGACCGCGTCGAGCTGGTCGATGAGGGTTCCGAGCAGGCGGGTGCCCGACGAGCCGAGAGCGTGCCCGAGGGCGATCGCTCCTCCGCGTGGGTTGAGTCTCGCGGCGTCCGCCCCGAGCTCGGCGGCCCAGGCGAGCGGCACCGACGCGAACGCCTCGTTGACCTCGTAGGCGTCGAGGTCGTCGATCGTGAGTCCGGTGCGCTCGAGGATGCGCCGCGTGGCGGGGATCGGCCCGGTGAGCATCATCAGCGGGTCGTCTCCGACCACCGTGAACGCGTGGAACCTCGCACGCGGCGTGAGCCCCAGCGCGTCGGCGCGCTCTGCGCTCATCAACAGTGCGGCGGATGCCCCGTCGGTGAGCGGTGACGAGTTGCCGGGCGTGATCCTCCAACCGACCTCGGGGAACCGCGCGGCGAGCGCGTCGGTGCGGAACGCCGGGTTCAGCCCCGCGAGCCCTTCGGCCGTCGTGCCGGCGCGCACGGTCTCGTCGACCACGGCATCCGGCGCCTCGGCGACCGGGATGATCGTGCGGTCGAAGAAGCCGCTCCCCCAGGCATCCGCCGCGCGGCGATGCGACTCTGCCGCATAGTCATCGAGTGCAGCACGATCGAGGTCCCAGCGCTGGGCGATGAGCTCGGCCGAGACGCCCTGGTTCACGAGGCCTTCGGGGTAGCGCTCACGCAGGCGGGGCGACATCGGGCTTCCGCCGGCTGCGGACGAGCCGAGCGGCACGCGGCTCATCGACTCGACACCTCCGACGATGACCGCGTCGTAAGCCCCGGCCATGATCCCCTGCGCGGCGAAGTGCACCGCCTGCTGACTCGACCCGCACTGACGGTCGATCGTCGTGGCGGGGATCGTCTCGTCGAAGCCCGCGGCGAGCACGGCCTGACGGGCGATGTTCGACGACTGATCGCCCACCTGGCTCACGCAGCCGAGCAGCACGTCGTCGATCTGCCGCGATTCCAGACCGTTGCGTTCGAGGATCGCGCCCAGCGCGCCCGCCGCCAGATCGACGGGATGCACACCCGAGAGGGCGCCGCCCGGCTTGCCACGCCCGACGGGGGTGCGGACGACATCGACCAGGACGGCTTCGCTGCGCGTGCTCATGCCTCCTATTCTCACCCTGTCGCGGGGCCGAGTCGCCGTAGGGCGGCATCGGATGGGTGGGATGCCGTCTTCGCGCGCCGCGAAAACGGACGGCGGCCCCCGGCATCCGAAATACAATCGTTGATGCGCCCGCACCCTGGCGCATCCCCCACCGTCGAGGCGCCCGTGATCCGGGCGACCGCACTCTCCGAGGACCCACCATGTCCAGCGAACCCATCACCGTCTCCATCCGCCGCGAGCTCGACCCGGAGCATGTGGCCGAGGCCACTGCCTGGGTGCAGACCGGCGTGAACCTCGCGCACCGGTACCCCGGCTTCCTCGGATCCGGATGGGTGCGCGACGGCGAGGACTCGCACGTCTGGCACATGCTCTACCGCTTCTCCGACGAGAAGTCGCTCGTCGCCTGGGAGCAGTCCGGCGAACGCGAGTGGTGGAAGTCGACCGGCGAGCAGTTCGTGCGCAGCGAGCGCGTGCGCCGCCGCAGCGGCATCGAGGGATGGTTCGACGAGCCGACCACCGACACGATCACCCTCCCTCGGGCCGACGGCTCGACGACCACGGTCGCGATGGTCAGCACTCCCCCGCGCTGGAAGCAGGCCGTGTCGATCTGGCTCGGGTTCTTCCCGCTCAACCTCGCCTTCACCTACGCGATGAGCCCGATCCCCGGCTGGAACGAGCTGCCGATCTGGTTGCGGGTGCTCGCGACGACGGTCGTGCTGACCCCGATCATGACCTACTGGGTGCTGCCCTGGGTCACGCGCACGCTGCGCCACTGGCTCAACCGCTGAGGCGGCCGGCTCGGCGGCGGTCCCGGCGGGCTGCGGGGTCGAAAAAGCACCGGAAACCGCCGTTTCGGATGCGCTTTCGACCACGCACGCCGTCGCGCTAGCTGAGGGCGGCAGGCTGAGGGCGGCAGGCTGAGGGCGGCAGGTCAGAGGTCGGCGACGGCGGCGCGCAGCGCCTGCTCGACGACCGCGACCCCCTCGGCCAGCGGCCCCGGTCGTCGCACGAGGTGCAGGGTGTTGATCGGCGGGTCGTCGGTCGGACGCAGGTCGACGAGCCTCCCGTCGGCGAGCTCGTCGGCGATCAGGTAGGTCGGCAGCACGGTGACGCCCGCTCCGGCGACGGCAGCGGCGGCGAGCGCACGCAGATCCGGGAAGACGAGAGCGGGTTCGCGGTCGAGACGGATGCCGAAGACATGCCGCCAGTACCGGCGGAGGATCGGCACGTCGCGGTCGTAGGCCAGCAGGGGCACGTCGGTGACAGCGTCCCGCGTGAGGACGGGGGAATGCGCGATGCCGAGCGCCGGTGCCGCGACGAGTGCGAACTCCTCGTCGAAGAACGGCACGGACGGCAGCCCCCGCCCGCGCGGACGCACCGCCGAGATGACGAGGTCGAGGCTGCCGACCCTGAGCTGCTCGAGCAGATCGTCGGCCAGGCCGGTGGTCACCGCGAGCCGCATCCCGTCTGCCACAGCGGGGGCGAGAGCGGGCGCGGCGACGCTGGCCAGGAACTCGGCGGCGCCACCCAGTCGCACGATCGGCGGTTCGGCGGCGGGGCGGGTGCCGAGAGCATCCGCCAGCGCGTCGAGCGGACCGGAGAGCCGGGCTGCGAGCTCGTCGGCGCGCGGCGTCGGGCGGATGCCGCGGGCATGGCGCACAAACAGCGGCTCGCCGACGCTCTCCTCCAGCGCCTGAAGCTGCGTCGTCACGGACGACTGCGCGAGGCCGAGTGTGCGCGCCGCCGCTGACACCGACCCCGACCGGTGCGCGGCGAGGAAGGTGCGCCACAGCCCGAGGTCCTGCAGCCCATCGGAATTCCGATTGCTCATATCGGCAATCTATCGGAATCGGTTCTCGATCCTCGCGGTTGTCCCGGATACCGCATCCGCACGGCATCCGTCGTCCGACCCCTTGGGAGCATCCATGTCATCCGTCCTCTTCGTCGTCACCGGCGCCCGCACCTGGACCCTGTCCGACGGCACCGAGCACCCCACCGGCTACTGGGCCGAAGAACTGCTCGCCCCATACCGACTGCTCACCGCAGCAGGTCATGACGTCGTCTTCGCGACTCCCGGCGGTGTCGAGCCGGTGGCCGACTCGTCGAGCCTCGGCGAAGGCGATGCCGCGGCCCTCGCGCAGATCCCGGGGCTCACCACTCCCCTGGTGCTCGCCGACGTCGACGCCGCCGACTACGCGGCCGTCTACTACCCGGGCGGCCACGGCCCGATGCAGGACCTCGCAGTGGATGCCGACTCGGCGGCGCTCATCTCGGCGACCGTCGCCGGCGGCCGCCCGCTGGCCGCCGTGTGCCACGGTCTCGCCGCTCTGCTTCCCGCACGCGATTCCGCTGGCGAGCCCCTGGTCGCCGGGCGCCGAATCACCGGCTTCTCCGATGAGGAGGAGCGCATCGGCGGACTCGCCGATCGCGCGCCGTTCCTTCTCGAGACCGCGCTGCGCGGTCTCGGCGCCGACGTCGAGGTCACCGACCCCTGGAGCGATCACACGATCGTCGACGGCCAGCTCATCACCGGACAGAACCCGCAGTCGTCGGCATCCGCCGCCCACGCGCTGATCGCGGCTCTCGCCTGACGCGTCACCGTCCGCGCGCGCGCGGGTGGTCAGAAACGCACCTGAAACGACTCGTCCGGATGCTCTTTTGACCACTCACGCCGCGGGAGCCCGCCCGGCGGCCGCCGAGCGACTCAGACCGCGGAGATCCGCCAGGATGCGGCGTGCGTCGCGCCGGGCTCGAGCACGACCAGGTCGGTTGCCGAGTTGAAGGCGTCGGGCGGGCAGGTCATCGGCTCGACCGCGAGGCCGATGCGGTGGATCGCATCGATCCCCGGGTTGTCGGCCGTGTGCACCTGCACCCACGGGCAGCGCTCGTCGAACGTCATCGCGACGCCGGTTCCGGCATCCGTCACGAGCCGCACCTCGGCGACTCCGCCGTCACGGGCGAGACCGGTGAAGGCGTGGTCGATGAAGACGTCGCCGATGCGGCGCGCTGCGCGGAAGTCCCATTCCGGATGCTCCGCCACGGCCTCGAGAGCAACCGGGCTCAACCGGTCGGGCGTGACGGTGAGCACCTCGGATGCCGGCAGTGTGAGCGTCCAGTCGTCCACCCAGCCGTCGGGGCCGGCGACGAGATAGGGATGCGGTCCGGTGCCCCAGGGCGCAGCATCCGCCCCGAGGTTGCGCGCGGTCACCGTCTGACTCAGCCCGTCGATGTCGATGCGGTATTCGGTCTCGACCTCGACGCGGAACGGGTATCCCGTCTGCGGCTCGATCACGGCCGCGAGCACGACGCGGTCGTCGAGCACGAGGCGATCCTCGAACTCCGCCCACGCGAGGAGGCCGTGCAGCGCCTGGCCGCGGGCGGGTTCGGTGAGCGCCAGCTGCTGCTCGGCGCCGCCGAACGTGTAGCGGCCGTCGACGATGCGGTTGGGCCACGGCGCGAGGGTGGTGCCGCGGTATCCGGGCCGCACCTCGTCGGCGTCGAACGGCACGACCAGATCGCGCCCCTCGAACGTGAGCACACGCAGCGATGCGCCGACGCTCGCGATCACGGCCTCGTATCCGTGACCGGCGATGCGCAGCTGCCGGCCCGAGCGCGGTCGCGCCGCGGTCGCCACATCGACGGCGGCGGAGGAGACGTCGGTCATCACAGCCCCTGAGCCAGTCGGTAGTAGGCCTGGTTCCAGCGCACCTGCTTCTGGAACTCGGGCAGGGTGGTCGCATCGTCGATCACGAGCAGCTCGACCTCGGCCATCTCGGCGAAGTCGCGGAAGGCCTCGAGCCCGACGGCCGTCGACATGACGGTGTGGTGCGCGGCACCGGCGGTCAGCCACGCGGCGGCGCTCGTGGTGAAGTCGGGCTGCGGCTTCCAGACAGCGCGGCCCACCGGGAGCTTCGGCAGCGACTGGCGCGGCGGCACGTTCTCGACGACGTTCGCGGTGAGGCGGAACCGGTCGCGCATGTCGCTCAGCGCCACGACGATCGCGGGGCCGGGGTCGGCGGTGAAGACCAGGCGCACCGGGTCGTCCTTGCCGCCGATGCCGAGCGGGTGGATCTCGAGCGTGGGCTTCGCGGTGGTGAGCGACGGCGAGACCTCGAGCATGTGCGCGCCGAGGATCAGCTCGTCGCCGGGGGTCATGTCGTAGGTGTAGTCCTCCATGAGGCTCGCCCCACCGGGCAGCCCCGCACCCATCACATTCGCGACGCGCACGAGGATCGCGGTCTTCCAGTCGCCCTCGGCACCGAAGCCGTATCCCTCGGCCATCAGGCGCTGCACCGCGAGACCGGGCAGCTGCGTCAGCGCGCCGAGGTCTTCGAACGAGGTGGTGAAGGCGCCGAAGCCCCCCTCTTCGAGGAACGTCCGCAGACCGATCTCGATCGCGGCTCCGTCACGCAGAGACTGGTGGCGGTCACCACCGCGGCGCAGCTCCGGCACGACCTCGTACAGCTCCTCGTACTCGGCCACGAGGGCGTCGATCTCGGAGTCGGATGCCGCGGCGACGGCATCCGCCAGATCGTTCACGCCCCAGGTGTTGACCTGCACGCCGAAGCGCAGCTCTGCCTCGGTCTTGTCGCCCTCGGTGACGGCGACGTAACGCATGTTGTCGCCGAAGCGGGCGAGCTTGAGCGAGCGGGAGGCCGCGAGTCCGGCGGCCGCACGCTGCCACGTCGCGATCTCCTGACGCACCCGCGGGTCGCTCGCGTGACCGACGACGGTCTTGCGCGGCACGCCGAGGCGCGTCTGGATGTAGCCGAACTCGCGGTCGCCGTGCGCGGCCTGGTTCAGGTTCATGAAGTCGAAGTCGATGTCGGCCCAGGGCAGTTCGACGTTGGCCTGCGTGTGCAGGTGCGCGAGCGGCTTCTGCAGCGCGTCGAGACCGGCGATCCACATCTTGGCCGGGCTGAACGTGTGCATCCACGCGATCAGGCCGATGACCCGGTCGTCGGCGTTCGCCTCGAGCGCGGTGCGCTTGATGGCGGCGGCATCCGTCAGCACCGGCTTCCAGACGATCTTCACGGGAACCTCGCCCGCCTCGTCGAGGATGCGGGCGATCTGCTGCGACTGGTCGGCGACCTGGGCGAGCGTCTCGGGGCCGTAGAGGTGCTGGCTGCCGGTGAGGAACCAGACCTCGTAGCCGTCGAGCGAGGTGGTGAGCGGGGTGCGGGTCATGAGAGGCCTTTCATATTCGGTCGTTGAGCGAGGAGCGAAGCATCGAGACGAAACGCGAAGAGGTGTGCGCTTCGCCTCGCTCCTCGCGCTCAGCGACCGGGACGGAGAGCGGTGGTTGCGGCGGCCTCGATGGCGAGGCCGGCACGGTAGCGATCGAGGTAGGCGGCGAAGCCGGCGACGTCGGCAGGGTCGGGGTCGGCGACCGAGAGGGATGCCGTCGCGAACACGTCGCGTTCGAGGTACTCGCCCAGCGAGATGGACTCGGCGTGCGCGAGGTACGACGCGAGCACGGCGATGCCCCACGCGCCGCCCTCGGAGGCGAGCTCCCCGACAGCGACCGGAGCACCCAGCGCTCCGGCGAGGAAGCGCTGCGCGACCCCGGCCGTGCGGAACATGCCCCCGTGCGCGAACATGCGGTCGAGTTCGACACCCTCGGCGGTGAGCACCTGCATCCCCAGCGCGAGCGTTCCGAAGACGCCGTAGAGCTGCGAGCGCATGAAGTTGCCGAGCGTGAAGGCGCTGTCGGGCGTGCGCACGAACAGCGGACGCCCCTCGGTGAGACCCGCGATGGGCTCGCCGGCGAGGTGGTTGTAGGCCAGCAGCCCACCGGCATCCGCCTCGCCGTCGAGAGCCTCGCGGAACAGCGCGTCGAAGACGGCGTCGTCGCTCAGCGGCTGACCCGCTGCCGCGGAGAAGCGGGTGAAGAGACCGGCCCAGGCGGCGAGTTCGCTGGCACCGTTGTTGCAGTGCACCATGGCGACGGCGTCGCCGGCCGGCGTGGTCACGAGGTCGAGCTCGTGGTGCACCTCGGTGAGCGGTCGCTCGAGCACGACCATGGCGAAGATGCTCGTCCCCGCCGAGACGTTGCCCGTGCGAGGAGACACCGAGTTGGTCGCCACCATGCCGGTGCCGGCGTCGCCCTCGGGCGGGCAGAGCGGGATGCCGGGCTTCAGCGCACCGCTGGGGTCGAGCAGCGCTGCGCCCTCGGCGGTGAGGGAGCCTGCGGCCGCTCCGGCCGGGAGCACTGTCGGGAAGAGGTCTCGTGCGGTCGCCGGAAGGCGGTCGGCGGCGCGGGCGTCGTATGCCTGCAGCATCCGCTCGTCGTAGTCGCCGGTGCTCGAGTCGATGGGGAACATGCCGGAGGCGTCGCCGACGCCCAGCACTCGCTCGCCCGTGAGCCGTTCGTGCACGTACCCGGCGAGGGTCGTGACGAAGTCGAGCTGCGGCACATGCGCCTCGCCCTCGAGCACCGCCTGGTGCAGGTGCGCGATCGACCAGCGCAGCGGGATGTTGACGCCGAGCAGGTCGGTCAGCTCGGCCGCCGCGGCACCCGTGTTGGTGTTGCGCCAGGTGCGGAACGGCACGAGCAGCTCGCCCTGCGCGTCGAACGCGAGGTAGCCGTGCATCATCGCCGAGATGCCGATCGCGCCGAAGGTCTCGGGACGCACGCCGTGGCGGCTCTCCGCGTCGGCGGCGAGAGCGGCGTAGGCCGCCTGGAGTCCGGCCCAGACCTCGTCGATCGCGTACGTCCAGAGGCCGTCTTCGAGCCGGTTCTCCCATGCGAACGAGCCGGTGGCGAGCACCTCCGTGGCATCCGACCCGATCAGGCACGCCTTGATGCGCGTGGAGCCGAGCTCGATGCCGAGGCTCGTGCGGGCGGCGAGGATGTCGTCGCGGGCTGCGGTGCGGGTCGTGTCGGTCGTGGTGGTCGTGTCGCTCATCGTCGGGCGTCCGAGTTCTGTCCGTAGACGTTCTGGTAGCGGCGGAAGAGGCTGTCGATCGCCTCCTGCGGAATCGGGATGAGGGGGCCCGCCTCACGGGCGTAATGCACGGTGCGGGCGACGTCCTCGACCATGACGGCGGCCTTCACGGCATCCTTCGCGTCGACCCCGATCGTGAAGGGGCCGTGGTTCTGCATGAGCACCGCGCGGCTGCGGTGGCCGCTGAGGGTCTGCACGATTCCGTGACCGATCGAGTCGTCGCCGATGATCGCGAACGGGCCCACCGGGATCGGACCGCCGAACTCGTCTGCCATGGCGGTGATCACGCACGGGATCTCCTCGCCGCGGGCCGCCCAGGCGACGGCGAACGTCGAGTGGGTGTGCACGACGCCCCCGACGGTGGGCATGTGGCGGTAGACGTAGGCGTGGGCCGCGGTGTCGCTCGAGGGCGCGCGCTCGCTGCCGGCGGTTCCGGCGATCACGGCACCGTCGAGGTCGCACAGGATCATGTTCTCGGGGGCGAGGTCGTCGTAGCTCACGCCCGACGGCTTGATGACGAACAGGTCGGCGCCGGGCACGCGGCCGGAGACGTTGCCGCCGGTCCAGACGACGAGGCCGTTGCGGACCAGTTCGGCGTGCAGGCGGGCGACATCTTCGCGGACGGCCTGGATCGATGCGTCGATCTCGGCGGAGAAGACGGGGGCTTCGTTGCTCACGGGTACCTCAGGGTCGGCGGTGGTCACTGTGACCGGTCACAGAAGTGTGTCACGGGGGTCTGCCGACCGTCAAGACGCGGATGCTCGCCGCGGCAGTGCGGAGGCTCAGCGCGGCGGGGCGACCGAATCACGGGTCACGAGCACGGGAGCCACGGGCGGGAGATCGGATGCCGGCGCTCCGTCGCTGTCCGCCAGCACCGCCGCCACCGCACGGCGCGCCAGCTCGGAGAAGTCCTGTCGCACGGTCGTCAGCTTGGGCCAGTAGTAGGCGGCATCCGGGGTGTCGTCGAAGCCCACCACGCTGATGTCGCCCGGCACCGAGAGCCCGACCTCATGCAGCCCGCCGAGCAGCCCGAGCGCCATCTGGTCGTTGGCCGCGAACACAGCCGTCACGCCCGACTTCCGCACGGCGTCGACGGCCGCGTAGCCCGAGCCTGCTGTCCAATCACCCTCGAACACGGGGCCGGCGGCGAGCCCACGCGCGGCGAGCTCGTCTGCGAATCCCTGCGTGCGGGACTCTGCTTCGAGCCAGTCGGCGGGTCCGGCCAGGTGCGCGATTCGCGTGTGCCCCGCGTCGGCGAGCGCCGCGACGGCGAGCCTGGCTCCCGCGGCCTGGTCGACCGAGAGGCCGCGGGCTCCTCGGTCGGCCGCGTGCAGCGTGACGACCGGCACGCCGATGCGCAGCTCGTCGAGCGCATCGAGGGTGTGGGCGTGCGGGGCGACGACGACGATGCCTTCGACGCCCTGCATCACGAGGTGGTCGACCGCGGCGATGACCGCGTCGGCGTCTCCGGCATCCGCGAAGGCCGCACTCAGCCAGTAGCCGACCTCGCGGGCTGCGGCCTCGAGCGCGGCGATGCTGCGCGAGGGCCCATAGTGCAGGGCGTCGGTGGCCAGCACACCGAGCGTGCGGGAGCGCCGCGTGCCCAGTGCCCTGGCGGCGTTGTTCATGCGGTAGCCGAGCTCGGTCATCGCGGCGAGCACCCGTTCGCGGGTCTCGGCGGCGACCTCGGGGTGGTCGTTCAGCACCCGTGACACCGTCTGCCGAGAGACCCCGGCGAGCACGGCGACGTCACGCACGCCGACAGTGCGACGGGGCTCGCTGCTCGTGTCACTCACGCCGACGAGTGTATGCCGAGCGGCCCCGGCGCCTCTTCTTCGTGCCACTCTGGTGACATGCGCATCGCACTCACGGGATCATCGGGCAAGCTCGGCAGCGTCGTCGCGCGGGAACTCCGCGCCCACGGATACGAGGTCATCGGCATGGACGTCGCCGGGGTCCGCGGCCCGGACTTCGTGCAGGTCGACCTCACGGATTACGGCCAGGTCGTGGACGCTTTCACGGCCGTCGGCGATCGACACGAGGGCATCGATGCCGTCGTGCATCTCGGCGCGATCCCCGCCCCCGGCATCCGCAGCGACGTCGCCACGTTCCACAACAACATGCCCGCCACGTTCAACGTGTTCTGGGCGGCGGTGCGCCTCGGCATCCGGCGCGTCGTCTACGCGTCGAGCGAGACCGTGCTCGGCCTGCCGTTCGACGTGCCTCCGCCCTACGTGCCCGTCGACGAGGACTACCCCGCCCGCCCCGAATCGGTGTACTCGCTGGTCAAGACGCTCGAGGAGCAGCTGGCGAGGGAGCTCGTGCGCTGGCATCCCGACCTCTCGATCACGGCGCTGCGGTTCTCGAACGTGATGAACCCGGAGGACTACGCCGAGTTCCCCGACTTCGACTCCGACGCGTCGCGCCGCAAGTGGAACCTCTGGGGCTACATCGACGCCCGCGACGGCGCTCAGGCCGTGGAGCGCGCGCTCGAGGTCGCGGCCCCCGGGTTCGACAACTTCATCATCGCGGCCGCCGACACGGTCATGTCGCGTCCGAATACCGAGCTGCTCGCCGAGGTCTTCCCCGACGTCCCTGTCGCGCGCGAGTTCGGCCCGAACGAGACGCTGCTGTCGATCGACAAGGCCCGCCGCATCCTGGGCTTCGACCCGCAGCACTCCTGGCGCGACCACGTCTGACCGGAGACGCGACCGACGGTCGGCAGGAGAGGGCGGCTCAGCGCCGGGCGATGGTCGATCCTCTGATCACCAGGCGCACCGGCAGATGGTGCGACCCCTCCCCGATGTCGATCCCGTCGATCGCGTCGAACACCCGAAGCGCCGCCTGACGCCCCAGCTGCTGCAGGTTGGCGTCGATGCTGGTGAGCTCGGGCCGCGCGTTCGTCGCGAGCACTTCCCAGTTGTCATAGCCGATCACCGCGAGGTCGTCGGGAACGGTGCGTCCGAGATCCCGCGCCGAGTCGAGCACGCCGCGAGCGATCTGGTCAGAGCCGCAGAACACGGCGTCGATGTCGGGATGCCGGTTCAGCAGCATCGCCGCGGCGTCCCGCCCCCAGTGCTCCGTCCACTCCGAGAACATCGGCTCGCCGACGAGCTCGAGGCCGGCTTCGGCGAGCGCGGCCCTGGCCCCGGCGAGGCGGTCTTGAGCTGCGGCATACGTCGGGTCGCCCGAGATATGTGCGATGCGCCGACGCCCGCACGCCAGCAGATGCTCGATCGCCAGCCGTCCGCCCGCGTAGTTGTCAGGAGTCAGTGACAGGTCGCGAGGGTCGTCGGACGGCGCGTACGCGTAGACGACCGGCACGGGGATCTCCTGCCCGAGCGAGGGTCGAGCATCCGTCTGTCGGCCGACGACGATGATGCCGTCGACCCGGCGGCTCAGGAGCTCGCGGAGATGATGCTGCTCACGGATCGCGTCGCCCCGCGCATCGCACAGGAAGACGTTGATGCGGCCGGCGCCGAAGGCGTCCTCGGCGCCCATCAGGATCGGGATCATGAAGCGACCCTCGAGGTCGCTGGTGAGCAGGCCGACGGTGCCGGTGCGACCGGCGAGCAGACCCCGAGCCATGGCGTTGGGCGTGAAGGACAGCTCTTCGGCGATCGCCCGCACCTTGGCGCGCGTCGCGGCCGAGACATCGCCTCGATCGTTCAGAGCCTTCGACGCCGTCGAGATCGACACTCCGGCGCGCGCGGCGACATCACCGAGGGTCACCGCCCGTGCTGCATTCGTGTCGCTCATCACTCCCCCTGTTGCTGAAAGGTTATCGGAACAAGGGTTGACGCCCCCGCTGAAACCACGCTATACCTTTCGAAAGGGTTTTCGTAGATTTCGGAGAACCTGATCTCCACCTCATCTCCACACCCGGCGCTGCACTGTCGAAGCGCCACACCGCACCCGCTCGAGGACGAGCCCAGAGGAGCCCCCGCCCATGAACACCACCCGTACACACGCCGCACGCCGGGCAGCAGCCGTCGTCATCGCGGCCGGCCTGCTCGTCGGCGGCCTCGCCGCCTGTGCACCCGCCGCTGACGAGGCGTCGAACGAACCCATCCCTGCCGAAGGCACCGATGACGGCACGACACTCACGCTGTGGACCCGCGCTCCCATCGAGCGCCAGGCCAAGCTGCTGGTCGACGCCTACAACGCCAGCCACGAGAACCAGGTCGAGCTCACGGTCGTCCCCAACGACGACTACGTCGCGAAGGTCGGCGCCGCCGCCGGTTCCAGCGGTCTGCCCGATCTGTTCGCCGCCGACATCGTCTACGTGCCCAACTGGGCGCAGCAGGGCCTGTTCCAGGACATGTCCGAGCAGATCGATGCGCTCGACTTCAAGGACGAGATCAACCCCGGTCACCTCTCGGCGGGCACGGTCGACGGCGCCGAGTACGTGCTGCCCTTCGCGCTCGACCTCTCGATGCTGTTCTGGAACAAGGAGCTGTTCGCCGAGGCAGGCCTCGACCCCGAGAAGGCACCCGCCACACTCGAAGAGTTCGCCGAGGCGGCCATGGCCGTGCAGGCGCTGAACAAGCCCGACACCTACGGCACGGCGACCGGCCTCAACTGCGGCGGCTGCCTGGTCTTCACCTGGTTCCCCTCGATCTGGGCGTCCGGCGACGAGGTCATGAACGAGGACGGCACCGAATCCCTGCTCGACGGCGACTCGGCGCAGGCCGTCTATGACACGTGGACCGAACTGCAGGATGCCGGCGCGATCCTCCCCTCCTCCACCGATGAGGCCGGCCCCACCTGGACCGCCGCGTTCAGCGAGGGCAAGGTCGGCGTGATGCCGTTCCCTGCGACGCTGCTCCCCTCCCTCGAGTTCGACGCGGGTGTCGCCGGCATCCCCGGTGTCGACGGCGGCGCCTCGACGTTCGTCGGCGGCGACGGCATCGGCATCTCGAAGGACTCGAAGAAGGCCGCGCAGGCCTGGAACTTCCTCAACTGGATGATGTCGGAGGAGGCGCAGGTCGAGGTCCTCGCGAAGGACGGCAACGCCGTCTCACGGGGTGACCTCGCCGACAACGAGTACGCCGCGGCCGACCCTCGCCTGGTGACGGTCAACGAGGTCGCGTCCCAGGGCGACACCCCCGTGGCACTGAACTTCCAGCAGGCGTTCAACGCTCCGGGCAGCCCCTGGCTCACGCTGGTGCGCAACGCCGTGCTGAACGGCGACGACTCGGTGCCGGCCGACAACGAGGAGATCACCGCGATCCTGTCGCAGTGATTCGCCGCGGGGGCGGCGCTGCACCGCCCCCGCATCCACCTCGCCAGCCCCCCCGATCGAAAGAGACCGAGATGACCTCGACCGCACCTCCGCTGCGTCGCCGCCGGCCGCGTACCGCCTTCGGCGGCCCAGTGCAGGGCTGGCTGTATGCGGCCCCGACGGCGATCTTCGTCGCCCTGCTGTTCATCGTGCCGCTCGTGCTCGTGGTGCAGATGTCGGCCTCCGACTGGCCGCTGCTGAGCGGCAACCAGGGCATCAACTTCCCCGAGAACTACACGGATGCCGTCATGCACCGTCTCTTCTGGGATTCGATCCGCTTCACCCTGCTCTACACGGTCATCACGACGGTCATCCTGATCGGCCTCGGACTCGGCCTGGCCCTCCTCGTGCAGGAATCCACCAGGTGGAAGGGCCTCCTGCGCACGGCGTTCCTGATCCCGAGCGCCCTGGGCCTCGCATCCGCCTCGCTGCTGTTCTACGTGCTGTACTCCCCCATCGCCGGTCCGTTCGCGAACCTCATGAAGTCGTGGGGAATCACCTTCCTCGGCACCCCCGAGGGGGCGCTGTGGTCGACGATCTTCCTGATCGTCTGGCGCTACGCGGGGTTCTACATGCTGCTGATGCTCGTGGGGCTGCAGGGCATCCCCGACGACGTCTACGAGGCCGCGCGCATCGACGGCGCCAACCGCTGGCAGACGTTCCGCGACATCACGGTGCCGCTGCTCAAGCCGACTTTCGCCCTCACGACCGTGATGTGCGTGACCGGGTCGCTGCTGGCGTTCGAGCAGTTCTACATCCTCACCAAAGGCGGCCCCGACAACAGCACCATGACCGTGGTGCAGCTGATCTACAACGTCGCCTTCCAGGGGCAGAACAGCCTCGGCATCGCGGGCGCCCTCTCGGTGATCGTGCTGCTCGCGCTCATCGTCATCAACGTCTTCCAGCTGCGCGCGTTCCGCCGCACGGATGAGAACTGAGCTGAGAACCATGTCCCAGACCCTGACACGCACCATCGTCGCCCCGAATCATCAGCCCACCGCGCCGCGATATCGATCGAAGGCGGCCCGCGTCGTCTTCGGCATCCCGTACTGGGTGTTCACCACCGCCCTCGCGGTGATCTTCCTCTACCCGCTCATCTGGACCGGCGTCTCGTCAGTCAGCCCGATGGCGGGCACCAGCCAGACCGGCGGCTGGGGCTTCGGCAATTACGCCGCCCTCGGCGAGTACCAGGCGGGCATCTGGGTGTACCTCGGCAACTCGCTGTTCGTCTCGGTGCTCACCGTGGCGCTGACGCTGTTCATCTCTCTGCTGGGCGGCTACGCGTTCGCGCGCTTCTCGTTCCCCGGCAAGAACGCCCTGTTCCTGCTGACTCTCGCGATCCTGATGGTGCCCTACGCGACGCTGCTCATTCCGCTCTACGTGATCCTCAACTCGGTCGGCCTGCAGAACTCGCTCGTCGGCGTCGCGCTGGTGATCACGATGTTCCAGCTGCCGTTCTCGATGTTCATGATGCGCATCTCGTTCGAGTCGATCCCGAGGGAGATGGATGAAGCCGCGATGGTCGACGGATGCTCCAGCGGGGGCGCGCTGTGGCGGGTGCTGCTGCCCGCGGTCAAGCCGGGGCTCGTCACTGTCGGCCTGTTCGCGTTCCTCACGGCGTGGAACGACTTCATGGCCCCGCTGATCCTCATCAACGACACCAATCGCATGACGCTGCCTCTCGCGGTGGCGAACCTCCGTGGGCAGGTGCAGGGCGTCGTCGACTACGGCGCCACCGAGGCGGGCGTCGTCGTGCTGGCGCTCCCCTGCATCCTGCTCTTCCTGATCCTACAACGACACTACGTGCGCGGCTTCATGTCCGGCGCCTTCAAGGGATGACCATGTTCGACACCACGACACCGGCCGCTCCGGTGGTTCCCACACGCGGACGCCTGCGCCCCCTCGGCCTCGACGAGGTGCGCATCACCGGAGGGTTCTGGGGCGACCGCCAGACCGTGAACGGCTCAGCCACTCTCACGCACATCGAGTCGCGCCTGGAGTCCGAGGGCTGGCTGCCCAACTTCGACCTCGCCGCCGCAGGCACGCTTCCCGCCGGGCGCCGGGGGCGCGAGTTCGCCGACTCCGAGATCTACAAGTACCTCGAGGCGCTCGCGTGGGAGATCGGACGGACGGATGCCGCGGCCGACAGCGATCTCGAGCAGCGGTTCCGCCGCGTGGTCGACCGGGTCGCCGCCGCGCAGGAGCCCGACGGATACCTCAACACGATGTTCGGCCGCGACGGTCAGGGCGAGCGCTGGTCGGCGCTGCAGTGGGGGCACGAGCTCTACTGCCTCGGCCACCTGTTCCAGGCGGCCGTCGCCCGGGTGCGCACGAGACCTGACGCCGATGACGGACTCGTGGCCGTCGCCCGCCTCGCTGCCGAACTCGTATGTCAGGAGTTCGGCGTCGACGGGCGCGACGCGATCTGCGGGCACGCCGAGGTCGAGGTGGGCCTGGCCGAGCTCGGTCGCGCACTCGGTGAGCAGCGCTACATCGATCAGGCCGCGTTGTTCGTCGAGCGGCACGGCCGCGGGTCTCTGGGCGAGATCGAGTGGGGGCAGGAGTACTTCCAAGACGACGTGCCCGTGCGCGACGCCCAGGCGTTGCGCGGGCACGCGGTGCGCGCCAACTACCTCGCCTCCGGAGCGACCGACGTCGCGATCGAGAGGTCGGATGTCGAGCTGCTCGACGCCCTGCGAGGTCAGTGGGATCGCACGGTCGAGCGCCGCACGTACGTGACCGGCGGCCAGGGGTCGCATCACCAGGACGAGGCCTTCGGTGACGACTGGGAGCTGCCGCCGGACCGCGCCTACTCCGAGACCTGCGCAGGGATCGGCTCGATCATGTTCTCGTGGCGTCTGCTGCTCGCGACCGGTGACGTCCGGCATGCCGACCTCATCGAACGCACCCTGTTCAACGTCGTCGCGACCTCCCCGGCCGACGACGGCCGCGCGTTCTTCTACGCCAACACGCTGCATCAGCGCACGCCGGGCACGCCGGCGGACCCGGATGCCACGTCGGCGCGCGCCTCGTCGTCGCTGCGCGCCCCGTGGTTCGAGGTGTCGTGCTGCCCTCCGAACGTGGCGCGCACCTTCGCGAGCCTCGCCGCCTATGTGGCCACGGCGGATGACGACGGCGTGCAGCTGCACCAGTACGCGCCGTCGACCGTGCGCACGACGCTGCCGGACGGCCGCGTCGTGGCGTTCGAGGTGTCGACGACCTACCCCGTCGAGGGTGACGTGCGGATCATGATCGCCGAGGATGCCCAGTTCACGCTGACGCTGCGCGTGCCGTCGTGGGCATCAGGAGCGACGGTGCGCGTGCACAGCGGCGGCGAGGTCACGGAGTCCCCCGCACCCGCCGGTGGGGTCGAGATCACTCGCGCGTTCCGCGCCGGCGACGTCGTCGAGCTCAGCCTGCCGATCATGGCGAGGGCCACGTCACCGCATCCGATGGTGGATGCCGTGCGGGGCAGCGTCGTGATCGAACGCGGTCCCGAAGTCCTGGCGCTCGAGTCGATCGACCTCGGCAGTGACGTCGGCGACGCGGTCGTCGCCGGGGACCCGATCGAGCGAGATGGCAGGGTCGTGCTGCCCGTGCGACACCGGTCGACCGATGAGGTCAACGAGGTTGCTCTCGTTCCGTACCACGACTGGGCTCAGCGCGGTCCGTCGACCATGCGCGTGTGGATCCCGACGGTGTGACGACGCTCAGGGGGATTCAGCTCCACAGGGTGGCGACATGGGCTTCGGCGTCGCGGGTGCGTGCGTGCGCGCGGGCTGCGGCGGTCGCGGCGCTGGTGAGAGCGGTCTGCATGCCGTCGGCGCACTCGGTCCATTCGCGTTGAGCGCGGGAGTACGCCTCGTGGGCTTGCCCGGTCCACAGCTGTCTCAGCCCGAAGGCCTCAGACTCGAGTTCGTCGAGCAGACCGCGGATCCGATCTGCGGTGTCAGCGAGAACCGCGATCGACTGAGCGAGCGGCTGGTGATCGACGCGGATGCGCATCAGCTGTCACCCTCTTCGGATCCGGGTTTCGGCCAGCTCAGGTGCAGATCGCGGAGCTCGTACGGCTGAGACACGTCGTCAGTGAGGAAATACGTATAGAAGACGACGGCTGCTTCATCGGCGGTGAAGACCTCGTGCGGATAGACCGTGGTGCTGTGGCGACCGTCGTCGTAGTGGATCACCTCGGTGGGTTCCCCCGTGCGGTGACCACCGGGCTTGCCGATCGCGTACTGGTGGGGGGTGCCGTCGGCCTCGATGCGGCGCACCTCCAGCGCCAGCGCGTCAGCGGTTCCCGCGCACTGCATATACTCCTCGCTGAACGGGATGCTCTCCAGCAGGTCCGCACCTTCGGGCGCACGCCACAAACTGTAGGCCCAGAACGAGGATCCGTTCATCTGAAGCAGAACAAACCGGATCTGTTCGGAGTACGGACGGAATTCATCGAGGAGCGCGCCGCGGGAACGCCCATTCCTCTGGGTGATGTGTGTGGGCTTCGTCACTTGACTTCCTTCAGTATCACTTTGGTGATCTGTATTCTCTCGCCGTTGACGACGGCTGTAGCCGGGCGATCGGGACTGACGGTGCTGTCGAACCCTCTCTGGTATGCGTCACGACTCCCGGTTCCTCCTTTGACCTCCACGCCGGTGTAGGTGCCGTCGGGATTCTTGTATAGGCCGTCGTAGTATCGGTGCTGCTCGGCCGTCGCGCCGGGCTTGTAATACCCGTCGATGGTCGCACGCACCTTGTCGCGGATGATGTCGTACCCGGTATCGCTAGCGACTTCGTCCAACCCGATCTTCTCGGTGTCGACCCAAGGGCGTTGCCCGTCGCCGTTGTACTGGCCCTTGATGTCACGACCCCCGTACTCGGGGTGAGGTGGCGGGCGCTCCGCGATGCGGACTGCATCATCACCGGTCGCCTCGTTCATCCAGCGAGCGCTGGCATGTCCCGCGGCTACAAGGCCCGCTCCGGCGACGCCCACTCCGGCCCACGCGACGCCGCCGCCGGGCACAGCCCCCACCCCCGTGAGCACGAGTGCGCCTCCGCCGCCGATCATCGTGCCGCCACCGACCACGAGGGCGACTCCGCCGAGCAGTTCGAGAAGTAAGTCGGGGTGGTTGAGGAGAGCGTTGCCCATCGAGGCGACGAAGTTCAGCTGCTCTCTCGCCGGGTTGAGCACGGCGGTCTCGAACACCGCCGCGCCGATCGCCCCCGCCACTGCCCAGTTCGTTGTGCTCTCGGTCTGCTTCGGCGTCTCCAGGGGCGCCGCGTCCGCCGCGTCATGGATGGTGTTCGCGGCATCCATGGCGTAGCGATCCAGCACGCCCCTCGCGTTCGTCAAGACGTCTACCGCCTGTGCGCGCAGGTCCGCCCCGCCATCGATGAACGGGACGTCGAGTTCGACGTGCCGCAGGCCGAGGTCGCGCTCCAGCTCCCGCACTTTCACCCGGTGCGCCTGACGCGAGACGACCGTCGCCGCCTCCGCCTGCTCCCACAGGTCGATCGCGCGCGCCGCCTCATCCTGCGCCCATCGCAGAGCATCGCCATAGGCCGACAGAGCGGCGGCGCCACTCATCAGGTACTCGCCGCACCTCTGCCACGACGACCGCACATACTCCGCCCGCTCGAGGTACTTGTCGTACGGGTACCCGGTCCACGCGGAATCGACCTCGAGGTCTCTCAACCCGTCCCGAAGCGCAGTGGCGGCCTCTGACCGAGACCGCCACGCCGACGCGACCGTGTGCGCTGCGGCATGAGAACCGGGCACCAATACGACCGGGTCATTCGTCATCCCCAGTTCGGGCATCAGTAGTCGCTCTCGGCCCAGATCATCTGGTCGAGTTCACTGCTCGACGCCTCGTCTCCCCGGTCGAACACCTCAGCCGTCTGCCGCAGATTCTCGGCGAGCATGTCGACATCCCCGAGACGACGCCCCAGAGCCGTCGTCCAGGTTTCACCGAACCGCGCCACTGCCTCGTCGAGAGAGCCCGCTCCCAGCCCCGACGACTGCGCGACCACCGGCGATCCGAAGTCTCCCCGCACGCTCTCCGCCTGCGTCGCGAGAGCTCGGAGCTCGTCGGTCTCCACATCTGTCATCGCGCCCCCCACATGTCCGAATGACGATGTTACGTAGTCATATGAGGTGGATTGCGGTCTCCCCGTGCTACATACCGGTGTTCAGGAATGCCGCGCGGTCGACGCGTGACACTGCGGGAACGCAGAAGACCCCTTGTCCACCGGACAAGGGGTCTTTCACGTCATTCGAACGGAAGCTACTCGCGTTTTCGAGTGACCGCCCGCTGCAGCAGCACGAAGACGAGCAGGATGCCGCCGGTGATGATCGTGGTCATCTCGGGAGGGATCCCGCCGTCGCGTGTGATCAGCACGTTCATGAGCCCCAGCACCAGCGCTCCGACGACCGACCCGAGCACATAGCCGTACGCGCCGGTCAGCACGGTGCCGCCGATGACCGCTGCGGCGATCGCGTCGAGTTCCCATCCGATGCCGGTGATGTTCTGCGCGGTTCCGAGTCGGGCGGTGTACAGCACCGCCGCGAGACCGGCCAGCCCGCCGCTGATCACGTAGACCAGCACCTTGGTGCGCTGCACGGGAAGCCCCATCAACAGCGCCGAGCTCTCCGACCCGCCGATCGCGTAGACCGTGCGCCCCGTGCGAGTGCGGTGCAGCACGAAGAACGCGGCGGCCACGACGATCACCGCGACGAGCACCGCGGGGGTGATCACGAGGTCGTTGACCTTCGGGCCGTCGATGATCTTCAGCTGCGTGCCGATCCAGCGGATCGGCGATTCCTCGCCGAGTCGCTCGGGCTTGGTGCTGAGCAGCGACGCGAGGCCGCGACCGAGGAACATCATCGCCAGCGTCGCGATGAACGGCTGCACGTTGAAATACCTGATCAGCACGCCCGAGACGATGCCGAAGAGCACGCCGATGCCGATCATCGCGATGATCACGGCGAACGCGTTCCATCCGGCGTTCGAGAGCATGACTCCCGCGACCGAGGAGACCGCGATGATCGAGCCGACAGACAGGTCGATTCCGCCGGTGAGGATCACGAAGGTCAGCGCGACGGCCAGCACGATGAGGTGCGCGTTGTTGATCAGCAGGTTCGACAGCGTGTTGAACTGCAGGATGCGGCCGTAGGCCACCTCGCCGAAGATCACCATGCCGACGAAGATCGCGACCGAGGCGATCGTCGGCAGCACCGACGGGTTCGCCGTGATCATGCGGCGTACGCGCTCGACGATGGTCTCGGTCGCCTGCGGAGCCGGGGTGGCGGTCACGACGCTCATGCGGACACCTCTTCCTTGGCGAGGACCTGTTCGACCGGTCGGGTCTTGCGGCGCGAGCGGAACCAGCTGCGCACCCGCTGCGACTGCAGCAGGCACAGCACGACGATCACGATGGCCTTGAACGCCGGCGTCGCCGACGACGAGACCCCGAGGTACAGCACGGTCTTGTCGAGCGTGGCGATGAGCAGCGCGCCCACGAACGCGCCGCTGAGCGAGAACTTGCCGCCGGCCAGCGACGCGCCGCCGATGACGACAGCGAGGATCGCGTCGAGCTCGAGCTGATACCCGGTGCGCGAGATGTCGACGGTCATGACGCTGCCGACCGACATGATCCCCGCGATCCCCGCGAGGATGCCGCTCATGATGTATGCCGTGAGCAGCAGGCCCTTCGGCTTGATGCCCGCCATGCGGCTGGCGCGGGGGTTGATGCCGATCGCCTCGATCATGAGACCCAGCGCACTGCGTCTGACGACCCAGCCGACGGCGATCACGATGAGCACGGCGAGGATGAACACCACGGGGATGCCGATCACGAAGCCGTTGGCGATCCACCGGAACGCGTCGTTCGACGCCGTGGTGTTCTGCCCGCCCGTGATCACTTTGGCGATGCCTCGGCCTGCGAGCATGAGCACGAGGGTCGCGATGAACGGCTGCAGCCCGACGTAGGCGACGAGCAGACCGTTGACCGCCCCGAGGATGCCGGTGATCACCAGCGCGAGCCCGACCGCGGCGAGCGCCGCACCGAAGGAGTCTCCGGCGGCGCTGAGGAACTCCATCGAGACGGCCCCGGCGACGGCCATGAGCGAGCCGACCGAGAGGTCGATGCCGCCGGTGGCGATCACGAGCGACATCCCGATCGCGATCATCATGATCGGCGCCGCCTGGCGCAGGATGTCGATCAGGTTGCCCACCAGGTTGCCGTTGTTGGGGTTGATCGAGAGCGCGAGGTAGGTCGGGTCCTTGATCACGTTCAGGGCGAGCAGTGCGAGGATCGCGACGATGCCCCAGAAGAACGGCTTGTGGATCAGATCCCGCCAGATGGTGGTGCCGGCTGACGCGGTCATCGCGCTGCCTCCTTGTCGGTCGTGGGGGCGATGCTATCGGGCACGGCGCCGTCTGTGTCGTCGAGCGTCTCGGCCGCGGCCTCCACTCCATGAGCGGCGATCACATCGACGATCACCTGCGCGGTGACGTCGGGGCCGTTCTGGATCTCGCCGATCTTGCGGTGGTCCTTCAGCACGACGATCCGTTCGGAGAGGCGCACGACCTCTTCGAGTTCGGACGAGATGAACACCACGGCGACGCCGTCTTCGGCGAGCTCGGCCACCGCCTCCTGGATCTCGGCCTTGGCGCCCACGTCGATGCCGCGGGTCGGCTCATCGAGGATCAGCAGCTCGGGCTGCGTGGCGAGCCAGCGCCCGAGCAGCACCTTCTGCTGGTTGCCACCGGAGAGGTTCTTGATCATCCGGTCGGGGTCGGCCGGGCGGACGTTGAACTGCTCGATGTAGCGGTCGACGATCGCATCCTGCTCCTTGCGGCTCATCGGCCGCGCCCACCCGCGCTCGGCCTGCACCGCGAGGACGATGTTCTCGCGCACGGTCAGGTCTCCGATGATGCCCTCGTCGCGACGGTTCTCGGTCGAGAAGGCGATGCGGCGGGGCAGCGCGTCGGCCGGCGACTTGAGGTCGACCCGGTGACCGTGCAGCTCGATCGTGCCCTCGTCGGTGCGGTCGGCCCCGTAGAGCAGTCGCGCGAGCTCGGTGCGTCCGGAGCCCAGCAGACCGGCGAAGCCGATCACTTCGCCGGGGCGGATGTCGAGGTCGGTCGCCTCGACCGCGCCTCGTCGTGCGATTCCGGATGCTGCGAGCAGCGGCTTCTCGTCCGCGTCGCGCGGTGTACGGCGGCGGTTGCCCCCGAGTGACGTGAGCGCGTCGAGGTCTTTGCCGATCATCTTCGAGATGAGGGCATGGCGGTCGAGGTCTCGGGTCAGGTACTCGCCCTCGTACAGTCCGTTGCGCAGCACCGTCAGGCGGTCGCTGATCGCGTAGACCTGATCGAGGAAGTGCGAGACGAAGAGGATCGCGACGCCCTGGTCGCGCAGCGCCCTGATCACGGTGAAGAGGCCGTCGACCTCGGCGGCGTCAAGGCTGGAGGTCGGCTCATCGAGGATGAGCACCTTGGCCTTGATCGCCATCGCGCGGCTGATGGCGACGAGCTGCTGCAGCGCGATCGAGAGAGTCGAGAGCGGTCGGCGCGTGTCGAGGTGCCCCAGCCCGAGTCGGGAGAGAGCGTCGGTCGCGGCGCGGTGGGTGGCCGTCCAGTTGATGCCGAACACTCCACGCAGCTCGTGTCCGAGCATCACGTTCTCGCCGATCGAGAGGTTCGGGGCGAGATTGACCTCCTGGTAGACCGTCGAGATCCCGGCATCCTGCGCGTCGTCCGCGCCGCCGAAGCTGCGCTCCTGACCCGCGACGACGATCGACCCCGAGTCGATCTGGTAAACACCGGTCAGTGCTTTGATCAGGGTCGACTTTCCGGCGCCGTTCTCTCCCATGAGCGCGTGGACCTCGCCCTGGAACAGCCGGAAATCGACCCCGTCGAGGGCTTTCACGCCCGGGAACTCGATGGAGATCCCCCGCATCTCGACGATGGGCAGTGCTTCGTTCATCGCTGTCTCTCCGTCCGCAGAACCCGGGTGGAGCAGTGCTCCTGCCCCACCCGGGTTCGCTGCCGGATCGCTCCGGCGTCGGGTTCGGTGCTCGGTCAGTACTTGCGGTCGGCGAGCACGGCCTGGGCCGCCTCGGCGGAGTCGAACGCCTCGCTGGGGACGACGATGTACGACTCGACCTCTTCGCCGGCGAGAGCCTTCTCGACGACCTCGAGCGCGGTCTCACCGAAGAGCGGGTTGTATTCGTGCACGTAGCTGAGCTGACCGTCGGCCAGCGCCTGCATGGCGTTCTTGGTGCCGTCGATCGTGGCGATCTTGACGTCCTCACCGACGACGAGGCCCGCCTCCTCGGCGGCCTGCGCGGCACCGAGGCCCATCTCGTCGTTCTGTGCGAACACGAGCTGGATGTCGTTGTTCGAGGACTTCAGCATCGTCTCGAAGACGCTCTTGCCCTCTTCCGCCGACCAGTTCGCGGTCTGCGCGTCGAGCTTCGTGAGCGACGAGTCGCCCAGGCCCTCGTCGAAGCCCGTGTTGCGCTCGTTCACGACGCCGACACCGGCCGGGCCCTCGAGCACGACGTAGTTGCCGCCGTCGGGGAACGTGGCCGCAGCCCAGGTGCCGACCTCCTTGGCGACCTCGACGTTGTCGGGGGCGATGCGCGTGACGTAGAGGCTGTCGTCGTCCGGTTCGATGCCGCGGTCGAGCAGGATCACGGGGATCTCCGCCTCCTGCGCACGCTTGAGCGAGTCCTCCCAGCCGGAGGCCTCGGTGGCCGACAGCAGGATGACGTCGACGCCCTCGTCGACGAACGACGTGAAGGCGTCGATCTGCGACTTCTGGTCGAGGTTCGTGGCGGGGGCGTACTTGAGCTCGTATCCGGCGTCCTCCGTGAAGGTGTCCTGGATGTTCTGCTCGTTCGCCTCGCGCCATGCGCCTTCGGGGCCGACAGCCACGAAGCCGACGGTGGTGATCTCCTCTGAGCCGCCTCCGCCGTCGCCGCCCGAGTCGCCGGACGAGCAGGCCGCAAGGCCGATGGTGAGTGCGCCGACTGCTGCCAGGCCGAACGCGACGCGGATGCGCTTCTTCGCGGACATTTCTTCTCCTCTTTGAGATGCCGGCGGTCACTCCGGCGGTGGCGGACCAGTCATGGTCCTGACGTGATTGCAGGACAGCTGCTTCGCGTGTCCTGCCGTGATGTTACCGGGAACAATTTCTGGAACACAAGACTTCGTTACCAAATCGGACCGATCACGGTCGGTGGATGTTGTTACCGATCACAGTTCAGCGCTGTGACTCAGCTCGGCGGCGATCATCTCGACCACCGTGTCGACGGTCACACCCGGACCGTTGCTGAGCTCGCCGATCTTCTCGCGGTCCTTCAGCACGACGATGCGATCGCTCAGCCGCACGACCTCTTCGAGCTCTGACGAGATGAACACGACGGCCACGCCGTCTCCGGCCAGCTGGCTGATGCGGCGCTGCACCTCGACCTTGGCCGCGATGTCGATCCCCCGAGTGGGCTCGTCGAGGATCAGCACGTGAGGGCGCACCGCCAGCGCTCGAGCGAGGAGCACCTTCTGCTGCGTTCCCCCCGACAGGAGACCGACCGGGCGGTCGAGGTCCGCAGGGTCGAGATGCAGCGCCTCGACGTACGTCTCCACGAGACCCCTCGACTCGGCGTGCGAGAGAGGACGAGTCCATCCGCGCAGCGCCTGCAGCGAGAGGATGATGTTCTCGCGGGCCGTGAGCTCGCCGATGATGCCCTGTGTGCCCCGATTCTCGGCCGACAGCGCGATGCGGTGCCGCAGCGCTGCCGAGGGGCTGCGCAGCTGCACGCGTTCTCCGTCGACCCAGAGCTCTCCGCTGTCGGTGCGCACCGAACCGCTGAGCAACGACGCGAGCTCGGTGCGCCCCGACCCCCGGAGCCCCGCGAGCCCCACGATCTCACCCCTCTGGATCTCGACGTCCATGCGCTCCAGCTCGCCGCGTCGACCCACACCGGACGCCTGCATGGCCGGCTCCCCGTCGTACGCGTAGTGATGAGCCTTGCGCTCCGAGCCGAGGGCCCTCAGGCTGTCGATGTCCTTGCCGAGCATCTTCGAGATCAGGTCGGCTCGGTCGAGGTCGCGCGTCGCGTATTCGCCCACCCGTCGCCCGCCGCGCAGCACCGTCATGCGGTCGCTGATCGCGAACGCCTGCTCGAGGAAGTGCGAGATGAACAGGATCGCGACGCCGCGTTGCCGCAGACCCCGGATGACCCGCATCAGAGTGGCGACCTCGGCGACGTCGAGGCTCGAGGTGGGTTCGTCGAGGATGAGCACCCTCGGGTCGTCGACGACCGCACGAGCGAGAGCGACCAGCTGCTTCTGCGCCGGTGTCAGCATCGACAGCGGCGTCTTCGGGTCGAGGTCGTCGAGTCCCAGCCTGGCCAGCGCCTCGGCGGCATCCGCCCTGGTCCTGCGCCAGTCGATTCCGAATCGGCCCCGGCGCTCCCGCCCGAGCATCACGTTCTCGGCCACGCTGAGATTGGGGCTCAGCTGCGCCTCCTGGAACACCGTGGCGATGCCGGCCGCTCGACTGTCGGCAACTCCCGAGAAGCGACGCGGTTCGCCGTCGACGACCACCGCGCCCTCGCCGGGAGAGAGCGTGCCGGTGATCACCGCGACGAGCGTCGACTTGCCGGCGGCGTTCTCGCCCATCACGGCATGCACCTCACCGGGGAGCAGGCGGAAGTCCACGGCGTCGAGCGCGCGCACGCCCGGGAACTCGACCGTGATGCCCTCGAGCCGCACCACCGGCTCGGGACCACGGTCGGGGGTCACCGCACCTCCCTGGGCGCGGCCGACGATCCGCGGGCGACGAGCTCGGTCGGGATCCGGGTGAGCGCGGGGATGTCACGACCCTCGATGGCCGCGCGCAGCATCTCGACCACCGCGACGCCCAGTGCGCCGAAATCCTGGCGCACCGTCGTGAGCGGAGGGATGAAATGCCGAGCGAGCGGGATGTCGTCGAACCCGACCACGCTGAGGTCTCGCGGCACCTCGAAGCCCCTGTCGTGCAGCCCGTGGATCAGGCCCATCGCCATGTCGTCGTTGGCGGCGAAGATCGCCGTGTAATCCGGCAGCCGGGTGAGACCCTTCGCGAAGTCGTAGGCGAAGTCGGCCGACCAGTCTCCGACCACGATGGGCCGTTCACGGATGCCCCACGACTTGGCCCTCGTGTGAAAGGCGCGCTCTCTCGCTCTCGCATCGAGCCAGTCCAGTGGGCCGGAGAGGTGCAGGATGTCTCGGTGTCCGAGCGCGACGAGGTGATCGACCACCGACGTCGTGCCGGCGTGCTGGTCGATCGAGACCGTGAGAAAGGTCGGATCGGCGTCTGCCTTGACCACGAGCATGGGAACGGTGATGGCGATGCGCCGCAGAGCGGCCACCGATGACGAACGTGGCGCGATCACGCACAGCGCATCGACCCCCTGCGTCACGAGGTGGTCGACCGCTTCCTGGGGAGACAGCGCATCACCCTCGTGCAGCGCGATCGGTGTGACCGAGTACCCCGTGGCGCGCGCCGACAGCTCGACGGCCCGCAGGATGCTGGTCGGGCCATGCGCGACCGCGCTCTCGACGATCACGCCGATGCGCCGGGTGCGCTGGGTGGCGAGCGCCCTGGCGACGAGATTCGGGCGGTAGTCGAGCTCCTCGATCGCCTCGAGGACGCGGCGCTTCGTGTCGGGCTTGATGTTCGGGTGATCGTTGAGAACACGCGACACCGTCATGTGCGAGACGCCCGCGATGGTCGCGACCTGACGGATGTTGGGCTTGTCTGAGCCGACGTTCGCCATGCACACCTCCGTCGGCCGAGCCTCGGAGAATGTTACCGAGAACAACCGGGGTGGTGCAATGGATCCCGCTACAGCCCCAGGCGCTCGAGGTACGGGTTCACGAGACGACGCTCGGGGTCGAAGCGCCGCGCGAGGGCGGCGAAGTCATCCCACCGCGCATAGCGCGAGCGCACCTCTGCGGCATCGAGAGTGAAGACCTTGCCCCAGTGCGGGCGGGCGGTCTCGGGCAGTGCCGCTTCGAGGGTGGGCAGGAACGCGCGCACGGCCGCCTCGTCGGGCTTCCAGGTGAAGTGGATGCCGACGGCATCCGTGCCCTGCGACGAGCTCAGCCACAGATAGTCGGGGGCGACCGTGCGGATCTCGTTCACGAGCAGCAGCGGCGCGATCTGACCGGCGAGCGTGCGCACCGCCTGGATCGCGGCGACGGCGTCGGCGCGGGGCACGAGGTACTCGCTCTGGATCTCGGCGCCGGCCGACGGCGTGAACTCGAGCTTGAAGTGCGCGAGGCGCTCGAACCACGGTCCCGACTCGCCGAGCTGCTCGGTGCAGGCGACAGGATCGACGCCGATGATCGGATGCCGCTTGGCGGTCGCCGGCTCCGCCCCCAATCGGGCGAAGAGGTCGTCACGGGCGAGCTCCCGGGCCTCGGGCTGGCGCTGCTTGACCCAGATCTGGTCGGCGAAGTCGGTGTGCTCCCAGCGCGAGAAGATGCTGACGCTCGTGCCGATGCCTGTCACCTCGTCGAAGTCGGCGAGGATCGCATCCCACGACGGATGCTCGAACACGTGCTGCGCCACCTCGTAGGTGGGCTCGACATCGAGCGTGACGTCGACGACCGCACCCAGCGCACCGAGGCTGACGACCGCGCCGTCGAAGTCGTCGTCACCGCGGGCGAGGGTGCGCGTCTCCCCCGCCGGGGTGATGATCGTCAGCGCGCGCACCGCCGAGGCCAGCGAGCCGATGGCGTCGCCCGAGCCATGCGTGCCGGTCGCGACTGCGCCGGCGATCGAGATGTGGGGCAGCGAGGCGAGGTTGGCGAGCGCGAGTCCCTCGGCGTCGAGCAGCGGAGCGAGGTCGCCGTAGCGCAGCCCGCCGGAGACGCGCACCGCGTCACGCGCATCGTTCACCTCGAACACGACGGGCAGCCGATCGAGGGCGATGAGCAGGCCGTCGGTGTCGGCGATGTCGTTGAAGCAGTGCCTCGATCCGAGGATGCGCACGGCTCCGCCCCGGGCGAGCAGATGCCGCAGCTCGTCGATCGAGCCGGGGTGCTCGACGGCGGATGCACGGTAGGTGAGGTTGCCTGCCCAGTTGCGTTCGATGGTCATCGGGCCATAGTAGTCAGCGAGTGCGGACATTCCGCGGCGCGGCGGGCTCGCGGGCGAGCCGGTGGATAGGCTGACCGGATGACAGCGATGCCGCCGCCGCGCGCGACGATGAAGGACGTCGCCGCACTCGCGGGCGTCTCACCCAAGACGGTCTCGAACGTCGTCACCGGCACCGTCGCCGTGCGCGAGGAGACCAAGCTCAGGGTCGAGGCCGCGATGACGCAGCTCGACTTCGTGCCGAACCTCAACGCCCGAGGACTCCGCAAGGGCCGCTCGGGCATCATCGCCGTCGCCCTGCCCGACCTCGCGACCGCGTTCTCGGCCGAGCTCATGCACCGCATCGTCGACGCCGCGCATGATCGCGGCCTCGCCGTGCAGATCGAGGAGACCGCGACCGACCCCGAACGTGAGAGGGAGCTCGTCTCCCGGGCTCGCGCGCACCTGGTCGACGGACTGATCCTGAACCCCATCCGCCTCGAGGACAGCGTGCTGAAGTACGCCGACCGGCTGCCCCCTCTCGTCGTGCTCGGCGAGGTGGAGCAGAACAGGGCCGACCATGTGCGCATCGACAGCCGCCGAGCCGCGGCCGATGTGACCAGGCACGTGCTGTCTCGCGGAGCGACGCGCATCGCCGTGATCGGCGCCGACGACGATCCGTCGGTCGCGACCGCGACGGGCCGTCTGCGACTCGAGGGAGTGCACGACGCGCTTCGGGAGGCCGGCATCCCCCGTGACACCGCCTTGGAGATCAATCCGATGCCGTGGTCGATGACCGGCGGGGCGGATGGCGTGCAGACGCTGTTCCGACGGGGAGTGGCGTTCGACGCGATCATCGCCTTCACCGACTCGCTCGCGCTCGGCGCGCTCCACGCACTGCACGACCACGGTGTGAACGTGCCGGAGGACGTGATCGTGACGGGCTTCGACGACGTCGAGTTCTCGCGCTATACGTCTCCGTCGCTCACGACGCTCGCCTTCGACCGCCGCGCCTTCGCCGATGCGGCGCTCACCCTGCTCGAATCGCGCATGGACGACCGCTCCGCCCCGCCGCGGGCGCTCACCCTGTCGCATCACCTGCTCGAGCGTGACAGCACACGGGGCCGCCCGCGCGGCCACCGCCCCTGACACACACCCGCGCAGCGTTCTCCGCCCGTCGGCCCCGCGCTCACGCGGGTTGCGGACTTCACTCTTGCGCCGCCGATTACATCGATGTAATGATGAGACCCGACCCCGCCCGCTGTCACGAAGGAGTGACGATGACGCCCCCGCTCGATCTGTCTCGGCGGCAGTTCCTGACTGCCGCCTCCGTCACGGCCGCCGCGGCGCTGCTCGCCGGCTGCGCCCCTGGCGCCGTCCCCGGTTCGAACGCCACGACCCTGCAGTTCTGGCATCTGCTCTCCGGAGGCGACGGCGTGACCATGTCGCAGCTGCTCGACGCCGCCAATGCGGCGCAGAGCGACTACCGCATCCGCCCCACCGTGCTCGCATGGGGCACCCCGTACTACACGAAGCTCGCCATGGCGGGTGCCGGCGGCCGGGCCCCCGACGTCGCAATCATGCACGCGACGCGCACGGTCGGCTGGGCACCGGGTGGCCTGCTCGACACCTGGGACCTCGACCGGCTCGCAGACCTCGGAGTCGACGCCTCGACGTTCCCGAAGCCGATCTGGGAGAAGGGCTTCGTCGGCGAGAACATGTACAGCGTCGCACTCGACGCGCATCCGTTCGTCGCGATGTTCAACACCGACATCTGCGACGCGGCCGGTGTGCTCGACAGCGACGGCCGACTGCAGGAGACCTCCTCTCCTGAGGAGTTCCTCGATCAGCTGCGCGCCATCGGGGGCCAGGCCGAGGGGCACGCGCTCTCGTACGGCTACCTCGGCGACGGCGCCCAGATGTGGCGTCTCTTCTACACGTTCTATTCGCAGCACGGCAGTGCGATGGAACTGCCGGCCGGCGGCAAGGCCGTGATCGACAAGGACGCCGCTGTCGCGTCTCTGACCCTCATGCGCACCCTGCTCGACGGCGAGATCGCCCTCGCGCAGGCCGACTACGGCAGCGCGGTGGCCGAGTTCGCCACCGGCAAGAGCGGGATGCTGTTCACCGGCGTGTGGGAGCTGCGCACGATGCAGGCGGCCGAACTGCCCCTGGATGCCACCATGATCCCCACACTGTTCGGCACGCCGGCGGTCTACGCCGACTCGCACTCGTTCGTGCTGCCGCATCAGACCAACGCCGATCCCGCGAAGCGCGACCTGACCTACCGGTTCGTCGCCGACATGCTGAAGGGCTCGTTCGGGTGGGCCGAGGCCGGGCACATCCCTGCTTTCCTCCCGGTCACCGAATCGCCCGAGTACGCCGACCTCATTCCCCAGGCCAACTACGCCGAGGCCGCGCAGCACGTCGTCTACGACCCCACCGCGTGGTTCACCGGCTCGGGGTCGAGCTTCCAGGGCGAGTTCGGCGCCGCCGTGCAGGGGGTGCTGCTCTCGGGCGACGACCCCGCGGCGGCCATCGACCGGTTCGAGGCCCGGGTGAACACACTCCTCCGACAGCCCAACCCGGCCGACCCCGAGGGGACGTTCGCATCATGACCACCGCGACGGACTCCACGCGCACCATCGTCACCGGCTCGAAGTCGGCCCTGCCCGCTCGACGCGCCGGCTCCTCCCGCAACCGAGAGCAGCTCATCAGCTGGGCGTTCCTCGCTCCCTTCCTCCTCGCGTTCGTGCTGTTCCTCGCGTGGCCGATCGTGCACGGCATCATCCTCAGCTTCACCGACCAGTCGCTCACCGGGGCAGGCGGATCCTTCATCGGCTTCGCGAACTACGCCGAGGCGCTCGCCGACCCCAAGATGTGGCAGTCGATGGGCAACACGGTGTGGTTCACGCTGCTGTCGACCGTGCCGCTCGTCGTGATCGCACTGCTCATGGCGGCTCTCGTCGATCGCGGCCTTCCCGGCCAGTGGCTGTGGCGGCTGTCGTTCTTCATGCCCTATCTGCTCGCCTCGACCGTGATCTCGCAGATCTGGGTCTGGATCTTCAACCCGCAGATCGGCGCGGCGAACAACATCCTCGAGTTCTTCGGCCTCGAGCCGCTGGCCTGGCTGCAGAACCCCGACACCAACATGCTGTCGATCGTCATCGCCACCATCTGGTGGACGGTCGGATTCAACTTCCTTCTCTATCTCGCCGCGATGCAGAACATCCCGCCGCAGCAGTACGAGGCCGCATCGCTCGACGGCGCGGGCCCGTGGCGACAGTTCTGGTCGATCACGCTCCCCCAGCTGGGACCGGCGACCGTGCTGATCCTGATCCTGCAGATCCTGGCATCGCTGAAGCTGTTCGATCAGGCGTACCAGATGCTCGGCGGCGTCGCGAGCGACACCACCCGCTCGATCGTGCAGTACATCTACGAAGCCGGCTTCGTCAGCTACCGATTCGGCTACTCGGCCGCGATCTCCTACGTGTTCTTCGCTCTCATCGTCATCATCGGCGTCGCGCAGGCTCTGATCATGCGCCGCCGGAAGGAGTCGCAGCTGTGATGTCCACCGCCACACTCACCGAGACCATCACCACCGCCAAGCCGGCGCGAGCCCGCCGCTCGCACCTGCCAGGTCAGAAGCCGTTCGGTGCGCTGCGCATCAGCGCCCTCGTCGTCCTGATCATCCTCGCGATCGGCTGGCTGCTGCCGTTCCTCTGGGCGGTCGCGACCGCCTTCAAGACCGAGACGGATGCCGCCAGCGGCGACCCGTCGTGGATCGGCGCCTCGGGCCCGACCGTCGAGGCCTTCGCGGCGATCCTGTCGCAGGGCAACGTCTACACCTGGGCGTTCAACAGCCTGTGGACGTCGGTCGCAGTGACCCTGATCACCCTGACGATCTCGGCACTCGCCGCCTACGCGTTCTCACGGCTCGACTTCACGGGCCGCAAGTGGCTGTTCGTCGTCATCATCGCCTCCATCGTCGTGCCGCCGCAGGTGCTGATCATCCCGCTGTTCTACGAGATGCTCGCGTTCAACATGATCGACACCTACTGGGGCCTGATCCTGCCGCAGGTCGTCGCCCCGGCGATGGTGTTCATCCTCAAGCGCTTCTTCGATGCGATCCCGATCGAGCTCGAAGACGCGGCCCGCGTCGACGGCGCCAGCCGCCTGCGCATCTTCTGGTCGATCGTGCTGCCGCTCTCGCGGCCGATCCTGGCATCCGTCGCGATCTTCGTCTTCATCGGCGCGTGGAACAACTTCCTCTGGCCGTTCCTCGTCATCAACGACACCACTTTGATGACGCTGCCGGTCGGCCTGCAGACGGTCATCAGCGCCTACGGCGTGCAGTACGCGCAGGTCATGGCGCAGGCCGTGCTCGCCGCGCTGCCGCTGATCATCGTGTTCATCATCTTCCAGAAGCAGATCGTCAAGGGAGTCGCGACCAGCGGCTTCGGCGGTCAGTAGTCCCCACCGATCCTCATCGTCGGTCGTTCAGCGAGGAGCTCAGCGACGGGACGAAACGCCCCACCCCGGCCCACTCACAAGGAGAGCAATGTCTCAGGCCCGCATCACCATCGATCGCGACTTCACCATCGCCGACGTCCCCCGAAGGCTCTTCGGGTCGTTCGTCGAGCACATGGGGCGCTGCGTGTACACCGGCATCTACGAGCCGGGGCACCCGCAGGCAGACGAGCGCGGCTTCCGTCAGGACGTGCTCGCCCTGGTGAAGGAGATGGGTCCGACCGTCGTCCGCTACCCCGGGGGCAACTTCGTCTCCGGCTACCGCTGGGAAGACGGCGTGGGCCCGGTCGAAGACCGCCCCGTGCGCATCGACGGCGCATGGCACACCATCGAGACCAATGCGTTCGGGCTGCACGAGTTCATGGACTGGGCGAAGGAGGCCGACGTCGAGGTCATGGAGGCCATCAACCTCGGCACCCGCGGCGTCGAAGAGGCCCGGTCGCTCGTCGAGTACGCGAACCACCCGAGCGGCACCTACTGGTCGGACCTGCGTCGCAAGAACGGCGCTGAGAAGCCGTTCGACATCAAGCTGTGGTGCCTGGGCAACGAGCTCGACGGACCGTGGCAGATCGGCGGCAAGACCGCGACCGAGTACGGCCGCCTCGCGCAGGAGTCGGCCAAGGCCATGAAGCTGGTCGACCCGACGATCGAGCTCGTCGCGGTCGGCTCGTCTGCGCGGTCGATGCCGACGTTCGGCACGTGGGAGCACACGGTGCTCACGCACGCCTACGACGAGGTCGACTTCGTCTCGATGCACGCCTACTACCAGGAGCACGACGGCGACGCCGAGTCGTTCCTCGCCGAGTCGGTCGACATGGATGCGTTCATCGACGGCGTCATCGCGACGATCGACGCCGTGAAGGCCGCGGGCAAGCACACCAAGCAGGTCGACATCTCGTTCGACGAGTGGAACGTGTGGGACCAGGTGAAGTACAACGACGTCGAGGCCGGCGAGGTCGCGAAGTCGGGCTGGCGGGAGCACCCGCGTCTGATCGAGGACACGTACAACGTGACGGATGCCGTCGTCGTGGGCACGCTGCTCAACAGCCTGCTGCGCCACGGCGACCGCGTGAAGATCGCCAACCAGGCTCAGCTCGTCAACGTGATCGCGCCGATCCGCTCGGAGGAGAACGGTCCGGCCTGGCGTCAGACGAGCTTCTGGCCGTTCGAGCGCATGGCTCGCCTCGCGAAGGGTCGCATCCTGCGCCTCGCGGTGTCGGCACCGCAGATCGAGACGAAGCGCTACGGCGGCGTCGACGCGGTCGATGCGGCGGCGACGTGGGATGAGGAGACCGGACGCGTCGTCGTCTTCGTCGCGAACCGCTCGCTCGACGAGGAGAGCGACCTGACGGTCGAGCTGCGCGGTCTCACGGCGCTCCGTGTCGTGAACGCCGAGACGCTGACGATCCCCGAGGGCGGCGACCGCCACACCTCGAACCTCGAGACCACGCAGGATGCCGTGCACATGGTGCCGCTCGCAGCCGCAGAGGTCGTCGACGGCGCCGTGCGCGCGACGCTCCCGCCACTGTCGTGGTCGGTGATCGAACTCGCCTGAGGCTCGCCTCGACCGCAGAAGGCCCGGCATCGCAGTCCGATGCCGGGCCTTCCGCTGTGCTCACGGCATCCGCTCGTCGGCGCACGCGGCACCCCGCAGACTGCCGCGCTGTGGAGACGGCGGCGTCCCGGAGATGCGAAGAAGCCCGGCATCTTTCGATACCGGGCTTCTCGGCGAGGGGTTCACGGCCGAAGCCGGTCACACCCTCAGGAGGTGATCAGTGTGTCAGCTCTCGATGAGCTGGCGACGACGGAAGACCAGCAGCAGTCCACCCGACAGCAGCGCGAGCGCGATGGCTGCGGCGGAGAGCGGGACGAGCAGGTCGGCACCGGTCACGGCGAGTCCACCGTCACCGGGTGCGGCTGCGCCACCGTCACCGGGAGCTGCTCCGCCACCACCGGCGACCGGGGCCGCGAGGACAGCGAACGCCAGGTCGGTCGGAGCCGACGAGACGCCGTCGATGGCCTGCGTGGCCGACACCGTGTATGTGCCCGACTCGAGAGCCGCACCGAAGTCGACGCTCCATGCGCCGTCCTCGACCGTGGCCGTGAACGTGCCGCTCGCTGCGGCGAAGGTGCTTGCGAGAGCCGCGGTGTTCGCCGTGGCCGGCTCTGCGCCGTTGAGCTTCACCGTGACGGTCGCACCGTCGATGCCCGTGCCGGCGAGACCTGCGGGGCCGTCGTTGTGGGCGAACTCCGCGCCGTTCGCGACCGAGGTCACGGCCGGCGAGACCGGGAGGACGGAGAACGTCGAGGTGGCCTCAGGCGAGACCTCGTCTTCGCCCTCGATCGTGCGGGTCTGCGTCACGACGACGCTGTGCGAGCCGTACTCGAGGTTCAGTCCGTCGACGGTCCAGGAACCGTCTGCGGCGACCTCGGTCGTGCCGAGGACATCGCCCTCAGCGTCAGCCACCGTGATGGTGGTGGTCGGCAGGCCGGTGCCGCTGACCTCGGTGACGGTCTCGTTGACCGTCGAGCCGTCTGCTGGCGAGGTGATGACCGGTGCGACGAGCGGTGCGGGCACCACGGTCACGTCGAGCGTGACGGTCTCGGAGGAGCTGAAGCCGGTGCGTGCACGGACCGAGGCGGTGTGGTCGCCGAGCTCGACGGGACCGACGACCGAGAAGGCGCCGTTCACGACGTCCACAGTCTGGTCTGCACCGAAGCCGGTGACCGTGACCTTGGCTGCGCCAGGAGCGGTTCCGGTGATGGCCGTTCCAGGCTGCACCTCGGCACCATCGGCCGGGCTCGTGATGACCGGTGCGTCGAGGTCGAGTGCGACCTCGTAGCCGTCGGTCTTGGGCAGAGCGGTCACGAGCGATGCCGCCCAGGTGAACTGCTCTTCGGTCTCGGTCGCCTCGGACCCACCGCTGATGAGGCCGACGGCCGCATTGCCCTGGATGACCGCGCCGCCGGAGTCACCGGGACCCGCGAGCGTGTTGCTCGAGAAGCCCTGCACCCAGTGTCCGTCGATGTTCGCCCATCCGTCGAGGATGTCGTTGCCGTCGACCGTGCCGGTGGTGAAGCCGGTCGTGCGACCGCTCTTCGAGACCTCTCCGAGCACCGGAGCGGCGACCGACTTGATCGGGACAACGCTGTCAGCGAGCGAGCTGAGCGAGTCGCCGGCCGTGGTCCAGTCGGTGACCACGGGGACCGGGTTCCATCCAGCGGCCCCGTCGATGTCGATGACCGAGATGTCGGTGGCGGTGGTGTCGCCGTTGAAGCCTGCGCCGCCGTCTCCGCCGCCGAACTGGGCGAAGCCGAACGTGCCGAGCAGTTCGATGTCGCTGGGCAGTGCGACCCGGTCGCTGCCAGCTGCCTTCTCGCTGCTGGGGACGGTCAGCGTGGTGTCGGTGAGGCGCTCGTCGTTCTCGCCGAAGGCGCAGTGTCCGGCGCTCAGCAGCGCGGGATCACCCTCGGGCGAGAATGCGGCGAAGCCGATCGAGCACGACCAGGCCGCGCTGCCGGGCTCATCGGCGAGGAAGCCGGGAAGGTCGGGAGCAACGGACAGGTAGCCCTGTCCGCCGACGACGTCGCCCTCGTCGAAAGCAGTGAGTACCTTGTCGACCTTGACGACGGAGCTGGCGTCGGGCACGCCGACATCTACCGCGACCGCCTCCGAAGACCTGTTCGCCGTGCTGTCGGCGGTCACTACAACCACCTTCTCGCCTTCGGCGGTCGTGCCGACGGCGACGAGATCGATGTCGTTCTCCTCGGCGGCCTTCTGGGAGTTGAGAACCTCGGCAGGAACCTCCGACGTCTCGGTCGGAGCCGGAGCCGGAGTCTGGTCTGCGCCATCTTCAGCGAACGCCGCAGGCGCTCCGAGGAAGAGGCCCGAGAGGGCGAGCGTGGTGGCGGCCGTCAACGCCAATGGGCGTCGGCCTGTCACTCTGTGCTTCATGTGATGTATGTCCTTGCTGGTCACGGATCGTCAGTCAGTTTCATATCCGGCAGTGTGCGATGCACACAGAACCGTTCGCCTCCCGGTGGAGGCGTGAACTGCGACGCTGGCCCCCCGACAAGCAGGATCCTGTTCGTCGGGACGAACAGGGATCTCTAGAAGAGTACCCAGTAAATCCACAGAATGGGGAAATTGTTTACCGGAATTTCACCCCTTGACCTGGACGTCCTCTGTGCGATACGCGCGCACGAGCGTTGTCGTCCGACAGCGGCGAACCGATCGGCCCCGGCCGGATCGAGACTGCGATCGCATTCGCAGGCGGCACCGTTAGCATGGCCAGCATGAGCACCCACCGCAGAGCACGAAACCTCGTCGGCCTCGCGATTCTGGGAGCATTCGCGCTGATGGGCGCGGCCTGCGCGACGGGGGCGCCGGGTGGCGCACCCACCTCGAGCAGCGACGACGACGCCGTCATCGAGAAGCTCGTCGGGCTGTGGGGCGAGGATTCCTCGGGCCAGCCGCACCTCGAGTTCGCCGCCGACGGCACGGTGCACGGCAGCGACGGATGCAACGGCATCACGACGACCTACTCGGTGAACGGCGAGCGCGTCGACCTCGCCCGGTTCGCATCGACTCTCAAGGCCTGCCCCGGGGTGGACGACTGGATGCGCGGCATCCGCGCGGTCGAGATCGACGGAGACGTCCTGGTGATCAAGGATGCGTCCGGCGCCGAGCTGGGAAACCTCGCCCGCGCGAGCTGATCACCACCGCAGCGGCGAGCGCGGCCTCCGACGAGCACCCGACGAGCACCCGACCCGGGTGTGCTGACCCGGGCCGGTGCCCCGATCAGTCCTCGATGTGACGCTCGTCGAAGCCGTCATAGAGCGACAGCGGGCGGATCAGCGCGTTCGCTCCGGCCTGCTCGATCACGTGCGCCGTCCACCCGGTCACGCGCGCCGCGACGAACAGCGGCGTGAACGTGAGGGTGTCGAAGCCGATGAGGTTGTAGGCAGGGCCCGACGGATAGTCGAGGTTCGGGTAGATGCCCTTGCGCGCGACGAACTCCGACTCGAGCGCGTCGTACAGCTCGGCCACCTCGGGGCGGTCGTAGTGCTCGACGAGAGTGTCGAGAGCGGCCTTCATGGTGGGCACGCGCGAGTCGCCGCTCTTGTAGACGCGATGACCGAAGCCCATGATCTTGCGCTTCTCGGCCAGGGCGTCGTCGAGCCAGGGCACGACGTTCGATGCCTCGCCGATCTCGTCGAAGATGTGCAGCACGGCTTCGTTGGCACCGCCGTGCAGCGGGCCCTTGAGCGCGCCGATCGCTCCGACCACGGCTGAGTAGAGGTCACTGAGGGTCGAGGTGATCACGCGGGCTGTGAACGTCGAGGCGTTGAACGAGTGCTCGGCATACAGGATCATCGAGCGGTTGAACGCATCGACGACCACCGGATCGGGCTCCTCACCGAACGTCATCCAGAGGAAGTTCGCCGAATAGTCGAGGTCGTCGCGGGGCTCGATGAGCTGCTCCCCTCGGCGGCGACGCTGACCGTAGGCGACGATCGCCGGCAGCGCCGCGAACAGACGGATGCTGCGCTCGAGGTTCTGCTCGGGGCTGCCGCCGGCATCCAGCACCGATCCGCCCGCGTTCGGGTCAGAGGCGCCGATCAGGCTGACCGCCGTGCGCACCTCGTCCATCGGGTGGGCCTCGACGGGCACCAGGTCGATCGCCGTCTTCACGTTGTCTGCCAGCGCGCGGTGCTCACGCTCCGTCGTGCGGAAAGCCGCCAGCTGTGCGGCATCCGGCAGCTCTCCGTGCCAGAGCAGGTACGCGACCGCCTCGAAGGGCTGCGTCGCCGCCAGTTCCTGCACGGGGTAGCCGCGGTAGAGCAGGCTGTTCGTCTCGGGGTTGACCTTCGAGATCGCGGTCGTGTCGACGACGACCCCGGCGAGGCCCTTCTTGATGTCCGGCTCGGTCATGCTCACTCCTTCGTGACGGTGAAACCTGCGACGCCCGAGTCGAACTGCTTGTAGGACTCGTAGTCGATCAGGTCGTAGAGATCGGCACGGTGCTGCATCTCACCGAGCTTCGAGGTGAGGTGCCCCTCCTCGTTCAGCGTATCGAGCGCACGGCCCGCCGCGCCCATCGCGATGCGCAGCAGCGACACAGGCCAGATGACCATGTTCACTCCGGCATCGCGCAGCTGGTCGACCGAGAAGAGGTCGCTCTTGCCGAACTCGGTCATGTTGGCCAGGATCGGCACGTCGAGTGCGTTCGCCATCGCCTCGAACTCGGCGAGCGTGCGCATCGCCTCGGGGAACACGGCATCGGCCCCCGCGTCGACCAGCGCCTTGGCGCGATCGATCGCGGATTCGAGCCCCTCGACCGCGCGGATGTCGGTGCGCGCCATGATCAGGAAGTTCGGGTCGCGACGGGCGTCGGCGGCCGCGCGGATGCGACGGATCGCCGTGCTCTCGTCGACCACGCTCTTGCCGTCGAGATGGCCGCAGCGCTTCGGGTTGATCTGGTCTTCGATGTGGGTGCCGGCGAGGCCCGCGTCTTCGAGCTCCTGAATCGTGCGGGCGACGTTCATCGGCTCGCCGAAGCCGGTGTCGGCGTCGACGATCGCCGGGATGTCGGTCATGCGCGCGATCTGCTTCGCCCGCCCCGCGACCTCGGTCAGGGTGGTGAGGCCGATGTCGGGCACCCCGAGGTCGGCGGACAGCACCGCGCCCGAGATGTAGACCCCGTCGAATCCCTTCTGCTCGATCAGGCGGGCGCTCAGCGGGTTGAAGGCACCGGGGAACCGCAGCAGCTCACCGCTCGCGAGACGTTCGCGGAACAGGCGGCGCTTCTCGGCCGGGGTGACGTGCGAGTACAGCATCAGTTCTCCTCAAGCGTGTCGCGCATCGATACCGCGTTTCGTCTCGCTCGGCTTCGCCGTGCTCGCTCAACGACCGGGGGTCCCGCTCCCTCGGTCGTTGAGCGAGGCCCGCGAAGCGGACCGAGACGAAACGCAATGCCATCGGTCGTTGAGCGAGGCCCGCGAAGCGGACCGAGACGAAACGCGGTGAGATTCATCAGAACAGCCCCTTCGGGGCGTCCGCGCCCTCGAGGACTCCGGGCTTGGCGATGATCGACAGCTCGCCCACCTCGGCGGCCGTGAGCTCGGGCAGCCGCTGCACGAGCTCGAGGAACCGCTCGATCTCGGCGGGCTCGAGCACGGGCTCGGCCAGCAGTCGGAACTTCGCGATGTAGTTCGCGCGGGCGAACGGACGGGCGCCGAGCGGATGCGCATCGGCGACGGCGATCTCGTCGACCACGGTCGTGCCGTCGGTCAGGCGGAACTCCACGCGACCGCCGAACGCCTTCACGTCGGGGTCTTCCGAGTGGTAGCGGCGCGTCCACTCGGCATCCTCGGCCGTGGTGATCTTGTGCCACAGAGCGACGGTGTCTTCGCGACCGGCCCGCTCGGGCGTGTACGAGTCGACGTGGTGCCAACCGCCGTCCTGCAGGGCGACAGCGAAGATGTACGGGATCGAGTGGTCGAGGGTCTCGCGCGATGCCGTCGGGTCGTACTTCTGCGGGTCGTTCGCGCCAGAGCCGATCACGTAGTGCGTGTGGTGGCTGGTGTGCAGCACGATCGCCTCGATGTTCGAGGGGTCGCGCAGTGCCGGGTTCTCGGTGCCGAGCTTGCGGGCGAGGTCGATCCACGCCTGCGCCTGGTACTCGGCCGAGTGCTCCTTCGTGTACGAGTCGAGGATCGCGCGCTTCGCCTCGCCCGCGGCGGGCAGCGGCACCTCGTAGGCGGCGTCCTTGCCGTCGAGCATCCAGGCGATCACGCCGTCTTCACCCTCGTAGATCGGGGCGGGGCTCGTCTGCCCGCGCATCGCCCGGTCGACCGCCTCGACGGCGAGCTTGCCCGCGAAGGCCGGGGCGTGCGCCTTCCACGTCGAGATCTCGCCCTTGCGGCTCTGTCGCGTGGCGGTCGTGGTGTGCAGGCCCTGGCCGACGGCCTGATAGATCGTCTCGACGTCGAGCCCGAGCAGAGTGCCGATGCCGGCCGCGGCCGACGGGCCGAGGTGGGCGACGTGGTCGATCTTGTGCTTGTGCAGGCAGATCGCGCGCACGAGGTCCATCTGGATCTCGTAGCCGGTCGCGATGCCGCGCAGCAGCGCGCGGCCGTCAGCCTGCACGTGCTGGGCGACGGCCAGGATCGGCGGGATGTTGTCGCCCGGGTGCGAGTACTCGGCCGCGAGGAACGTGTCGTGGTAGTCGAGCTCGCGCACGGCGACGCCGTTGGCCCAGGCCGCCCACTCGGGGCTGGTGCGGTGGTCGAGCGCCGCGCCGAAGACCGTGGCGCCGATGCCGCCGGTCGAGACGGGGTGGCTGAACGCCTGGGCGCGGGCCGCGTTGATGGGGCCGCGGGTGAGCGATGCCGCGGCGACCGACGCGTTGTCGATGATGCGGTTGATGATCATGTCGGCGACGTCCTGCTCGACCTCGACCGGGTCGGCGGCGACCTCGGCGATCTTCCAGGCGAGCTGGTCTTCTCGAGCGAGGTTCTCGTCGCTGCGGTGCACGCGGACGTGGTGGGTGACGGTCATTTCACACCTTCTGGGTTGGCTGTCAGGGAGTCGAGGATGCCGGTGAGCGCGTTGTGCAGATGCACGTGAGTGGCGTGCGCGGCGAGGTCGCCGTCTCGCGCACCGAGCGCTGCGGCGATCGTGCGGTGCTCGGCCGCGGAGGCCGCGAGGCGGTCGGGCTTGTCGCGGGCCATGCGTCGCACGCGCACGAGGTGGGTGCGCACGGTGCGCAGCGCCGAGGCGATGTAGTCGTTGTCGACGGCCTGGTCGAGAGCGGCATCGAAGCGGGCGATGAGGGCGTAGTACGCGTCGCGGCCTTCGACGGCGGCGAGATCGACGTGCGCGAATTCGTCGGCGAGCGCGGCGAACAGCGAGGCATCCCCTCGCTGGGCGGCGAGTCTGGCGGAGGACTCCTCGAGCGCGCGGCGGATCTCGAAGAGGGCGCGGATGTCGTCGGCATCCAGGTCTGCGACCACGGTGACACGCGGCGACTGCTGCACGACCAGGCCGTCGGCCGCGAGGCGTCGCAGGGCCTCGCGCATCGGCGTGCGGCTGATGCCGAGGCGAGCGGCCTGCTCGACCTCGCCCAGCACGAACCCGGCGGGGAGGGCGCCCGACTGGATCTCCTCCAGCAGTGCCGCGTGGGCTCGGTCGCTCGCGGTGGTGCGATCGGCGACAGAGCTCATGCCCTCAGTGTATACATAGAAGCCGTGTCTGCGGACTGAGTTACCTATTCAGTGGTTAGACGTATACATTGAGTGCCCGGTGGCCGGATCCGCGCGGACCCGCTGTGCGCGCAGCCCGATCGGCGGATGGTCGAAAGAGCATCCCACGCCCGGTGGGTGGTCAAAGAAGCATCCGAAGAGCCGCCCAGAGGTGCGAATGTGACCACGCACCGGCACCCCGCGTGTGACTACCGCTGCGGCACCCCCACCGCATCCGGAATCGGTTCGACGAACTCCGCAGGGCGCGGCTCGCCGAGCTTCACGACCACCACTCCGACGAGCACGAGCGCTCCGCCGAGGGCCTGCAGGAGGTCGGGCAGCTGTCCGAGCAGCAGCCAGCCGAACAACAGTGCGGCGACGACTTCGGAGAGTGCGACGAACGAGGCGAGGCGCGAGCCCAGCATCCGTGTCGAGGCGATGCCGAGCACGTACGCGAGCGCCGTCGCGATCAAGCCGATCGCCAGCACCGGCACGAACCACGGCACGGTGCCGAAGCGGTAGGTGATGTCATCGGTCGTCCAGGCGATGGGCAGGATGCCGACGAGGCCGGCGATCGTGAGAGCGACGGCGCCGAGCAGCAGCCCTCCTCCGGCGAGCGCTATCGGCGGCAGGCCGGTGTCGGCCTTGGCCGAGAGCAGGAAGTACGTCGCGGCGCCGACCATCGCGGCGAGCGCCCAGAGGATGCCGGCGACGTTGACCTCGGCACCGGTGATGATGTCGAGCATCAGCACGAGACCGACGAAGGCGATGGCCGCGCCGATCACACTGCGGCGACTCGGCCGTTCACCCCGCCGGATCCACAGCCAGAGGATGACGGCGATCGGGGCTGTGTACTCGATGAGCAGTGCGAGGCCGACGTCCATCACGGCCACCGCCTGGAAGTAGCAGAGCTGCGTGGCGCTGACGGCGAGGAGTCCGTAGGCGGCGACCATGCCCGCGTTCTTCCTGAGCACTCCCCACCGACCCCGGAGCGAGATGATCGTCGGCACGAGCAGCACGAGGGCGGCGACCCAGACCCGCGCGGTCACTGCCGCACCGGGGGTCCATCCCGCGTCGATGAGTCCTCGAGCCCAGGCGCCGGACATCCCGAACGCGAAGGCCGCGCCGATCGCCAGGGGCAGACCGAATCGCACACCCGGCGCAACGATGTCATTTGCAACCTTGCTCATGACAGGTGACGCTACTCTCGCAGGATGTAAGGTGTCAACATGAACTTCACCGATGACACGGAGGAGGCTCTGCGCTCGGCCGTCTGGCTGGTGAACTCGGCAGAGGACCCGGAGACCCTCGAGACGCTCGCCGACTACGACGCCTTCCTCGACGACTTCCCCTACTCCGGACGGCTCAACCGGGACGAGGCCGAGCTGGCCTCGCTGCGAGACCTGCGCCCGCGCCTGCGCGCCATGCTGCTCGCGCCCCGCGACGAGATGGCCGAGCACGTCAATGCCGCTCTCGCCGAGGCGCATCTGGCGCCGAGACTGGTGCGCCACGACGGGGTCGACTGGCATCTGCACGCCGTCGCCGACGAACGCCCGCTCGCCGAGCGCGTGCTGATCGAGACCGCCATGGCGCTGATCGACGTCATCCGCGCCGATGAGGGCTCACGCATCTCGATCTGCGCCGACGACACCTGCGAGGCACTCGCCCTCGACCTCTCGCGCAACCGCTCCAAGCGCTTCTGCTCGACGACCTGCACGAACCGCAACGCCGTGGCCGCCTATCGCGCGCGGCGCGCACGCGCCTGAGCCCTGCACCGTGGCCCGACCGGGCCTGAGCCGACGCGCCCTCGGCGTCGTCCGCGGCCCCGCCTGAGATCAGGAGAACCGCGCCGGATCAGGAGGATCTCCGCGGGATGCTCCTGATCTCGGCACACTCTCCTGATCTCGGCACACTCTCCTGATCTCGGCCGGTAGCCTCGGTGACCGATGAGCATCTCCCCCTCCCCCTACGACATCTGGTTCGCCGACGCCGAGTTCGACGCGAGCTACGGCCACACGCTGAGCACGCTCCGTGCGATCGCTCCGGTCGCCGCACCCGACGGATTCGCCGAGCGGTGGCAGGGCTGGCGACAGCAGGCGAAGACGGTGGATGCCGCACCCACCGTGCTGTCCGCCGAGACCGCGCACGGCCGACGGGTCTCGGTCATCGAGCATGCGGGAGTCGACGGCACCCGCCTGCGCGCCTGGCTGGTCGACCCCCTCGCCGCCCCGGCGCGCGTCGGTGTCGTGCACAGCCACGGCTACGGCGGACGGGATGCGGTCGACCTCGCTCGCATACCCGACGATGCGGCCGCGATCTTCCCCGTCGCCCGAGGGTTGCCCACGCTGAACACGGGCGTCGGCGCCCCCGCACCCCAGGCCGAGCATGTGCTGGCCGGGATCGAGAGCCCGGACTCGTACGTGCTCGGCCTCTGCGCCCGAGACCTCTGGCTCGCGGCGGATGCTCTCACCGCCTTTGTCGGCGCCCTCCCCCTCTATTACGTCGGCGAGAGCTTCGGCGGCGGCATCGGCGCCATCGCCCTGCCGTGGGACGACCGCTACGTCGGGGCGACCCTCATCGTGCCGAGCTTCGGACAGTACGACGAGCGTCTCGCGGTGCACTGCGTCGGCAGCGGCGAGACCGTGCGCGACCACGTCGCCGCGCATCCGGAGGCCCGCGAAGTGCTGCGCCTGTTCGACGCCTCGACGGCCCTCGGCTTCGCCCGCATCCCGGTACGCGTCGAGGCGGCGCTGTGGGACCCGTACGTGCCGCCGCCCGGACAGTTCGGTGTCGCGAACGCGGCTCGGATGCTCGAACTCGCCGTCCTCCCCGCGGGCCACGCCGAATATCCGGGGGTCGAGGAGGTGGCGGCCCGGGCGATCCGCGACGGCAGGTCCCACCTCGCACGCGCGCTGCGCGCAGCATCCTGAGATCAGGAGAAGGCGTCGAGATCAGGATGATTCTCGCCCTTCTCTCCTGATTCGGGTCGATCCTCCTGATCTCGCGTCCCGCCGGCAACGCCCCGCCACCCGCGCCCACGCCCGCGCGCTCACCCTCGCGCATCCGAGCACTGGACGCCACTTGTCATAACAGGTACACTCGGCTTGTCATTACAGGTTGCGCAGCGCCGCAGCACCCGTACGAGGAGCATCGATGCCCCAGTTCCACACCCCTCCGATCTCGCCGATGGCGATCGCATTCGACGCCGAGAAGCTCACGCTCTCGCCCGAGGGGCCCACGCTCACGCGCCGGATGTCCGACCTCGAGGGCCTGTTCCTCGACGCGGATGCCTGGGCCGCCGCATCCGCCGGCGACGATCCCGTCGTCTACACGGTGACCAGCTCGCCCGTGCCCGAGGTCGACCGGGAGCTGCCGCAGTCGATCACGACGATCATGCCCGGCGACACCTCGGGTGAGCTCTGGATGACCAAGGGGCACCAGCATCCGAACCACCAGGGCGAGATCTACCTCGCGCTGAAGGGCCGCGGCGGTCTGCTCATGTTCGACGGCGAGCGCACCGAGTGGCTCGACATGCTCCCGGGCACCATCGGCTACATCCCGCCCGGATGGGCGCACCGGTCGGTGAACACGGGCGACGAGCCCTATGCGTTCCTCGCGGTGTATCCGGGCGGCGCCGGCCACGACTACGGCTGGGTGCTCGAGCACGGCATGGGCTCCCGGGCGTATCGCTCGGCCGAGGGAGTCGACCTGCGCCCCTATTCCGCGTCCCCCTCCGCGGAATAGGCTCGGCCATGCTGATCGCGCACGACCTCGGCACCACCGGCAACAAGGCGTCCCTGCACCACGACGACGGACGCCTCGTGACCTCGGTCACGGTGCCCTACCCCGCACACTTCGCCGCCGGCGGCATCGCCGAGCAGGATCCGGCGGACTGGTGGGATGCCGTCGCCTCGGCGACCCGGCAGCTGCTCGCCCGCGCGGGAGTCGCCCCCGAGACCGTCGTCGGCCTCGTCGTCAGCGGCCAGATGATGGGCACAGTGCTGCTCGACGCCCACGGCGAGCCGGTGCGCCCCGCGATCATCTGGGCCGATACGCGCTCGGGTGCGCAGACCCGCGCGCTCGAAGAACGGCTCGGCGCCGCAGACGCGTATCGCGCGCTCGGCCACCGTCTGAACCCGACGTACTCGATCGAGAAGATCATGTGGGTGCGGGACAACGAGCCGGATGTCTGGGCTCGGGTGCGCCACTTCTGCGTGGCCAAGGACTACATCGTCTACCGGCTCACCGGACGCCTCGCGACCGAGCGCTCCGACGCCTCGGGCACGAACGCCTACGACCAGCTGCGCCGCACGTGGTCGGCCGAGGTTCTCGCCGCCGCCGGGCTCGACGCCGCGCTCTTCCCCGAGATCCTCGAGTCGACGGCCGTCGCCGGAACGCTCACGACCGCATCTGCGGATGCCCTCGGGCTGTCGACATCGGTCCGCGTGGTCATGGGCGGGGGCGACGGACCGCTCGCCGCTGTGGGCTCGGGCATCGTCGCCCCCGAAGACGGCGCCTACGTGTGCCTGGGCACGTCGTCCTGGATCTCGTTCGCCAGCCTCACCCCGCTGCATGACCCGCAGATGCGCACCATGACCTTCGACAACGTCGTGCCCGGTTCGTTCGTGCCCACCGCCACCATGCAGGCCGGTGGGGCATCGGTGCAGTGGATCGCCGAGGCGCTCTCGCCCGACCCCGCCCACCCCGACACCGCGCGCCTCACCGCAGAGGCCGGCGGCGACCTCGACACGGAAGACCTGTACTTCCTGCCCTATCTCCTCGGCGAGCGCTCTCCCCTGTGGGACCCGCACGCCCGGGGCGCCTTCGTCGGCATCGGGCGGCACCACACCCGCGCGCACCTCACGCGGGCCGTGCTCGAAGGCGTGGCCTACAACCTGCTCACCTGCATCCAGGCCTTCCGCGAATCCGGAGCCGCGATCGACCGCATCGACGCGGTCGGCGGCGGGGCGCAGAGCGACGCCTGGCTCGGCATCCTCGCCGACGTCTGGGGCGTGCCGATCCGCCGCCGCACGATCGTCGAAGAGGCGAACAGCCTCGGCGCCGCGGTCACCGGTGCGGTCGGGCTCGGGCTCGCGGACTTCTCGGCGGCCAGGGCGCTCAGCGAGGTCACGGCGGAGTTCGCACCGGATGCCGGTCGGCACGCCGTGCACGCGCAGCGGCATGCCCGCTTCGTCGACGCCTACGCGGCCCTCGAGCCGTGGTTCGCCGCCGCGCCGCCGGCCGAGGAGCGCTGATGGGCGTCATCCTCGCCACGAGTCGGTCGTTCTCGGACGGCGATCTCGACCTCGTGGGGCGGGCGAGAGCCGCGGGTCACGAGGTCGTCCGCGGACCCGCGCACCACGGTCTCGCCGAGCTCGCGCCCCTGCTCGCGGCAGCCGAGGGGTGGATCGCCGGCACGGGGCCGGTGACCGACGAGCACCTCGCGGCCGCTCCGAACCTCAGGGTCGTCGCCCGCTACGGCGTCGGCACCGAGGCCGTCGATCTCGATGCGGCGCTGCGACGCGGCATCCCCGTGACCAACACCCCGGGCGCGAACGCGGATGCTGTCGCCGACCACGCCGTCGGCCTCATGCTCGCGGCACTCCGGTTCATCCCCGACGGCGATCGCCGGGTGCGCGCGGGCGACTGGAGCGTGCGACGAGGGCGGGAGCTCGGTGCTGCGACAGTCGGCATCGTCGGCTTCGGACGCATCGGTCAGGGCGTCGCCCGGCGCCTGAGCGGCTTCGGTTCGAGGGTTCTTGCGACCGATCCCTTCCTGCCGGCCGACGTCATCGTCGAGCGCGGCACCGAGCCGATCGATCTCGACGCGCTGTTCCGCTCGGCCGACCTGATCACCCTGCACGCCCCCGGAGGACAGACGCTGGTCGACGCGGCGCGGCTCGACAGCGTCCGACCGGGCCTGATCCTGGTGAACACCGCGCGCCCCGACCTCGTCGACGAGGCGGCCATCGCGGACGCCTTGCGCGACGGCCGTCTCGGTGCATACGCCGCCGACACCCTGAACGGCGACACCGCGGCGAGTGCGAGCCCGCTGCTCGCCGACGACCTCGCAGACCGGGTGACCGTCACCCCGCACCTCGGCGCCCAGACGACCCAGGCCGTCGACAACATGGGCTCGATGTCGCTCGACGACGTGCTCGCCGTGCTCGCAGGGCGCTCCCCCGCCCACCCCGTCTCTCCCCGACTCTGAAGGACCAGACCATGACCATCACCGAGACCCCCGCCACCACGACCGGCGGCTACATGGGCTTCGTCGGCGTGAGCACCGGCTCGTCGTCGATCATGAAGGTGTTCCCGAAGTGGGCCGAGGTGCTGGGGCTCCCCACCGAGAACCTCATCGGGCACGACCTGCCGATGGATGCCACCCCTGAGCAGTACGTCGCGATGGTCGAGCAGATCCGCGACGACCCCCACCACCGCGGCGCACTCGTCACGACTCACAAGATGAACGTCTTCGCGGCGGCATCCGACCTCTTCGACGAGCTCGACCCGTTCGCCGTATCGTGCTCCGAGATCTCGAGCATCTCGAAGCGGGGCGATCGTCTGATCGGCCGCGCCAAGGACCCTCTCACGGTCGACCTCGCGCTGAACGACTTCCTCCCGACCGACCACTTCGCCCGCACGGGTGCCGAGGTCGTGATCCTCGGCGCCGGCGGCTCCGGCACGGCCCTGAGCTGGGCGCTGGCCGAGCGCGCGGACGCTCCGGCGAAGATCACCGTCACCGCCCGCGACGACGACAAGCTCGACCACCTGCGCGAGGTGCACCGCCAGCACGGCACCCCCGAGGGGCTGATCACCTACGTGCGCACCGACACGGTGCAGGATGCCGCGGCGATCGTCGCGGCCGCCCCGGCGGGGTCGCTGATCGTGAACGCCACGGGCCTCGGCAAGGACCGCCCCGGGTCGCCGCTGCCCGACGACGTCGTGTTCCCGACCGACGCGTGGGTGTGGGAGTTCAACTACCGCGGGTCGCTGGAGTTCCTGCACCAGGCGCGCGGGCAGCAGGCCGAGCGCGCACTGCACGTGATCGACGGCTGGCGCTACTTCATCCACGGCTGGTCGCAGGTCGTCGCCGACGTGTTCGAGATCGACCTCACCCCCGAGATCGTCGAGCGGCTCGCCGAGGCTGCCGAGTCGGTGCGCTGATGCCCGTCATCCGAACCGTGCTCGGCGACGTCGACCCGGCGCAGCTCGGGGCGACGAACTATCACGAGCATCTGTTCCAGATCTCGCCGCTGCTCGTCGGCGACGAGCTCGACGACGAAGACCTGTCGGGTCGCGAGGCCGCGCTGCTGAAGGCCAGCGGATTCACGGCGATGGTCGATGCCACTCCGTTCGGCCTCGGGCGCGACCCCGAGGCGGTGGCCCGCATCAGCGCAGGAACCGGCATGCATGTCGTCGCGACGACGGGGCGCCACCGCGAGGCGCATTACGGTGCGGATCATCCGCTGCAGGTGTGGGGCGTCGAGCGCCTCGCCGAGCTCTTCGTCTCCGAGGTGACTCACGGCATGGTCGTCGACGATGCACTGGTGTTCGAGACGCCCGACGTCCCCCGTGCGGCAGCACCCGATGGCGCCGTGGTGCGCGCCGGGATGCTCAAAGCAGGCGTCGACTACTGGAGCATCAGCCCCTTCGAGCGCACGACGCTGCTCGCGGTCGCCGACGCGCATCGAACGACCGGGGCACCGGTCATGGTGCACCTGGAGTTCTGCACCGCCGCCCACGAGGTGCTCGATCTTCTCGAGGCCGAGGGCGTGGCATCCGATCGTGTGGTGCTCGCGCATGCCGACCGAGACCCGGATGCCGGCCTGCACGCCTCGCTCGCCGAGCGCGGCGCCTATCTGGGATACGACGGCTTCGCCCGCCCGCGCACGAGGTCGGATGCCGAGCTGCTCGCCCTGACCGAGCGGGTCGTCGAGCTCGGCGCGGTCGACCGGGTGCTTCTCGGCGGCGACGTCGCCCGTCGAACCCGGTACATCTCCTACGGCGGAATGCCGGGACTCGCCTACCTCGGCGAGCGCTGCCTCCCGCGGTTGCGGTCGGCGGTGGGCGAGGATGCAGTCGAGCGGATGCTGGTCGCCAACCCCGCGCGTCTGCTCACCCTGTCTGCCTGATCCCCATCTCCGAGGAGCACTCCCATGACCGAGCCCACGATCCTGCACGCGATCTTCACCGCGCGCCCCGAGCAGGGCGACAAGGTGGCTGCACTGCTGCGCGACTTCGCCGAGATCGTGCGCGCGGAAGAGGGCAACGTCGTGTTCGATGCGACCCGACTTGTCGACGACCCCGACCGCTTCTTCGTCTACGAGGTCTACCGCGACGAGGCCGCCTTCCAGGCGCACCTCGCCGCTCCCGCCGGAGTGCCGTTCAACGAGGCCCTGCAGCAGCTCATCGTCGAGCCCTCGTCGATCCTCACCTTCCTGCGCCGCATCTGACCCCCGCACACGCAGAGAAGCCCCCCGCCCGAAGGCGAGGGGCTTCTCTGTGATCTCAGCGGGTCACTCGTAGAGGACCGCTGCGATGTCCTCGTCCTCGAGGTTGGTGCTGTCGTACCAGTACGAACCCGTGTCGTAGAACTCGTCGACCGAGTCGCCGTTGGCCGCGTCGTAGGCCGCCTGCACGACCTGCTCGCCGATGCCGATCGGGTCCTGCGTGATGGCGCCGGCCATCGTGCCGTCCTTGATGGCGTTGATCTGGGCTGCTCCCGAGTCGAAGCCGACGATCGTGATCTTGCCCTTCTCGAGACCCAGCTCGTTCACGGCGTTGACGACGCCGATGGCCGAGCCCTCGTTGGTGCCGTAGATGCCCTTGAGGTCGGGGTGCGCCGCGATCAGCGTCTTGGCGATGTCGGCCGACTTCAGGTGGTCGCCGTCGCCGTACTGGATGTCGACGATCTCGATGTCGGGGTAGTCCGCCTCGATCTTCTCGACGAAGCCGTCACGACGCTCGACACCGGTCGAGTTGATCTGCGAGTGGCCGACGATCGCGACCTCGCCCGATCCGCCGATCAGGTCGGCCATGTGCTCGGCGGCCAGCGCGCCGGCGACCTTGCTGTCGGTGGCCGAGAGGCTCAGGCCCACGTCGCCGTCGCACGGGGCGTCGAAGTAGACCACGGGGATGTCCTTCGACTTCGCCTGCTCGAGCGGGGCGACGCACGCCTCGGGGTCGAGGGCTGCGTAGGCGATGGCATCCGGGTTCTTGTCGATCGCAGCGGTCAGCATCTCGAGCTGCTGTGCGATCTCGGTCTCGGCCGCGGGGCCTTCGAACGTGATGCGGACACCGAGCTCTTCGGCCTTCTGCTCCGCGCCCTTCTTGACGGCCTGCCAGAACTGGTGCTGGAAGCCCTTCGAGACCATGGCGATGTACATCTCGCCGTCGCCGCTGCCTCCGTCGCCGCCGCTGCCTTCTTCGATGACGTCACCGCCGCCGGCACAGCCCGCGAAGACGAGGGCGGATGCGGCCACGAGTGCCGCGAATGCGGTCTTCTTGCCGAATTTCATGGAAACTCCATTGTTCTCTGTGTGGTGGTGGGGGGGGATAGGTCTTGATCAGGTGTGCTGGCGGTTGCGCAGCGAGTCGAGGAACACGGCCAGCAGCACGACGACGCCGACGACGATGTTCTGCCACTCCGTCTGGATCGACATTATGCGCAGTCCGTTGACGAGCACGCTCATGATCAGCGCGCCGATCACGGTGCCCAGGATCGACCCGCGCCCGCCGAGCAGCGAGGTGCCGCCGATGATGACGGCCGCGATGGCCTGCAGCTCGTACCCGGTGCCGATCTGCGGCTGCGCCGAGTCGAGACGGGCGGCGATCACGATGCCCGCGATGCCCGTGAACGCTCCCGCGAACATGTAGATGAAGATCGTCCAGCGTCGCGTGTTGACGCCCGAGAGGCGCGTGGCCTCCTCGTTCGAGCCGATCGCGAAGGTGTACCGACCCAGGAGCGTCTTCGACAGCACCAGCCAGGCGACGATCGCGAGCGCGGCGGTGATCAGCACGGCGTTCGGGATGCCGGGGATGATCACGCCGAGCGCGATCTTCTTGAAGTCCGGTGCCGAGGTCGAGAAGTAGATCGGCGCGACGTTGGAGATGACGAGGGCGAGGCCACCGGCGATCATCATCATCGCGAGGGTCGCGATGAACGGGGGCAGCCGCAGGAACGTGATGTTGATGCCGTTCACGAGGCCCATCAGCACACCGGTCGCGATGCCGCCGATCACGCCGAGCCAGACCGGCAGGCCGAGATTGGTGACGATGACACCGGTCATCACGGCGCACAGGGCCATGCCGGTTCCGATCGACAGGTCGATGCCGCCGGTGATGATGACGAACGTCGTGCCGAGGGCGAGGATGCCGATGACCGCAGTCGAGAGCAGCACGGTCGCGATGTTGCTGAAGGTGAAGAAGTTCGGGCTGGCGATCGAGAAGAAGATCACGAGCACGATCAGGGTGCCGAATGCGAGGGACTGCTGCACCTGACGCTTCAGGAAGCCGACCACGTCGCGCTTGTCGGTGTTCTCATCGAGAGCCGTCTGGATGATCGTCGTCGTCGACGACCCGTTCTGCGGAGCGCTCATCAGTCTTCCTCTCCGTGGGCTGCGAGTTGCATGATCTTCTCCTGGCTGGCGTCCTCGTTGCGGAGCGTGCCGGTGATGCGCCCGTTCGCGAAGACCGCGATGCGGTTCGCGACGCGGAGGATCTCCGGCAGCTCCGACGAGATGACGATGATGGACTTTCCCTGATCAGCGAGCTGCTGCATCAGGCGGTAGATCTCTTCCTTGGCGCCGACGTCGATTCCTCGCGTCGGCTCGTCGAAGATGAGGATGTCGCAGTCGCGCATCAGCCACCGGGCGATGACGACCTTCTGCTGGTTGCCTCCCGACAGCAGCTTGACGACCTGGTTGACCGAGGGCGTCTTGACGCGCAGCTGCTGGACGTAGTCCTTGGTGCGGTTCTTCGCCTTGCCGTCGCCCATCCAGCCGATCGCGTTGGCATACGACCCGAGTGAGGCGAGCACGGTGTTGAAGGTGACGTCCTGCTCGAGCATCAGCCCGAGCAGCTTGCGGTCCTCCGAGAGGTAGCCGACGCCGTGCTTGACGGCATCCGCCGGCTGAGCGATGCGCACCGGTCGTCCGCCGATCGACACGGTGCCCCCGTCGCGATGGTCGGCGCCGATGATGGCCCGGGCCGTCTCGGTGCGACCGGCGCCCATGAGACCGGCGAAGCCGAGGATCTCGCCCCGGTGCAGTTGGAACGACACGTCTGTGAGCAGGCTCTTGGTCGAGAGCCCCTGCACATCGAGCACGATCGGATCGTTGGCGTGCTCGCGGGCCTGCGGTCTGGTTCCCTCGTCGATCACGCGGCCGACCATCATCTCGATGATCTTGGGGACGCTCACCTCGGATTTATCCAGTGATCCGATGTATGTGCCGTCACGCAGCACCGTGACCCGGTCGGCGAGGCGCCGCAGCTCGTCCATGCGGTGCGAGATGTAGACGATGCCGGTGCCTGACGCCCGCAGCTGCTCGATCAGCACGAACAGGGTCTCGGTCTCGGAGTCGGTGAGTGCCGACGTGGGCTCGTCCATGATGAGCACCTTGGCGTTGAACGAGAGCGCTTTGGCGATCTCGACCATCTGCTGCTCGGCCACCGTGAGCTCGCCCACGAGCTGCCGCGGGTTCAGTCTGATGTCGAGACGCTGCAGCAGCGCGGCGGTCTGCGCGTTGAGCTTGCGCTCCGACAGGAAGGGACCGGTCGTGGGCTCGCGCCCCACGTAGATGTTCTGCGCCACGGTGAGGTCGGGCATCAGGTTGAGTTCCTGATGGATGATCGTGATGCCGAGCTGCTGCGCCTGCAGGGGGCTGGTGAGCTCGACCTCCCGGCCCTCGAAGGTGATCGCGCCCTCGTCCTTGGTGTAGATCCCCGAGAGGATCTTCATCAGAGTCGACTTGCCCGCGCCGTTCTCGCCCACGAGCACCAGCACTTCGCCGGCCCGCACCTCGAGGTGCACGTCCTTGAGAGCCTGCACACCGGGGAATCCCTTGCTGATCCCCTCGACTCTGAGAATGGGGTCACTCATGTGCTCACCTGCTTCCTTGAAGGTCGTTATGCGATATTCCAGTCGGGCCTGGAAACATCGGATCAATTCTGCGTCCTGCGCCCCACCCTGCGCAAGTTGTATCTAAATGTAACTAAGACTTGTTCGGATGGGAAGACCTGTAATAACAAGTTGACAACGGGTCTGGATCTCGAACGGACTGCCCTGGGTCAGTGCAGCCTGATCGAGTCGACCGCGACGAGCTTGTCGCGGATGTAGGCGTTGGCGTGCGCACCGAGCTCGACGTTGTCGGTCCACAGGTTGCGCCAGATGCCGAGCATCCGGCTGAGGTCGGGGGCGACCACCGCCGAGGAGAACGACTCGAACACGATCGGGCCGTCATAGCCGATGCGCCCCAGCGCCTTGAAGAAGTTGTCGAAGTCGACCGTTCCGGTGCCGAGATAGCCGCGGTGGCTCTCGCCGATGTGCACGTAGCGGAGGGCGGGTGCGGCATCGAGGACCGGCGCGAACATATCCGACTCCTCGATGTTCATGTGGTACGTGTCGAGGTGGATGCCGAGGTTCGGCCGATCGACCTCCGCGAGGTAGGCGAGTGCCTGCCGCGCGGTGTTCAGCACGTTGGTCTCATAGCGGTTCACGACCTCGAGCGAGACCGAGATCCCTCGCTCGGCCGCGTGATCCGCGACGCGGGCGATGGTGCGACGGCTGCTCTCGAGCCCTTCTGTCGTCACCGGGTCCATGTACTTCTGCATCGCGCTGTAGATCACTCCGCAGAAGTGCCGGCCGCCCAGCTCGGCCAGCACATCGACGGCCTTCATCAGCAGCGCCTCCCCCGCGGCGACGACTGCCGGATCAGAGCTGGTCACATCCGTCGCCCCCGAGAGACCGAGCGAGGCGCTGACGGCGAGGTCGTGCTCTTCGAGCGCCTCCTTCGCGGCGGCGACATCGAACGTGAACGGATCCATGAGTGGGAACTCGATCAGGTCGAAGCCTGCCGCCTTCGTCTGCTCCACCGAGAGTCGGATGCCGTCGGCATCGAAGTGTCCGGTCCAGACGAGCCCGTGGCATCCGATGTTCATGAGACCTCTCGGAGACGGGTGTGGGGCACCATCGCCTCTGGGATTTGGCACGTGCCAAGTCCGCGTTCAGGTCACGGTACGCGGGGTCGTACGGGGCTGTCAAGAACTTTCTTGGCACGTGCCAACTGCTCGGCTACTGTGGACTCGTCGGTGCCGCGCCGGTGCGCAGTGGCCCCCGCGCACGAGCGCACCGGCGCAGCCGACAAGGAGCTCCATGCCCGCCAGCGTCAAAGATGTCGCCGCCCTCGCCGGGGTCTCCTCCTCGACCGTCTCGAACTACCTCAACCACCCTCACGTGCTGGGCGAATCGAGCGCCGCGAAGGTCCGGGCCGCGATCGAACAGCTCGGCTACGTGCCGAACGAATCCGCACGACAGCTGCGCGCGGGGTCGAGCAAGGCGCTCGCGCTGATCCTCCTCGACGCCTGGCTGCCGTACTTCCACGAGCTCTCGCGCGGTGTCGAGGACGTCGCCCGCGAGGGCGGCTGGTCGCTGTTCTTCAGCAACAGCAACCGCGACGCCGACACCGAGCGTCGCAACATCGACATGTTCGAGGCGCATCGGGTGCAGGGCATCGTGATCTATCCGCTCGAAGACGTGGTGCCCCGGCTCGAGCAGCTCGCCGACCGCGGCATCCGCTCGGTGGTGGTCGGGCCCATCCCCGACTCCCCGACCGTCGGCTCCGTCCTCTTCGACGACCGCGGCGGCGGCCGCCTCGCGGGTGAGCACCTGCTGGCGATCGGACGCCGCCGCATCCTGTTCCTCGGGGCGCCGAGCGTCAGCCAGTCGAACGACCGGCTGCAGGGGCTGCGCGACGCCGTCACCGGCTCTGACGCCACGGTCGAGGTGTTCGACGTGCCGCATCTCACGACGGAAGACGGCCTCGAGATCGCCGAGCGCATCCTCGCGCTCCCTGCAGACGACAGGCCCGACGCGATCTTCGCGGCGAACGACATGGTGGCGATCGGCGTGATGACTCAACTGCTGCGTCACGGCATCCGCGTGCCCGACGAGATCGCGCTCGTCGGCTTCGACGACGTCGCGCAGGCGCATCAGAGCGTCGTGCCGCTGACGAGCGTGCGGCAGCCCGGGTACGAGATCGGACGGGCGGCGGGTGCGGCGCTGATCCGACAGCTCGCCGATCCGACGGCCGCACTCCCCGCCCCGACGCCGTTCGCCGCCGAGCTCGTCGTCCGCGAGTCGACCGTCGGTCGCTGAGTCCGCTCGCCGCGCCCACCCGGTGCACAATTCAGCATGAACGCGAGCTGAAACCGATACCGCCGGCCGGAACCCGCTCTCCCGGGGCGGTTCCTGCTGAGCTGTCGACGCGCGCAGCTCGACTCAGGCCGGAATCAGCCCTTCCGCCGCGAGCTCATCCCACAGCGCCGCCGGGATCTCGAGCGCCGCATACTCGGCATTCTGACGAAGCTGCGCCGGCCGACTGCCCCCGACGACCACCGACCGCACGACGTCGGACTGCAGCGGAAACTGGATGGCCGCGGCGGGCAGCGGCACGGCGTGGTCGGCGCACACGCGGGCGATGCGCAGCAGCCTCTCCCACAGCTCGTCGGGCAGCTGACCGTACTCGTAGCGACCGTCACGGCGCGGCTCGCTCGACGCCAGCAGGCCGGAGTTGAACACCGATGCCGCCACGATGCCGGTGCCGGTCTCACGACAGGCGGGCAGCACCTCGGCAGCGGCGGGCTGCTCGAGCAGCGTGTAGCGACCGGCGACCATGATCAGGTCGAGGTCCGCCGAGCGCACCGATGCGGCGAGCGCGTCCGACACCATCGAGCCGATCCCGATCGCCGACACCTGCCCGTCAGAGCGCAGCTGCTCGAGCGCCGGAAGCGCCTCGGCGAGCGCGAGGTCGAGGTCATGCCGCTCGGGGTCGTGCAGATAGACCAGATCGATCTGCTCGATGCCCAGCCGCTCGCGCGACTCGTCGAGACCGGCACGGATCCCGTCGTCCGAGAAGTCCCACACGCGCTGCAGATCGTCGGGCACGTGGAAGTCGTTCGCGGTGTCGAGCCCGCCGTCGTGGTCGGGGTTCGGTCGCAGCAGCCGGCCGACCTTCGTCGACAGCACGTACTCCTCACGCGGCTTGGTCTGCAGGAATGCGCCCAGGCGTCGCTCCGAGAGTCCGAGCCCGTAGTGCGGAGCCGTGTCGAAGTAGCGGATGCCGCTGTCCCACGCCGCCTCCAGGATCGCCCACGACTCGTCGTCGCTCAGCGGGCGGAACAGATTGCCGACGTTCGCCGCCCCGTACCCGAGAGCGGGGACCGCCAGAGCCTCAGACGCCGACATGCTGTCCCTTCCACGTGTAGGCGGCGATGCTCTCGGCCTTCATCTCCATGCCGGAGCCCGGCGCAGTCGGCGCCATGTACGAGCCGCCCTGGATGTCGGTCGGGATCACGAAGTGCTCGTGCAGGTGATCGACGAACTCGATCATGCGGCCTTCGCGCGTGCCCGTGACGGCGACGAAGTCGAACATCGACAGGTGCTGCACGGCCTCGCACAGGCCGACCCCGCCGGCATGCGGACAGACGGGCACCCCGAACTTCGCCGCGAGCAGCAGGTTGGCGATGTTCTCGTTCACGCCCGCGACGCGCACGGCGTCGATCTGCATGACCGCGATCGCCTCGGCCTGCAGCAGCTGCTTGAAGATGACGCGGTTCTGCGCGTGCTCACCGGTCGCGACGCGGATGGGCGCGACTCCCCTGGCGATCTCGGCGTGACCGAGCACATCGTCGGGGCTGGTCGGCTCCTCGATCCAGGCGGGGTGGAACTCGGCGAGCGCGTTGACCCATTCGATCGCCTCCGACACCTCCCAGCGCTGGTTCGCATCGATCGCGATCGGGAAGTCGGGTCCGCAGACCTCGCGCGCCTTGCGGAAGCGGCGGATGTCGTCGTCGAGGTCGGCACCGACCTTGAGCTTGATCTGGGTGAAGCCGTCGGCCATCGCCTCGCGGGCGAGCCGCTCGAGCTTCTCGTCGGAGTAGCCGAGCCAGCCGGGGCTCGTCGTGTATCCCGGATACCCGGTGGCCAGCAGCTCTCGTTCGCGCTCGATGCGGCCCGGCTCTGCGGCACGCAGGATCTCGAGCGCGTCCTCGCGCGTGAGCGCATTGGTGAGGTAGCGGAAGTCGACGAGGTCGACCAGCTCCTCCGGCGTCATCCGTGCGAGGAGCTGCCAGAGCGGCAGACCCGCGCGCTTCGCCTTGATGTCCCAGAGCGCGTTGATGACCGCGCCGATCGCCATGTGCATGACGCCCTTCTCGGGCCCCAGCCACCGCAGCTGCGAGTCGCCGATGATGTCGCGGAACGTCGTGCCCATGTCGTCGAGCAGCGGCTCGATCTCGCGCCCGACGAGGTGCCCGGCGAGCGCGTCGATCGCGGCGACCTGCACGTCGTTGCCTCGCCCGATGGTGAAGACGAAGGCGTGGCCGTCGATGCCGTCCTCGGCGTCGGTGCGCACGATCACGTACGCGGCCGAGTAGTCGGGATCGGGATTCATGGCATCCGATCCGTCCAGACTCAGCGACGTGGGGAAGCGGATGTCGGTCGTGTCGAGGGCGACGATGCGGCTCACGGGGTCCTCTCGTGCACGGGGTGGGGATTCGTGCAGATCTCTTGGAGTGTAAACATCCGATGTCTATACTGTCAACGAGACGGGCCACCATGGCGCGCCCCGCAACACAGAATCCTCAGTGATCAGGAGAGACATGAAGTTCGCACGGCTAGGCACTCCCGGCGCCGAGATCCCCGTCCTCGTCGACGGTGAGCGCTACCTCGATCTGAGGTCGGTGACATCCGATGTCAATGGCGACTTCCTCGCCGGTGACTTCCGCGCGCGGATCGACGCCGCCCGCGCCGCCGACGAGCTCCCCGTGCTCGAGGATGCCGCAGCGATGCGCATCGGAGCGCCGATCGCGCGCCCGAGCGCCGTCATCTGCATCGGCCAGAACTACGCCGCGCACGCCCGCGAGTCGGGCTCCGAGCCGCCGACCGTGCCGATCATGTTCCTCAAGACGCCGAACACGGTCGTCGGTCCGAACGATCCGGTCACGATCCCCCGCGGCAGCGAGAAGACCGACTGGGAGGTCGAGCTCGGCATCGTCATCGGTGCTCGCGCCGCCTACCTGGATTCACCCGACGATGCCGACGCGCACATCGCGGGCTACGTCACGGCGAACGACGTGTCCGAGCGCGCCTTCCAGATGGAGGTCTCCGGAGGGCAGTGGTCGAAGGGCAAGATCGCCCCGGGCTTCAACCCGACCGGCCCGTGGCTGGTCACCCCCGACGAGGTCGACGTCGACGATCTGCAGCTGCGCAGCTGGGTCAACGGCGACGCGCGACAGGACTCGAACACCGACGACATGATCTTCGACGTGCGTGTGATCGTGCACCACCTGTCGCAGTACGTCACTCTCGAGCCCGGCGACCTGATCCTCACGGGCACCCCGCAGGGCGTCGCGTTCGGCGGCAAGTTCCCGTACCTGAGGGCCGGCGACGTCGTCGAGATCGAGATCGAAGGGCTCGGGCACCAGCGCCAGGAGTTCGTGGCATGGGAGGCACAGAAGTGAGCAGCACACTCGACGGACTGGTCGCGATCGTCACCGGCGGCGCATCAGGAATCGGCGCGGCGGTCGCTGCCCGACTGCACGCCGACGGCGCCCAGATCGCGGTGCTCGATCGCGACACCTCAGGAGCGGATGCCGCGTTCGCCGCGTTCACGGCCGATGTGTCAGACCGCGCATCGGTGGATGCGGCCGTGGCCGCCGTCGCCGAGAGGTTCGGGCGCATCGACATCGTCGTCAACAACGCCGGGGTCGGCGCACAGGGCGACATCAGCGCGAATGACGACGACGAGTGGGCGCGAGTGCTCTCGATCAACGTCACCGGCATCGCCCGCGTCACCTCGGCAGCGCTGCCCTGGCTCAAGAGGTCGCCGAGCGCGGCCGTGTGCAACACGGCATCCATCGCCTCGACCACCGGGCTGCCGCAGCGCGCTCTGTACAGCGCGTCGAAGGGCGCCGTCTCGGCCCTGACGCGCGCCATGGCAGCCGACCACCTGCGCGACGGCATCCGCGTCAACGCCGTGAACCCCGGCACCGCCGACACCCCCTGGGTCGGGCGCCTGCTCGACTCGGCCTCCGACCCGGCCGCCGAGCGTGCCGCTCTCGAGGCCCGCCAGCCGCACGGTCGTCTGGTCTCGCCCGACGAGGTCGCAGCGGCTGTGGCCTACCTCGTGAGCCCCGCCGCGGGGTCGACCACCGGCACGTTCATCGAGGTCGACGGCGGCATGGCGCAGCTGCGCCTCCGCCCCGTCGGCAGCTGAGTCGGCCGCTACGCGCGGTCGCCCCGCAGCCATCCCAGGAAACCGCGACGAGGCCGCTCCTCCCGAGCGTCCTCGCGCGGGGGCCTGGCGCCGACGCGATAGAACTCCTCGGCGTTGCGCCACATGATCGCGTCGACGTCGTGTCCGCGGCGCTCGGCCCAGCCGCTCACGGCATCCGCCCACCGACTGCGCGCCGTGGGCTGGTACATCGGGGTTCCGTCTTCGTTGGCATACGGGTCGTCCGCTTCGGCGGGGCCGATGACCGAGACCGGCCAGTCACTGCCCCACATCAGTCGCTCGGCGCCGAACGCGTCGGCTGCGGCGTCGAGGAACGGATGCATCTGCTCAGCCGACCAGTCGCCCCCGGCCTCGGCCGGAAGCCCCGACAGCTTGCACAGCACGTTCGGATGCCGTGCGAGGTCGTCGAGATCCCGCACCCATTCCATCGTCGGCGCGACCGGAGCATCCGCGGTGCCGACCTGCGGCTTGCCCAGGTGATCGAGCACGATCCGCAGCTCGGGCACTGCCCCCGCGAGACGGGCGACCTCGGGAAGCTGGGATGCACGGATGCAGGCGTCGAAGGCCCACCCGTGCGCTGCGACCTCGCGGGCGCCGGTCACGAAGGCGGCCGACACCGCCAGCCCGTCTGGCTCGCCCTGCAGGTTGTGCCGCACGCCGACCACGAGCGGCTCGGCCGCAAGGCCTTCAAGGTGGGCGGTCGTGTCGGTGCCGCGATCGAGACGAGCGCCGGCGACGATTCCGACCACTCCGATGCGGGCGGCCAGACTCGCCACCCAGCGCACCTCGTCGAGGAAGTCGTCTTCGATGGTCTCGGCCTGCACGAAGACCGCTCTTTCGGAGGTCGCGTTCCCTATTCGCGCGTGCTCGATCTCGGTCTCACCGAACAGCCAGGCGAGCGGGCCTTCGAGCCAGGTGTAGTGCAGAAGCTCGGGATCCCAGAGATGCAGGTGCGAATCGAGTACGCGCATGCCTCCATCCTGCCGCAGACATCCGATGAATGGTTAGGATGACGCCATGGCAGTGACTGACGACGCGATCGAGAAGATCAAGGCGATGATCGTCTCGGGCGAGCTCGCCCCCGGCGATCGGCTTCCTCCCGAGAAAGAGCTGTCCGAACGCCTCGGCCTGTCGCGCAACTCGATGCGCGAGGCGGTGAAGGCGCTCGAGGTGATCCGGGTGCTCGACGTGCGACGGGGCGACGGCACCTATGTCACCAGTCTCGAACCCCACCTGCTGCTCGAGGCGATCTCGTTCGTCGTCGACATGCACGACGACGACTCGATGCTCGAGATCTTCGCCGTGCGACGGATGCTGGAGTCGCAGGCGACCGGCCTCGCGGCCACCCTCGGCACCGACGAGGCGATCGCCGATCTCGAGCGCGAGGTCGAATCCATCGATTCGACGGTGAGCATCGAGGAGCTCGTCGAGCACGACATCCGCTTCCATCGCGAGATCGTCGGCATGGCGGGCAATGCCTATCTCGCCAGCCTCATCGAGCACCTGAGCAGCCAGACCGTGCGCGCCCGCGTGTGGCGGGGGCTCACCGAGGGCGGAGCCGTCGAGCGCACGCTGTCGGAGCATCGGGCGATCGCCGACGCCATCGCCCGCCGCGATTCGGGCCTCGCGACCTCGCTCGCCACCGCGCACATCGCCGGCGTCGAGCGGTGGCTGCGTCAGGCGGCCACCGCCTGAGAGCGATCGGCGCGCCTCAGGCCCCGAGTCGCACCATCGCCGCGTCGAACTCCGCCGCCGAGCTGTCGCTGACCCCGTGGAACAGCATCTGCTCGATCACGTCCGGTGCCGCGGTGAAGTACGGCACCCCGGCGAGACGCAGGCCGGTGATGTCGTCGGGCGACCGCAGGCTCGCGGCGAGCACGTTCGAATCGCTCCCCGCGCACATCCCCTGCATGCGGGCGATCACGGCGTCGCCGTCGATGCCGGCATCCCGCATGCGTCCGAGGTAGGGAGCGATGTACTGCGCGCCGATCGAGGCGCACACCAGCGCCTGGGCGACCGAGTACACGGCGGTGACGAGCACGGTCGCGCCGTCGCGCACCAGAGCGGATGCCGCGGCGAAACCGTCGCGCGTCGCGGGCACCTTCACGACCACCCGGTCGCCGAGCGCCCTGATGCCCTCGGCGTTGCGGAGCAAGGATGAAGCGTCGCCGCCCCACGTCTGGAAGAAGATCTCGCGTGCACCCTCGCCTGCCCAGCGGGCGTAGAGGTCGGGGATCTCGGCGGCGGTGCGACCGCCGCGCTCGAGGATCGTCGGGTTGGTGGTGACGCCGTGCACGACGCCCGCGGCGAGGAGCGACGAGACGCGGTCGACGTCCGCGCTGTCGACATAGAGACGGGGGGCCAGCGCGGTCATCGGGTCTCCTTGTGCACAACCTGTCGTTACAGGTTCGGATTCGGCTAATGTAATGACAGCCGCGGAGGATGTCAAAGCACCCCGCATCGACGACGATCAGGAGTGCCATGACAGCCGCCACCTCGCCCGATCGCACCGGCGTCGTCATCGTCGGCAGTGTGACCGCAGACGTGACGACCTTCTCGACCCGGCTCCCGGCCCGCGGCGAGACCATCCTCGGAGACGAGTTCACCCTGATGCTCGGCGGCAAGGGCGCCAACCAGGCCGTCGCAGCCGGACGATCCGGAGCACGCACGAGCTTCGTCGGATGCGTCGGCGACGACCTCTTCCACGACCTCGTCGTCACTGGCCTGAGCGACGCCGGCGTCGATCTCGCCCACCTGCGCACCGTGCCCGGGCCGACCGGCATCGCCCACATCCGCGTCGACGCCTCGGCGCAGAACGACATCGTCATGGTGCCGCTCGCGAACGCCGCCCTGAGCACCGAGCAGATCGATGCGGCGCTCACCGCCCTCGCGCCCACCACCTCGGTGCTGCTCACTCAGCTGGAGACCCCGTCGGCCCTCACCGCGCACATCACGTCGCGGGGACGCGAGCACGGCATGACCGTCATCCTCGACCCGGCACCCGCCGCTCCGCTCGACGACGCGGTGTGGGCGAACATCGACATCGTGACCCCGAATGAGACCGAGGCCTCGGTGCTCAGCGGCATCGAGGTGACGGATGCCGCGTCCGCCGCGCTCGCGGGCCGCTGGTTCCTCGACCGCGGGGTCGACGCGGCCGTGATCACGCTCGCCGGTCAAGGCTCGTGCGTCGTGACGGCAGCCGGAGCATCCGTCATCCCCCCGTTCCCGGTCGAGGCCGTCGACACCACAGCCGCGGGCGACGCCTACGCCGGATATCTCGGTGCGGCGCTGGCGAACGGCCTGGAGCTGACGGATGCCGTGCGCATCGCCACGGCCGCCGGCGCGCTCGCCGTCACGAAGCAGGGCGCCTCGCCGAGCCTGCCCCTGCGCGCCGAGGTCGAGGCATTCCTGGCCGCACGAGACGCCCACTGACATCCCCCGAGGAGACATCATGCGCAAGACAGCGACGACCATCAACCCCGCCCTCTCGCGCGTGATCAGCGAGACCGGACACACCGACCTGCTGGTGGTGACCGATGCGGGGCTGCCGATTCCGCCAGGGTCCGAGCGCATCGACCTCGCCTACCGCCCCGGGGCCCCGGCGTTCTTCGACGTGCTCGACACCGTTCTCGCCGAGCTCGTCGTCGAGGGCGCGACCGTCTCTGCGGAGGTGGCCGAGAAGAGCCCCGAGGTGCTCGCCGCGCTGCGCGAGCGCTTCGCCGATCAGGATTTCGAGATCGAGCTGATCCCGCACGTCGAGTTCAAGAAGCTCACGCACTCGGCGCGCGCGTTCGTGCGCTCGGGAGAGTTCACCCCGTACGCGAATGTGATCCTGCACGCAGGGGTGGCGTACTGACATGAACGACACGATCGACCGCCACTCCGCGGCGCCCATGTACGACCAGCTGCGTCAGCTGATCATCGAGGGCATCTCGAGAGACGGCCTGCAGCCGGGCGACCCCCTGCCCGGCGAGCACCGCCTGTGCGAGCGCTATGGCATCTCCCGCACGGTCGTGCGTCAGGCGCTCGCGCAGCTCGAGCACGAGGGGCTCGTCGAGCGGGTCAAGGGAAAGGGCACTTTCGTGTCCCGCCCGCGCACCAGCGAGAGCCTCGTGCACACGCTGGTCGGTCTGTACGACGACGTCGAGCGCCGCGGCGGCCACGTGCACAGCGATGTGCTGCGGCACGAGCAGACCCTGGCCGACGACGAGATCGCGGCGGCCCTCGAGGTCGAGGTCGGCGCTCCCGTCGTGGTGCTCGACCGCCTCCGTCACGTCGACGGCGAACCGTGGTCGCTCTCCACGACCTGGATGCCGGATGCCGTCGGCGGCGTCACCCTCGGCGTCGACCTGTCGGAGCGATCCCTGTATCGACTGCTCGCCGATCACGACATCGTGGCCACCAGCGGCGTCCGCTCCGCCGAGGCCACCGTGGCCACCCACGAGCAGGCGCAGTATCTCGGCGTGAGCGCCGGCTCGGCCCTGCTGCGGCTGCGCAGTGTGAGTCGTTCCGCCGACGGCATCCCGATCGAGTACTTCGTGGCCCACCACCGCGGTGACCGCTCGCGCTTCGAATTCCAGCTGCAGCAGGAGCAGTCGCACGCGTCGCTGCTGCACGTCGACGACGACGGCGGCACCTCGCGCGCCGGCACTGTTCGCTGACCGGCACTGTTCGCTGACCGGCACTGATCGGTAGCAGAGTGCGCTGAGGCGGCTAGCCTGGCAGCGGAGCATGCGTCGCACCGGGCGACGCGAGCAGGGGGGGCAGACACGATGGTCGACGACGCGCATCCACCGACTTCGGAACCCGAACCGGTCATCCCGCCGCCTCCGACTGCGGCTCCCGGTGATCTCTCTTCGTCGGTCCCCCTGGCGCCGCCGCTGAGTGGGCCACCCGCACCTCCCGGGTCGCCGCCGCCTGCACCCGGCGGGCCCGTCGCGCCGCCGCTGCCCCCGTATGCGTCGGGCCGGCAGCCGGGGCAGCACCCGCAGCAGCCGCCAGGGCAGTACCAGCAACAGGGCGGGAACTACCCGCCTCAGCAGCCCGCCTCGTATCCGGCCCCGTACCAGGCAGGCCAGCAGGTTCCCGCTCCCTCTGGCGCGGCGTATCCGTACCCCTCCGCACCGCCGAGTCCTCCCTCGCGCTCGGGCAGGACCCTCGGCATCGTGATCGCGGCGGTCGCGGCATTCGTGCTGATCATCGCCGTCGGCGTCGGCGTGGCCGTGAGCCTGCTGATGAGTTCGCGCGAGCCGGTCGCCGCACCGATGCCCTCCGCGACGGCCGCGGCTCCCAGCGAGCCCTCCGACGACCCCTCCACCGAGGAGTCGCCGTCCGACGACCCGGGTGACGCCGACGCATCCGCGATCGCCGACGTCCTCCAGGCGAAGATCGACGAATACAAGCGGCTGCGCGACAGCGGAGCGCTGTGGCAGAGCATCCCCGACACCGAGTTCAACCGCACCGCCGTCTCGGCCTTCCTGTACTTCCTCACCGACATGAAGGTCGCGACGATCTGGGGCGTCGATGAGGCGCAGGCGCAGGAGTACGAGGAGCGGATGACGATGCTCGAAGAGCGCTTGCTCGCTGAACAGCCGCTCGGCGACGACATCCAGATCACGCTCGAAGACGAGGTCTTCACGTACGACGGCGAGACGGGCGAGGGCGGCTACACGGCCAGGTAGCGGGGCGTTACGCTCGAAGGATGAGCGACTGGACCAGCACCGCGATCGCCCTGCTGGAAGCCGACGCGAACCGCAGTGCCGACACGCACCTGCACCTATTCCCGCTGCCGCCCGAGTGGGGCATCGATCTGTACCTGAAGGACGAGTCGGTGCACCCCACGGGGTCGCTCAAGCACCGTCTCGCGCGCTCGCTGCTCCTGTACGGACTCGTCAACGGCCGCATCACGGAGCACTCGACACTGGTCGAGTCGTCGAGCGGATCCACCGCCGTCTCGGAGGCGTACTTCGCGAGGATGCTGGGGCTGCCGTTCGTCACGGTCGTGCCGCGGTCGACGAGCCAGGAGAAGATCGACCTCATCGAGTTCTACGGCGGACGCTGCCACTTCGTCGACCGCGCAGAGGACATGTCTCCCGAGGCCCAGCGTCTCGCGTCCGAGTGCCACGGGCACTACCTCGACCAGTTCACCTTCGCCGAGCGCGCGACCGACTGGCGCGGCAACAACAACATCGCCGAGAGCGTGTTCAGCCAGCTGTCGCAGGAACGGCATCCGATCCCCCGCTGGATCGTCGTGGGTGCGGGCACCGGCGGCACCAGCGCGACCTTCGGGCGATACGTCAAGTACCGCCGCCACGAGACGCAGATCGCCGTCGTCGACCCCGAGGGCTCGGCCTTCTACGACGGATGGGCGGGAACCGTCGATCCGCCTCCCGGACGCCCCAGCCGCATCGAGGGCATCGGTCGGCCGCGCGTCGAGGCCTCGTTCGTGCCGACGGTGATCGACGAGATGATCCGCGTGCCCGATGCGGGGTCGATCGCCGCGATCCGGATGCTGCGCGAGCGCACCCTGCACCTCGCCGGAGGCTCGACCGGCACCAACCTGTACGGGGCGTTCCAGCTGATCGCGCGCATGCGCGCGGCGGACGAGACCGGCAGCATCGTCACGCTGATCTGCGACAGCGGCATCCGCTACGCCGGCACGTACTTCAACGACGAGTGGGTCGCGCAGCAGGGCTGGGACCTCACCCCGCACCGCGAGCGCCTCGACCACTTCCTCGACACCGGCGACTGGGTCGACTGACCGGGGTTCGACTCACCTGCCGTTCACAACTCAGCACGGACACGCCGGATCGGCCACCTGGCCACGGTCTTCAGGTGCTTTCCGAGCGATGATGCTGAATTGCGAACGGCTACGCTGGCCGCATGACTACTCTCATCCTCACTGTCGCGGGTGCTGATCGCCCAGGACTCGTCGCTGCCGTCGCCGATGTCGTCGAGGCCCACGGCGGCAACTGGGAGAACAGCTCGCTGGCCGAGCTCGCCGGAACGTTCGCCGGCGTGATCGAGGTATCGGTCGCAACGGAGCGCACGGACGAACTGCAGGATGCCCTGCGCGGCCTGCAGGGCCAGGGGCTCCTGACCCTCGCGGTTCTCACCGGCTCCCCGGCAGACACGGACGCCGAGGACCAGATGCTCGAGATCCGGGTGCTCGGCAACGACCGGTCCGGCATCGTCCGCGAGGTGTCGAACGTGCTGAGCGCGCACGACCTGAGCATCGAAGAGCTGGCGACCGAGACCCGGGATGCCGCGATGGCCGGCGGCCGCCTGTTCGAGGCGTCCGTGATCGCGCGAGTACCCGCGTCGGTCGACCTCGACGCCCTGCGCCGTGACCTCGAACGCATCGCCACCGAGATCCAGGTCGACATCACCCTCGCCTGACACGTCACCCATGGCCGACGGAATCAGCATCTCGATCGCGGACCGCCTCACAGCGGATGACCTTCGCCGGATCGAGGCGCTTCTCCCTCAGCTCTCGACGACCGCTCGATTCGACTCGGAACGGGTGCTCTCGTTGCTCCAGGCGCAGAACACCGACCTGTTCGTCGCGCGCGAGTCAGGCCGCATCGTGGGAATGGCCACCCTCGTGACGGCCCCGCTCATCACCGGATGGCACGGAAGCATCGAAGACGTCGTGGTCGATCAGAGCACCCGTGGACGAGGCATCGCACGCCTGCTGCTCGAAGCGATCATCGACGAGTCGCAACAGCGGGGGCTGCCGACACTCGACCTGACGTCCCGACCGTCTCGCGAATCGGCGTTGCGCCTCTACGAGTCCGTCGGCTTCGTCCGTCGCAACACGAATGTGCTGCGCTTCGCACCGCAGGGAGACTGAATCGAGGCGAGCATCGCGACCCCGCCGAACTCAGTCCGGCTCGACGGCCGACCCCTCGGCGACGATGTCGGTCTCGGTGTACCGCCGCACCCAGTACTCGGTCTGCGCGACGTGTGCGGATGCCGCAGCCGAGGCCGCGACGGGATCCGCCGCCGCGAGCCCGCGGAGTATCGCGCGGTGCCCGGCGTCCGAGTGCAGCTTCAGCTCGGCCGCGTCACCGGCATCCGGAATCCGATATGCCCGCGATCGTGAGCGCAGCACGTCGATGAGACTCGTGAGGGCGTCATTGCCGGCGACCTCGGAGATCGTCATGTGGAAGGCGTGGTCGAGGCGCGAGTGGTCCTCGAAATCGTCGCTGGCCTCGATCTCATCGAGCACGCCGCTGAGCTCCTCGAGGGTTGCGGCATCGATGCGGGCCGCGGCGAGCGCGGCGGCATGCGGTTCGAGCACGCGACGCAGCTCGGTCAGCTCGAGCACTCCGGCCATGGGCAGCAACCCGACCGTGAGGGACAGACTGCCGATCAGGTCGGCGGCGCGCAGTTCGCTGACGTAGCTGCCGGAGCCGTGGCGGGTCTCGAGCACTCCGAGTGCGGCCAGCATGCGGATGGCTTCGCGCAGGGATCCTCGCGAGACACCGAGCGTCTCGCACAGTTCGCCCTCGCTCGGCAGACGGTCGCCGGGGCGCAGGGCCCCGTCGGCGATCAGCGCACGCAGCCCGTGCAGAGCCGTATCCAAAGCGCTCATCGTGATCCTCTCTGACACCGGCCACTCCCCTGCGAGTCTGTCGGACGCGCGCTCTTCATCAAATTCGTATGACAACTATGTTTCATCTTCACCTTTCCATAGCCATATCGGAACCTCTGTGGCAAAGTTGTGCAACAACTCCCCCACTGCACCGACGAGGACCGATGCCTGCACCACTCTTCCCCGCACCGCTCACGCTGAACTCCGGCATCCGAGCCCGTGATGCGTGGCCGCTCGATCCCGACGTGATCCATCTGAACCACGGCTCTTTCGGCGCAGTCCCCACCGCCGTCGTCGAACAGCAGGATGCGCTGCGCCGCCGCGCCGACCTGAGCCCGGTCGAGTGGTTCCCCCGCATCGCCGAGCGCGTGCAGCAGGCCCGCGAGCGCACCGCACCGTTCGTGGGCGCCTACGCCGAAGACAGCGTCTTCGTCCCCAACGCCTCGGCCGCGGCCACCGTCGTCTACAACGCCCTGCACCTCGAGCGCGGCGACGAGATCCTCGTGACCGACCAGGGCTACGGCGCGATCACGATGGGGGCGCAGCGTCTGGCCCGTCGCTTCGGAGCATCCGTCCGCGCCGTCGAGCTGCCGCTGCTCGCCTCCGACGACGAGGTCGTGCAGCGCTTCGCCGACGCGCTCACCCCGAGCACTCGCCTGATCGTGGTCGACCAGATCACCTCCCCCACGGCCCGGATGCTGCCGACGCGCCGCATCGCCGAGCTCGCCGCCGACCGCGGCATCCGCACGCTCGTCGACGGCGCCCACGCCCCCGGTCTCGTCGCGGATGCCGCGGCTGTCGCCGGCGGCGACTGGTGGTTCGGCAACCTGCACAAGTGGCCCTGCGCCCCGCGTGGTTCGGCGCTGCTCGTCACGACCGCACCCGACCGAGACGACCTCTGGCCGCTCATCGACTCGTGGGCCGCGAACGAGCCCTACCCCGAGCGCTTCGACACCCAGGGCACGATCGACGCGACGACCTACCTGGCCACCCCCGCGTCGATCGAGTTCATCGAGCGCGAGTTCGGCTGGCACAACGCCCGCCAGGCGATGGTGCAGATGGCGGATGCCGGTGCCGAGATCATCGCCGAAGGCCTGCGCCCCTACGGCGACGAAGACCCCCTCACCCCGCTGCCCTCGCCCGTGCCGTCGATGCGGCTCGTGCGTCTGCCGCTCGGACTCGGATCCACACGGGAAGAGGCCGACGCCCTGCGCATGGATCTGCTCGACGAGACCGGCGTCGAGACCGCGTTCACCAGCTTCCGCGGCGTCGGCTACTTCCGCCTGTCGGCGCACCTCTACACCGAGGCGTCGGACTTCGAGGCCTTCGTCGAGCGCTGCATCCCGCAGATCCTCCGCCGAGCCGGCATCCGCACCCCCGACTCGATCATCGTCTCCTGACCCGACCACCCGATCCGCACCCACCAGCTCCACCCACCACCCGATCCACACCCACCCGCCCCACCCGACCCACCACCATCACCAACTGAGAGGCACCTCGTGAAGAAGAACAGAATCTTGACGACCGCCGCGGGAATCGGCACCGTCGCCGCGCTCGCGCTCACCGGCTGTTCCGCAAGCGGCGGCGAATCCGCCGACGGCACCGTCACCCTGCAGATGGTCGAGAGCCTGACCAACCCTGCACGCACCGACCTGCTCCGCGGGCTCCTCGACGATTTCGAGAAGGCGAACCCCGACATCAAGGTCAAGCTCGTCTCGCCGCCCACCGAGCAGGCGGATGCGAAGATCCAGCAGATGCTGCAGTCTGGAAAGGGCGTCGACGTCCTCGAGGTCCGCGACATCACGGTCGGCCCGTTCGCCAACAACGGCTGGCTGCACGACATCTCGGGCGACCTCGAGAAGTGGGACGGCTGGGACGCCCTGACCGACAACGCGCAGGCTGCGTCGGTGGCCACCGACGGCAAGAGCTACTTCGTGCCCTACGGCTTCTACGGCCTGTCGCTCTTCTACCGCACCGACCTGGTCGAGGAGGCCGGCTTCGACGGTCCTCCGCACAGCTGGAAGGACCTGCTCGAGCAGGCCAGCGCCATCCAGGACCCGTCGAACAACATCTACGGCTACGCGTTCCGCGGGGGTGCGAACGCGAACAGCAACGTGGTCGCGGCGATCGAGGCCTACACGATCGACGGCCTCGACGTCGATGACGCGTTCCTCATGGAGGACGGATCGACGATCTTCGCCGCCCCCGAGGCGCAGGAGGCCGTCGATGACTACTTCGACCTGTTCAAGGAGGCCTCCCCGCCCTCGGCCGTCTCGTGGGGCTACCCCGAGATGGTCGCAGGCTTCACCAACGGCACCACGGCGTTCCTGCTGCAGGACCCCGAGGTCATCGCCACGGTGCAGGACTCGTCGCTGACCGAAGACCAGTGGGACACCGCTCCGCTGCTCGTCGGCCCGTCGGGCAAGGCCGCGCAGCCGCTGGCCGTCGCCGGCTGGGGCGTCGCCGAGAACAGCGAGCACCAGGATGCCGCAGTCAAGCTCGTCGAGTTCCTCTCGTCGGCCGAGCCCGCGACCGAGTTCGCCCAGGCCAACAGCCTCGTGCCGATCATCTCGGATGCCGCGGACGACGAGTTCTACTCGACCGGCCCGTGGACCAGCTACGTCACCATGACGGAGGATCCCGAGACGTACGTGAACGTGCGTCAGCCGCGTGGCGTCAGCTGGTGGACCGAGTGGATCCAGAAGTCCGACCAGGATGTGCAGAACGTGCTGCTCGGCAACATGTCGACCAGCGAGCTGCTCGAGTCGTGGGATGCCTTCTGGACCGAGAAGTACGCAGCGGAAAAGGGCTGATCCGTGACCCGGACCGCTCTCGAAGGGGGCTCCGTCGGCACCGCCGGCGGGGCCTCCCCGGCATCCCGCCGGCGCCGCCCGTTCCGTGGCCGCCACGCGCTGACGCTGCTGGCCTTCATGGCCCCGGCGATCGTGTTCGTGTGCTGGTTCACCTACTGGCCCATGCTGCAGGGCGCACGCATGGCCTTCCACGACTGGAACCTGTGGGATCTCACGTCTACCCCCTGGGTGGGCTTCGACAACTTCGTCACCGTCTTCCAGGACCCGGCGTTCCCCGTCGTCGCGTGGAACTCGGTGCTCTGGGTGGTCGGCTCGCTCGTGCCGCAGCTCGTGATCGGGTTCCTGATCGCGCTCGCGCTGCGCAAGCGGTTCCGCTTCCGCGGGCTCTACCAGGCCCTCGTGTTCTTCCCGTGGGCGGTGTCGGGATTCCTGATCGGGATGCTCTTCCGCTGGATGTTCAACGCGGAGTTCGGCGTCGTGAACGACCTGCTCATGAAGGTCGGCCTGATCGACGCCCCGCTCCCCTGGCTGGCCGATCCGAAGCTCGCGATGTTCGCGGTCATCGTGGCCAACATCTGGTACGGCGTGACCTTCTTCGCGATCATGATCCTCGCCGCGCTCCAGTCGGTGCCTGACGAGATGCTCGAGGCCGCGAGCCTCGACGGCGCCGGCAAGGTCCGGCAGCTGTTCTCGATCATCATCCCGTACATCTCGATGACGCTGTTGCTCACGATCCTGCTGCGCATCATCTGGATCTTCAACTTCCCCGACATCATCTACGCGATGACGAACGGCGGGCCGGCGAACCAGACGCACATCGTCACGACGTGGATGATCAACTACACCCAGCAGGGCAACTACGGCATCGCGAGTGCGATCGGACTCATCGTGGTCGCGTTCCTGTTCGTGTTCTGCGCGTTCTACCTGATGGCGATGCGGAAGGTGCAGCGATGACCATCACCGGCACAACAGTCACCGAGACTCGTCGTCTCACCGTTCCCGACATCGCGAAGGCACCGCGACCTGCGCGCAAGGTGTCGGTCGGCGGCGTCGTGCGTGTGGTCGGGCTTCTGCTCTGGCTCGTCATCACGCTGTTCCCGCTGTACTGGATCGCGCTGACGTCGTTCAAGTCGCCGGGCACGATCAACTCGTTCCCGATCGAGTACTGGCCGTCAGAGCCCTCGTTCGACAACTACGTCAGTCTGTTCCAGCAGAGCTCGTTCGGGGTGTTCCTCGCCAACTCCGCGATCGTGGCGACGATCGCGGGCGCGGTGGCGACGCTGATCGCGCTGCTGAGCGCCTACGTGATCGCCCGCTTCGAGTTCCGCGGCAAGGGCACGGTGCTGGTCGCGTTCCTGCTGACGCAGATGATCCCGGCGTTCATCGCGCTCGGCCCGCTGTACTCGATGATGACCGACCTCGGCCTGGTCGACACCAAGCCCGGTCTGATCCTCGTGTACATCGCGGTCTGCATCCCGTTCTCCACCGTGATGCTGCGCGGGTTCTTCGAGAACGTCCCCGACGCCCTCGAAGAGGCGGCGATGATCGACGGATGCTCGCGCTTCGGCGCTCTGTTCCGGGTGCTCGTGCCGGTGATGACCCCCGGCATCATCGCCGCGTTCATCTTCAACTTCGTCAACTGCTGGAACGAGCTGTTCCTGTCGGTCGTGCTCATGAACACCGATGAGAACCGCACGGTGCCGTCGGCGCTGAACGGCTTCATCTCGACGTTCAACATCGACTGGGGTTCGATGTCGGCGGCCGCCGTGCTGACGATTCTGCCGACGATGGTGATGTTCGCTCTCGCGAGTCGCTGGATCGTGCAGGGACTGACAGCCGGAGCCGTCAAGGAGTAATCGCTCCCGCGCATGACGAAGGCCGCCGTTCATTTCGAACGGCGGCCTTCGTCATGCGGTCATCAGACCAGGCGCGCCTTCGGCGACACCGAGTAGGTGGCCTCGGCGTCGCGGTTGACCGTGTCGCCCAGTGCGGCGTCGATGGCCGCGAGGGTGTCGGCGTCGAGCGTGACACCCGAGGCCTTGACCGTCTCGGCGAGCTGCTCGGGGCGCGAGGCTCCGACGAGAGCGGCGGCGACGTTCGGGTTCTGCAGCACCCACGCGATCGCGAGCTGCGGCATCGACAGGCCCGCCTCTTCGGCGATCGGCTTGAGCTTCTGCACCGCGGTGAGGATGTCATCCTGCAGGAAGCTCTTGATGAACTCCGAGCCGCTGTGCGGGTCGGTCGCGCGCGAGCCCTCGGGCACCGGCTGGCCCGGAAGGTACTTGCCCGACAGCACGCCCTGCGCCATCGGCGACCAGACGATCTGCGAGATGCCGAGCTCTTCGGAGGCCGGCACGACCTTGCCCTCGATCACGCGGTGCAGCATCGAGTACTGCGGCTGGTTCGAGATCAGCTGCACGCCGAGCTGCTTCGCGAGCGCGTGGCCCTCCTGCAGCTGCTCCGCCGTCCACTCCGAGACGCCGATGTAGAGCGCCTTGCCCTGACGGACGACGTCGGCGAACGCCTGGAACGTCTCCTCCAACGGGGTCTCGTAGTCGAAGCGGTGCGCCTGGTAGAGGTCGACGTAGTCGGTGCCGAGGCGCGTCAGCGAGCCGTTGATCGACTCGAGGATGTGCTTGCGGCTCAGTCCGGTGTCGTTCGGGCCCTTGGGACCTGTGGGGAAGTAGACCTTCGTGAAGATCTCGAGTCCTTCGCGGCGCTGCCCTTCGAGCGCCTTGCCGAGCACGACCTCCGCCGCCGTGTTGGCATACGTGTCTGCCGTGTCGAACGTGGTGATGCCGGCGTCGAGCGCCGCGTGCACCGTCTTGACGGCGGCGTCGTCTTCGACCTGAGAAGCGTGCGTGACCCAGTTGCCATAGGTGATCTCAGAGACCTTGAGACCGCTGTTGCCGAGATAGCGATAGTTGACCATGCAACAACGCTACCGGCCCCCGCAGACACCGGGCCCGGATCTCCGTGACCGGTCTCGGAAAAGCAGGTGTCAGGCCGACGGTGCTGCTATGAGAGCATCCCGATACTCCCGCCACGCCACGCCCAGTCGGCGCACCCCCTCGGTGAGCACGTCGTCGGGCGCAGTGAACGGGATGCGGATGTGATCGTCAGGCAGAACGGATGCCGCGAACGCCGCGCTTCCGGCGATCGACACCCCGTGCACGGCCGCGATCCGGGAGAAGGCGCCGGCCGACCCCACCGGCAGGGCGGCCCAGAGGGAGAGCCCACCGCGAGGCTCGATCCAGCGCCAGTCGGGCAGGTGCTCGGCCAGCAGCGACCGCACGAGCGTCAGACGCTCACCGTGGATGCGGCTGGTCGCGGTCCGCAGGTCGACAGCCTTCCCGAGCAGGTCGAGTGCGAGGAGCTGACCGGGCACACTCGTCGACTGGTCGGCGAGCTGGCGCGCCGCGCGCAGCCTGCGCACCAGAACGGGGTCGGCCCGCAGCCAGCCGATCCTCAGTCCCGCCCACGCCCACTTCGACACCGACTCGACGACGATGATCGGCGCATCGGCGCGCTCCGCCGCCAGCGTCGGCGGCACGACGCCGTCGAACGAGATGCCCGCGACGACCCTGTCTTCGATGACGGGAACTCCGTACTGCGCGGCCAGTTCGGCGACGCGATGTCTCGCGGCCGCAGGGAGTCTGGTGCCCGTGGGGTTCTGGTGGTGGGGGTTGAGGGCGATCGCGACAGGGCGCAATCGGGCGATCGCGACCTCGAGCGCATCGACGTCGAGCCCGTCATGCCCCATCGGGATGCCGTGCACCACGCCTCCGCGAAGGCCGACCGAGTCGGTGACCCCGGGCCAGGTCACCTCCTCGGCGAGCACAACGTCGCCGGGGCTGACCAGCGCGTTGATCACGAGACTGATCGCCTGCTGCGCGCCGTGGGTGACCAGGATCTGCTCGCGCGTCGTCGGCGTCCCCTCCGCGCAGTACATCTCGGCGATCAGCTCGCGCAGCGCAGGCAGCCCGGCGGGGTCGGTCTCGGGGAGCAGGGCGAGTTCGAGCCGCGGTCGGTGCTCGCGGATCAGCTGGACGGCGAGATCGGAGAGCTGCGGGACGGTGCGCAGCAGATCGATCGCGTTCGGCGACGCCGAGAAGAGCGCCTCTCCGCGCCCTGGCCGCTGCGCGGATGCAATCGCCGGTGTCGCGACTCCGGCGACCCTCGTGCCGCTGCCCTGACGCCGGTCGACGAGCCCGCGTTCGGCGAGGTCCGCGTAGGCCGCGACGACCGTGCCCCGAGAGACCGCGCTCGCTGCGGCGAACCCGCGCTCGGCCGGAAGCCGGTCGCCCGCCCGCAGCTCGCCGCCCGAGATGAGGGCGGCCACGCCGTCGGACAGCCGCGCCGCCAGAGTGCCCTCGCCCTGTGTCCAGCGACCGAGTCGAGCAGCCAGGACCTCCGCCGACACCTCGCCCGATCGCACGAGCGGCGCGACTCCACCGGCCGATCGCTGGGCCACTGGCCGGTCATTGGCTCTGTCGATGATGCTCATGGCATCCGATTCTGGACCAATGACCACACCGATCACCATGGAACCTCAGGATCTTGAGCCAATATCCCCCGAATGGACCATTCGCGAGCTCGTCGAATGGCTCTCAGAGGATTCTCGCCAGCATGACCCGGCGCTCCGCCGGCCGCTGATGCTCATCGAGACGGCGCTGACCGGTGCCGCCTGGAAGGGAGAGCCGTCGACGGTCGCGCTGATCCGCTCGCTCGCCGCGGCTGTGCACACGCAGGGCGCTCTCCGGGTCCGAGACGTCATCTCGACTCCGGCGATGGCCGCACGCCCTGCCGAACAGGTCCGGCTCCGCGAACTCGCCACCCGGCTGCGTGTGCACGCGGCCTGAACCGGCCGGCCGCCGCTGTCGCACTCGTGCCGGTCGAGCGCGTGCGGAACCGGCACGAACCGCGACCGGAAGGCACGTCACACGAACTCAGGCGCGCGACTCGACCAGCTGCTCCTGCTCCTCGAGCGTCTGGGCCTGCGCACGCTTCTCCGCGAGCTCGCGCTCCTCGGCCTGCGCCCGCTCCTGCTCCGCCTGCTCGGCTTCCTTGCGCTCGGCCCGCGTCTGCGGCTCGGCGGGCGACGCATCCGCCTGGATCCCCTGCGACTGCACGGTCACGATCGCCGCCCTGTCGCGGAATCCCTCGGCCGTCACCTTGTCGAGTGCGACCTGCCTGCGGATCGCGGCGGCCTTCTCGTAGAGCGACGGGTCGCCGTACGACGTGAGCACCTTCACGAGCACCGGCAGCAGCTCGATCATGAAGAACAGCGCGGCGATCAGGATGTGCGCCCACAGGATCGTCGGCTCCTTCTCGCTCAGGCGGTTGAGGCCGCTGATCTGGCTCAGCAGACCGATCGCTCCCGCATTGCCGGATGCGACGGATTCGGCCCGCGCGTTGTATGCATCGAGCGCGGCGTCGTAGGTGTCGCGCGCGGCGGGCAGCTGCGACTGCGCCTCTTCGCGGTTCTGCGTCTCCGACGTGCTGGTGTTCTCCTTGGCGGCGGTGCCGGCGGCGGCGAGTTCCTCGTTGGCGGTGCGCAGCTGCGCGGCGAGCGCGTCGTAGGTCTGCTGCGCCTCGGCCAGCTGGGCCTCGGCGGCATCCGAGCTCGCGCCCTCGCCGTTCACACCGGTGCAGCCGGGAACCGTGCCCGCGCCCTCACCCGTGAGCTCGCACTGGTACAGGATGCGGGCCTGATCGATCACGGCCTGCTGGGCGGTCATCTTGGCGGTGAGGTCTTCGACCGTCGCCTGAGCGGCGGATTCCGTCGCAGACGACGAGTCGGTGCCGGCGACGATGCCGGTGGCGGCCTGGTTCTCGAGCTCGGCGACGCGGTCGGATGCCGCATCCAGCGCCTTCTTCTCGGGGCCCGTCTCCAGTGCCTCCTGATCGGACTGCGCCTGCGTGATGTTCGTGGCTGCGACCTCGCGGGCGATGTCGTTGTGGAAGATCTGCAGCACGAGCGGCTCGGCGACGACGAAGCCGATGATCGCGGCCATGATCACTCGCGGGATCGCGAGTCCGATGAGCTTCCAGACGTTGCGCGTCGACGTCATGGTCGACGTCAGGAACCGGTCGAGGTTGAAGATGATGAGCGCCCAGACGACCGCCAGCGGCACGGCCAGCCAGATCGCGGCCTGCACTCCCGTGGTCAGCGCGAACAGCATCGAGATCGCCGAGACCAGCGCGGTGCCGGCGAGCACGAAGAACATCTGCACGAAACGAGGGGTCTCGCCCGGAACGCGGTCGAGGATCTCGCCTTCGGCCCCGCCGAGGATCGCGAGCTTCCGCAGCCGCGAACCCGGCACGCGCGGTGTGCGCTCACGGGGCTGACGGCGGGGCTTCGGCTCGCGCGCAGGCTCTGTGGATGCTGCGGCATCCCGCTCGCCCTCTGTCGCCGGCGCAGAGTCGACCGTGTCCGGCGCCTGCAGATCGGCGCCGGTGGGCTCGTACTCGCGAAGGAAGTCGAGGTCGTCCGTGTCAGCGTTCGGGTCGCTGTCGAGGATGATCCGGCCCTGCGAATCGAACCGTCCGGGGCGGTGAGCAGAATATTGCATCCGGACAATCTACGAAACATCGCCTGTGGATAACGTGCACGAACCCTGTGCTTCCGCCGCTCCGCCCGCAGAACCGGTCAGTTCCGCAGCATGCGGGCGAGCGAATCCGCACTCGCGGCGAGCGCGTCGTCGAGCAAGAAGTGCCCTGCGGCGCACAGGGTTCCGAGACCGTGCACGAGCCCCCAGACGCCGGTGACGCCGCTCTTGCTGTCGAGCCCCGCGGCGACGGATGCGGTCGACAGCAGCTCTTCGAGCTCGGCGATCAGCGGGGCCATCGTCTCGCTCGGCTCGCCAGGGATGCACACGGTCGGGTCGTAGATCACGTCGAAGCCGTGCGGATGCTCGACGGCGAAGCGGATGTACGCAGCACCGCCGTCGATCGCGGCGGATGCCGGGTCGGATGCCGCCTCGATCGCCACCCGCACCGCGGCGACGAGGTCGGCCATGCTCCGCTCGGCGAGCACCTTGAGCAGCCCCCGCCGGTCGGAGAAGTGGTGGTACGGGGCGTTGTGGCTCACATCGGCGGCGCGGGCGACCTCGCGCAGGCTGATCTCCCCCGCCGGCTTCTCGGCGAGCAACTGCATCGCCGCCGCCTCGAGGGCGTGGGCGAGGTCGCCGTGGTGGTACCCCGATCGAGAACTTGACACAAGCAACATTGTTGCCTATCTTGACAGTGTCCACCAAGCTTGACACTGTCAACATAGGAGTCCGCATGCCTTCCGCCCTGATCATCGACGGCCACCCCGATGCCCTCTCGCTCACCGCCGAGCTCGCCCGGCGTTACGCCGCAGCGCACGGAGATGCGCGCATCCTCGCGCTGCGCGATCTCGAGTTCGATCCGTCGCTGCGCTTCGGCTACCGCCAGCGTATGGAGCTCGAGCCCGATCTCATCGACGCCAAGCGCGCCCTCGCCGAGGCCGCGACGGTCGTCGTGTTCACGCCGCTCTGGTGGGGGTCGGTGCCGGCCCTGCTCAAGGGCTTCTTCGATCGGGCACTGCTCCCTCAGCAGGAGTACCGCTACTCGAAGCTCGGCCTTCCCGAGGGGCTGTTGCCCGCACGCAACGGACGGCTGTTCCTGCTCGCCGACACTCCGTGGTTCCTCACACCCTTCACGGGTCTGCCCGCGCAGACGCACGTCGCCCGTGGCACGCTGCGGTTCTGCGGCGTGCGCTCGGTGCGCACGACCAGGATGCTGGGCGTCAAAGATGCGAGCCCCGAGCGCATCGCACCGTGGCTGACCCGGGCGGAGTCACTGGGCCGCCGTGACGGGATCCGTGACAGCTCGCGCACCCCGTCGGGGCCCGCAGAGCGTCAGGGCTCTCAGGCCATCGCGGCGGAAGCCGCTTCGTCCTCGGTCGTCGCGACGAGCTGACCGCAGGCACCGTCGATCTCCTTGCCGCGGGTGTCGCGGAGGGTCGTCGGGATGCCGGCGTCGTTGAGCCTGCGCACGAACTCGTTCTGGGCCTCACGGGTCGACGAGGTCCAGATCGACCCGGGAGTCGGGTTCAGCGGGATCGGGTTGACGTGCACCCATCCGCGGCCGCGCTCGTTGAGCTTGTCGGCGAGCAGGTCGGCGCGCCAGGCGTGGTCGTTCATGTCCTTGATCAGCGCGTACTCGATCGAGACGCGACGGCCGGTCTTCTCGTAGTAGTACCGAGCGGCATCGAGCGCTTCGTCGACCTTCCAGCGCGAGTTCACGGGGATCAGCTCGTCGCGCAGGTGATCGTCCGGCGCATGCAGCGACAGCGCGAAGGTCACCGGTATGCCCTCGTCAGCGAGCTTCTTGATCGCCGGCACGAGTCCGACCGTCGACACGGTGATGCCACGAGCGCTCATGCCGAGGCCGTCGGGCTGCGGGGCGACCATCGAGCGCACCGCATCCATCACGCGCTTGTAGTTGGCGAGCGGCTCGCCCATGCCCATGAAGACGATGTTCGAGACGCGCTCCATCGAGTGGTCGTCGGACTTCTTGCCACCGAGGCCGCCCTCGGCGATCAGACGGTTGGCGCGGACGATCTGCTCGATGATCTCGGCCGTCGACATGTTGCGCGTGAGGCCGGCCTGGCCGGTGGCGCAGAACGGGCAGTTCATGCCGCATCCGGCCTGCGACGAGACGCAGAGCGTGATGCGACCGGGGTAGCGCATCAGCACCGACTCGACCAGGGCGCCGTCGTGCAGACGCCACAGGAACTTGATCGTGTCTCCGCGGTCGGTCTCGAGGCGACGCACCTCGGTGAGCAGTGGCGGCAGCATGCCGGTGACGAGCTGTTCACGGGTGTCGGCGGGGAGGTCGGTCATCTCCGCGGCATCCGACGTGTAGTGGCGGAAGTAGTGGGTCGAGAGCTGCTTCGCGCGGAAGCCGGGGAGGCCGAGCTCCTTGACCTTCTCGATGCGCTCAGCCGGCGTGAGGTCGGCGAGGTGCACCGGCGGCTTGCCGCGCTTGGGGCTCGCGAACTGCAGCAGCGGGCGCCCCTCGGCATCCTTCTGCTGGGTCCATCCCTCGGTCGCCGGACGCACCTGGGCGACGCCGGTGGAACGGACGGCCCCCGAACGGGACGACGCGGGTGCCGTGGCGGGGCGCGTCTCGCGCGTGCGGGGAGTCTCGGTCATACCTCCAGGGTACGCGGTGCCGGGTGGGAAGGCCCTGGGGCCGGCGCGCACGCTTCCCTAGACTGAGCGAATGGACATCATCATCGCTGTCGGCGCGGTCATCGCAGCTGTGGTCGTCGGCGTGGTGATCATCGGCGCAGCGCTGCGGTCGATGCGCCCCCAGGCGCCCGAGCCCCACGTCTTCACCCCTTCGCCCACGATGGCCCGCTCGGTGGCCTCCACGTCGACGTCGACCGCCTCGGCGTCGCAGCTGACTCCCGCGGCGATCGCCGAGATCGACCGGCTCGTCGCGGCGGGGCACAAGATCAACGCCATCAAGCTCTACCGGCAGCACACGGGCGTGCGCCTGCAGGAGGCGAAGGATCGCATCGACCACTGGTCGGTCAGCACGACGGCCCCGCATCTCGCGGCCGTGTCGAACGCCTCGGCCGTGCACTCGTCGATCACGGCGACGCCGTCGTCGGTGCGCGGGGCGCTGCCCGCATCCGTCTCATCGGAGGTCGACCGGCTCGTGTCCGCCGACCAGAAGATCCAGGCGATCAAGCTCGTGAGGGAGCACACGGGCCTGGGACTCAAGGAGTCGAAGGACGTCGTCGAGGCCTGGCCACGACCGCGTCAGTTGTAATTACAGGTTGCGGTCGGGGAGAATGGATGCGATCCCCCACTGAAGGAGCACCGATGTCCGACCGTCTCTCCCGCGCCCGCGCCACCGGCGTCCTCGCCGTGCTCCGCGCGTCCTCCCCCGAGCTCGCGCTCGAGGCGTCCGAGGCGATCATCCGCGGCGGCGTGACCGGCATCGAGGTGACCTTCTCGACACCCGACGCCCCCGCCGTGATCCGCGAGCTGATCGCTCGCCACGGTGATGCCGCATACATCGGCGCCGGCACCGTCACCACCGCCGCGCAAGCCGCACTCGCCGCCGGCGCCGGTGCGGAGTTCCTCGTGAGTCCCGGCACCCTCCCCTCGCTGACGCGCGCGATGCTCGACACCGGCCGCGTCGTGATGACCGGCGCGATGACTCCGACCGAGGTCATGGGCGCGCTCGAGCTCGGCGTGGATGTCGTCAAGATCTTCCCCGCCTCGCTCGGCGGCCCCTCGTACCTCGGCGCATTGCGCGGGCCCTTCCCCGACGCCCCGCTGATGCCGACCGGCGGCGTCAGCCCCGACAACCTCGCCGAGTGGTTCCGCGTCGGTGCCGTCGCCGTCGGCGCGGGTGGCGACCTGGCGAACGGCGCCTCGCTCGCCGCCTCCGACTGGGCCGACATCGAGCAGCGCTCGGCTCGATTCGCTGCAGCGCTCGCCGCCGCTCGACGCTGATGTGATCGAACTCGCACCCCTGGCGTGGGCCGCGCTCGGCCTCGCCGCGGTCACGATCGGCATCTCGAAGACCGCGCTGCCCGGTGGCAGCATCCTGGCGATCGCCCTGTTCGCGACCGTGCTGCCCGCGCGCACGTCGACCGCCGCGATGCTCCTGCTGCTCATCGTCGGCGACGTGTTCGCCCTGATCACCTACCGCCGCCATGCGCACTGGCCGACTCTGCTGCGCCTGGCGCCGGCCGTGCTCGCGGGGCTGCTGGCGGGTTTCGCGTTCCTCGCGATCGCGGGCGACGGGATCGTCCGACGAGCGATCGGGGTGATCCTGCTCGCGATGATCGCCGTCACCCTGTGGCGCCGCTGGCGACAGAATCGGGCGGATGCCGTGGCGCCCGCGCCCGGCGGCATCGTGCTCTCGGGCGTCTACGGAACGCTCGGCGGGTTCACCACGATGGTCGCGAACGCCGGCGGCCCGGTCATGTCGATGTACTTCCTCGCGACCCGCACTCCGGTGCAGGTGTTCCTCGGCACCTCAGCCTGGTTCTTCGCGATCATCAACCTCGTCAAGATCCCGTTCCTCGCGGGAGTCGGCCTGTTCGAGGGGCACGTGCTGCTGATGGATGCCGTGCTCGCGCCGCTCGTCGTGCTCGGCGCACTGGCCGGCGTCCGGCTGGCGAAGCGCATGAACCAGGTGCTGTTCGACCGCATCGTGATCGTCCTGACGATCGCCGGCGCCGTCTACCTGCTGTTCTGAGCCGCCCGCCGGAGCGAGAGCGCCTCAGTCGAGGAAGATGTCGGGGAACAGCCGGTCGTCGGGGGTTCCCGGCACGGCGGCGTACTGCGAGAAGTCGGTGACGCCGTCGGCTTCGAGCACGTCCTCGACGATCAGCGTCTGGCCGGTGTACTCGGCCGCGGGCTTGAGCAGCACGGCGTAGGCGGCATCCGCATAGATGTCGGGCGTGCGGCTCGCGGCCATGACCTTGTCGCCGCCGAGCAGGTTCTGCACTGCGGCGGTGGCGATCGTGGTGCGCGGCCACAGGGTGTTCGCGGCGATGCCGTCACGGGCGAACTCCGACGCGAGGCCGAGCGTCACCATGGTCATGCCGAACTTGGCGAGCGTGTACCCGGTGTGCGCGCCGAGCCACTTCGGCGTGGGGTTCAGCGGCGGCGACAGCGACAGGATGTGGGGGTTCTCCGCGTCCTTGAGGATCGGGATCGCCGCGCGGGACAGCATGAAGGTTCCCCGCACGTTCACGTCCTGCATGAGGTCGTACTTCTTCGCGCCGAGGTCGAGCGAGCGCGAGAGGTCGATGACGCTCGCGTTGTTGATGACGATGTCGATGCCGCCGAACTCGCCCTGCGTCTTCATCACGGCCTCGGTGATGTCGTCGTCGTCACGCACATCGCCGACGATCGGCAGCGCCTGGCCGCCGGCTGCCCTGATCTGCTCGGCCGCCGAGTGCACTGTGCCCTCGAGCTTGGGGTGCGGGGTGTCGGTCTTCGCGAGCATCGCGATGTTCGCGCCGTCGGCCGCGGCACGCAGCGCGATCGCGAGGCCGATGCCGCGGCTCCCGCCGGACATGAGGATGGTCTTGCCTGCCAGTGTGCTCATCGGCCGCCTTCTCGTTTCGAATCGCGTGAATTGCTGTATCCGGTGCTCGAATCGGGTGAGTTGCCCGATTCGAACGCCGCAGGGGTCTACCTCGGTGCCATGCGGATCGCGCCGTCGAGGCGGATCGTCTCTCCGTTGAGATAGCCGTTCTCGACGATCTGCTGCACGAGGGCGGCGTATTCGTCGGGGCGTCCGAGGCGCGAGGGGAACGGCACCTGCTGGCCGAGCGAGTCCTGCGCGGCCTGCGGGAGGCCCATCAGCATGGGCGTCTCCATGATGCCGGGGGCGATGGTGCAGACGCGGATGCCGTAGCGGGCGAGCTCGCGAGCGACCGGAAGGGTCATCGCGTGCACGCCGCCCTTGGATGCCGAGTACGCGGGCTGACCGATCTGACCGTCGAAGGCCGCCACGCTCGCGGTGTTCACGATCACGCCGCGGTCACCCTCATCTGTCGGCTCGTTCTTCGCGATCACGGCGGATGCCTGCGAGAGGACGTTGAAGGTGCCGACGAGGTTGATGCGCACGATGCGCTCGAAGTCGGCGAGCACCGCGGGGTTGCCGTCGCGGTCGAGCACCTTGGCCGGCGGGGCGATGCCGGCGCAGTTGACCACGATGCGCAGCGGCGCTGCCGCCTGAGCTGCGGCGACGGCCGCGGCGGCGTCATCGGCGCTCGTCACGTCGCCGCCCGCGAAGACTCCGCCGAGCTCGTCGGCGATCTCGGCTCCGGCCGAGGACGGCAGGTCGAGGATCGTGACGACGGCGCCCGCGGCGGCGAGGGTTCGTGCGGTGGCGAGGCCCAGACCGGACGCACCGCCGGTGATGAGAGCACTCGAGCCCTGGATCTGCATGCGGTTCTCCTTCGAAACGTGTGCGACTCAGTGTCAGTTTAGCTGATTCCGAGTTTCAGGCGACACGTCAGGAGTGTGGCATCCATCGACAGTGTCGATCCCGAGCCTACGCCGCGCACGCCGAAGGGGCGGAGCCGTCATGGCCCCGCCCCTTCCAGGCGACTCGCGAGATCAGACCTCGATCTGCGCGGCGATGCCCTTCAGCTTGTGACGTGCGAGCGCGAGGTTCGCCGACGCGCTGTTGAGCACCAGGTAGATGAAGAGACCGCTTGCGCCGGTGGCGTTGAGCACGTTGATCAGGTGGTACTGCGAGCTCAGGGTGATGAGGATGTCGTCGATCTCGTCGGTGACCCCGAGGTCTCTCATGGTCGCGAGCTTGGCGCGCACGACGTTCGAGTTGCCGGCCGCGGCGATCCCCAGATCGAACGAGGGGTTGCCGCCCTGGGCGAGGGCCATTCCGCTGCCGTAGTCGACGATCGCGGCGCCCGTGGCGCCCTCGATGGCCAGCAGCTGCTGCAGGGCGTCGTCAAGTGAACTCATGTTGTACTGCTCCTCTATGGTGATGCGTGCGCCGGTGTCGTCGGGCGCGGATGCGGATGCCGGCACCGATGACTCGGCGTCCTCACTCCAGATCCACTGCACGAACTGGTCGAGATCCCGTTCACCGGACTCCTGCGACGAGATCGCCGGAGCCTTCGGCAGTCCGAACGCGGTAGCCTGAGCGGCGCCCGGACCGGGGCCCTCGGATGCGGACGAGGCGGCGTCGGCATCGCTGCCGTGCCGCCGCCACCACTGCGACCGAGACGAAACGCGCACGAAGACCTCTGGGTGTCGAGTGGGATGGATGATGCGGCCGCCGACGGCGACCGGGACTGACACTAACCGCGCATGGCCTCCGAGAACCGGGAAAATACGTGCATTCCGATATACGTTCAGACACGAGGTGAGCGACCCATGAGCATCCCATCCGCCACGACGGACATCCCGCCGATCGTGCGATCCCTGGCCGCGGGCGCCACGCTGACGCCGGTGTGGCTGAACGGCATCGGCGGGGTCACATTGGGCGCTACATCAAGTGGGGGCCGCACGACGCCGAGGCGAACATGCGCGATGAGGCTGAGCGGATGCGGTGGGCACGGCGCTGGATCACGGTTCCCGAGGTGATCGATCAGGGCGAGGACGCCACTCACGAGTGGCTCGTCACCGTCGCGCTGCCCGGCCGCAGTGCGGTGGACCACCGCTGGATCGACGACCCGGAGACCTCGGTGCGCGCCGTCGGCGCAGCCCTGCGGACGATGCACGACTCGCTGCCCGTCGAGCAGTGCCCCTGGACGTGGGACCCGGCCTGGAGGATCGCGAACGCCGAAGAGCGGGGCGTCACCGTGCCCGCCGATCTGCGCGAGCCGCCGCCCGCCGACAGGCTGGTCGTGTGTCATGGCGACGCGTGCATGCCGAACACGCTGCTCGACGATGCCGGTCGACCGCTCGCACATGTCGATCTCGCCGCGCTCGGCACTGCCGACCGCTGGGCCGACATCGCCGTCGCCTCGATGAGCACCGAGTGGAACTTCGGTCCCGGCTGGGCCGACGTGCTCATCGAGGCCTACGGCATCGCCCCCGATCGGGAGCGGCTCGAGTACTACCGGCGACTCTGGAACGAGACCTGAGCCTCAGCCCTTCGGCGCAGAGGCGCCCGGATCGGCATCCGCGGCGGCATCGACGTCGACGTCCTCGTGCAGAACCACCCGGATCTCGGCGATCCGTCGCCGATCGACCGCAGTGACCCGGATCGTCGCCCCAGGCACCTCGACCGAGTCGCCGACCACCGCGAGGCGCCCGAGCATCTCGGTCACGAAACCGGCGACCGTGTCCGACGCGCCTCGGGGCAGGGCGATGCCGGTGATCTCGGCGAAGTCCTGCAGATTCAGACGCCCGTCGAGAGCACCGCCGGCATCCTGCATCCGATCTTCCGTGTCGTACTCGTCGAAGATCTCGCCGACGACCTCCTCGACGAGGTCCTCGAGGGTCACGATGCCGTCGGTGCCGCCGTACTCGTCGACGACGACCGCGATCTGGTGCCCGGCCGCCCGCATGCGGGTCAGGGTCGGCAGCACGCCCGCGGTCGACGGCACGTACTCGACCGGGCGCATGAGGCCGAGCACCTCGCGCGTCGCGTCGTCGGCTGCGGCCTCGAAGAGATCGCGCACGTGCACGAAGCCCACGATGTCGTCGAGCGAAGCGTCGATCACGGGGTACCGCGAGAACGGCAGCTCCCTGACCTGCGAGATCGCCTCGGCCAGCGTCGCCGCACCGTCGAGTGCGACGACCTCCGGACGAGGCCGCATGACCTCGCTCACCTGGCGGCCACGCAGCGACAGCACGTCGTCGAGAATGCGTCGCTCATCGTCGGGGAGGCTCTGATGCGTCGCGACGATGTCGCGCAGCTCTTCCTCGCTGAGCTCGTCGGCGGCCTTGTGCGGATCGCCGCCGAGCAGGCGCACCACGGCGTTCGTCGACACCGAGAGCAGCCAGATGACGGGCCGCATGACGGTGGCGAAGCCGTCGAGCACCGGCGCGACGGCGTACGCGAACTGCGCGTTGCGCTGGATCGCGAGGCGCTTGGGCACCAGCTCGCCCAGCACGAGCGAGAGGTACGCGATCACCAGCGTCAGCAGCACGGTCGCCAGCGTCAAGGCCAGCGGCGCCGCGACGCCGAGGTTCTCGAGCAGCGGCGCGACCGACGGGGCGATCGAGGTCGCACCATATGCCGCCGACGCGAAGCCGGCGACCGTCACGCCGATCTGCACCGCCGAGAGGAAGGTGTTCGGGTTGCGAGCCAGGCTCGCGACCTTCTCACCTCGTCTGCCGCGGGCGGCGATCGCGTTGATCTGACTCTCACGCACCGTGACGAGCGCCATCTCGGTCGCGGCGAACACGCCGCCGACGAGGACGAAGACGAACACCAGGGCGATGTTCACCGCGAGGTCGCCCATCAGCGGGTCACCTCACGAGGTGCGGGGGTGCCCGAGGTCATTCGGGCGCCGGATCTGTCAGGGTCTGCGGACGCGTCGGAGCGGCGCGACTGGTTCACGAGTGTTCCTTCTGGGTGTGGGTGGTGCCGGTGTCGGAGGAGGAAGCGGAGGACACCGTGGAGTCGGCATCCGAGGATCCGGGGAGCGCAGCTGCGGCTTCGGTCTCGAGCGCGGTGCGCTTGTCATCGCGTCGCGTCTTCATGAGGCTCGCGATGGTGGCGACGGCGATGGTCGCGCCGATGAAGACCAGCGAGAACCAGATCGGGATCTCGGGCACCCACAGCAGCGGCTCGCCGCCGTTGATGAACGGCAGCTCGTTGACGTGCAGGGCGTGCATCACGAGCTTCACGCCGATGAAGGCGAGGATGACCGCGAGACCCTGGGCGAGGTACACCAGGCGCTGCAGCAGACCGCCGATGAGGAAGTACAGCTGACGCAGACCCATGAGGGCGAATGCGTTGGCCGTGAAGACGATGTACGCCTCTTCGGTCAGACCGTAGATCGCGGGGATCGAGTCGACCGCGAAGATCAGGTCGACGAAGCCGATCGCGATGATCACGAGGAACATCGGAGTGAAGAAGCGCTTGCCGTCGCGCTGCACGGTCAGGCGATCGCCGTTGTACTCGTCGCTCACCGGCAGGACACGGCGTACGAACCGCATGAAGCGGCCGTTGGCGGGGTCGGACTCGCCGTGCGCGAAGGCCTGTCGGTAGGCGAGGAACAGCAGCAGGGCGCCGAAGAGGTAGAAGATCCACGAGAAGTTCTCGATCAGCGTGGCGCCGAGGGCGATGAACCCACCGCGCATGATCAGCGCGATCACGATGCCGATCATCAGCACCTTCTGCTGATAGATGCGCGGCACGGCGAAGCCGGTCATCACGATCAGGAAGACGAAGAGGTTGTCGATCGACAGCGCCTTCTCGGTGAGGTACCCGGCGAAGTACTCGCCGCCGTAGGTCCAGCCGGACACGGTGCCGATGCCGACACCGAACAGCAGCGCGAGGCCGATGTAGAAGGCAGACCAGCGGGCGGACTCGCCGATGGTCGGCTCATGGGGCTTTCGCACGTGGGCGAAGAACTCGTACACGAAGAAGGCGATCGTGACGGCGATCGTGATGATCCACACGAGAGGCGTGATGTTCAAGAGGTCTCCAGAAGACGTAGGCGTGACGATGTCGACGCCAAGGTCTTCTCCATCCTCGAGAACGAGAACCGGGGACCCGGGATGCAGGGACATCCGTAATGACGAGCCGCCCGTGGTGGAGTACTCCCCTTGGGTTCACTCGATGCTAGCGAATACATCGGCATTCCAGCTATGAGAAAGCTGAGTGGATGCTGCGGGTCTGTCGTTCGTGCGCCTCAGGCGGTCGGGCCGAGGATGAAGTTCCACGCACCGGTGAGCACAGCCACAACGATCGCCACCACCGGGATCACCGCCGCGACGACGACCAGCACCGTGTCCCGCCGATCCCACCTCGACTCCCTCGCCCACGAGCGGGGCGCTGTGCCGCCGAAGCCGCGGGCCTCCATCGCGGTGGCCAGGGAGGATCCGCGTCGGATGGCCAGCACGAACAGCGCGAAGGCCATGCCGAGAGCTCGGCGAACCCGCCCTTCGTCGGCGACGCCGCGAGCCCTCCGCGCGAGTGCCAGTGCGCGCCAGTCATCGGCGAGCAGCCCCAGCATCCGCATCCCCGCGAGCGCGCCGACCACGAACCGCGCCGGCAGCTTCACCCGTTGAGCCAGGTCGTCGGCGAGATCGGTGGGATCGACCGTGACGAAGAGCACCACGGCCGGCAGCCCGATCGCGAGAACGCGCACGGCGGTCGCTGCAGCGAGGGCGAGCGATCCGTCGCTGACGCGCATGACCAGCCACTCGAAGTGCACCGTTCCGCTGGTCGCGCCGTAGAGCGCGATGGTGACCGCGCTCAGCGGCGCTGCGATCCACAGCACGGCGGTGCGGGTCCAGAACTCCTTGGCCCGCAGGCCGGCGAGAAGGAGCAGCGGGATCTCGAGCAGCAGGGCGACGGATGCTGAGACGACGTCGATCGTCAGCACGAGCGGCAGCGCGATCAGCAGCGCCGCGGCGAGCTTCGCGAGCGCTGAGCGAGGGGCGATCGGCCCCGGTCTCTCGATGCGGGCGGTCAGCGGATCGATCATCGGCCGACCTCCAGGCGCCGCGCATGCAGGGCCTTCAGCACGGCCTCGTCATGGCTGATCGCCACGATCGCCGTGCCCTCGTCACGCAGGCGTGCGATCAGGCCGACGAGTTCGGCCCAGGTCGTGGCGTCCTGCCCGAAGGTGGGTTCGTCGAGCACCAGCATCCGCGGCCGGGTGGCGAGGGCCGCGGCGACCGTGAGCCGCCGCTTCTCCCCGCCGGACAACGTGTACGGGTTGGCCCCGGAGAGCGAGCTGAGCCGCAGTCGTTCGAGGAGGTCGTCGACACGAGCGGTGATCTCGGGGTCGGAGAGCTTCAGAGCCCGAGGGCCGACAGACAGCTCGTCGCGCACGGTCTTCGCGAGCAGCTGGTGCTCGGGAGTCTGCATGACCGATGCGATGCGGGTGAGCAGCGCGCGCGACGACCAGCGGAAGGGGTCGGGCTTCTCTCCGGCGGCGAGCGCGGGCAGAGCCGCGACCCGGCCGTCCTCGGCGGGGATGAGCCCTGCGAGCGTGAGACCGAGCGTCGACTTTCCTGCGCCGTTCGCGCCGGTGACGCCGAGCACCTCGCCCGCGCGAACCTCGACATCGAACGGCCCGGCGACCGCGAGCCCCCGTCGCCGAGCGACCGTGAGGCCGCGCGCTTCGAGGAGGGACTCCCCCGGCTGGTGCGCCGGCGCGGGCGGAACGGCGGGCGGGTGGCCGGGAACCCACACACCGGATGCCGCGAGCTCGGCCCCTCGCGCGCCGAGCACCTGCTCAGGGCTCCCGTCGGCGAGGACGACCGTGCCCTCCGGCTCGGCGCCGAGCACGATCACCCGCGTGACGAGCGGCAGCCAGACGTCGATGCGATGCTCGATCACCACGAGGGTAGCGCCCGTTGCGTCGAGGGCGGCGGCGACGGCATCCCGCACGTCCTGCACTCCTTCGGGGTCGAGGTTCGCGGTCGGCTCGTCGAGCAGGATCGCGCCCGGTCGCATCGCCAGCACGCCGGCGAGCGCGAGACGTTGCTTCTGACCTCCCGAGAGCGCGGCCGTCGATCGATCGAGTGCGACATCGAGCTCGACGGCGTCCAACGCCGCGCGCACCCGCTGCCAGATCTCCTCGCGGGGGACGCCGAGGTTCTCGCAGCCGAATGCCACGTCGTCGCCGACCCTCGCGAGGATCGTCTGCGTGTCGGGGTCCTGCAGCACCATGCCGACTCGACCACGCGCCTGGATGGGCGGCACGCCGTCGACGAGCAGCCCTCCGTGCGTCTCGCCCTCGTCCGCGCCTCCGAGCACCCCGCCGAACCCCTGCAGCAGGGTCGACTTGCCCGAGCCCGACACCCCCAGCAGCAGCACCCGCTCGCCCGGTTCGATGCGCAGGTCGACGTCGCGCACCGCCCACCGCAGTCGCGTCGCGTACCGCCATCCCCAGCCGCGGGCTTCGAGGGTGGCGGGCGTCGTGGGCGACCTCACACCCGTGCGGTGACCTCGCGGCCGGCGGCGAACCGGCTGAGGGCTCCCGTCGCCGCGAGTCCTCGGGCGATCAGCCACGCGCCGAGTCCGGCGATCACCGCACCCGAGATGGTGGTCGAGACGATGTAGATGGTCGTGAAGAGCGTGTCTGCTCCGGCGTACCAGAGGATGCGGTCGTTGATGCCGCACGCGAGTCCCGCTCCGGCACCCGCCAGCATCGCGACGGGCAGACGCCAGACGCCGTAGAGGAACACGAGGAAGATCAGTTCGGCACCGAGACCCTGCACGAGGCCCGAGACGATGGTCAGCGGACCCCAGGCGTTGCCGACGAGGGCCGAGATGATCGCGGCGACCAGCTCGGTGTAGAGCGCGGCGCCCGGCTTGCGGATGATCAGCGCGCCCAGCACACCGGCGATGAGCCAGGGGCCGGCGAGCAGGCCCTGCACGCCGGGGAGCAGCGGCTTCAGGATGCTGCTGGGCACCTCGTAGCCGACGTTCCAGAGCAGGAAGATCAGCGCGCACGCGACGGCGATGACGCTGGCGACGACGATGTCGACGACCCGCCAGCGCCAGAGCTCAGGGCGACCGAGGCCCTTCGAGGCGCGCGAGACGGCTGCGGATTCCGTGGTGGATCCGGACGTGGATGTACTCATCAGTGACTCCTCCCTGCGCTGGCATTACCCAGATCAGGTTCGACGGTCGAAGCGCGATTCGCTCCCTCTCAGCCCGGCTCGCCGGACTCCCGTGGTTGTTCTGACGATCTTACCCAGTGACGACACTCACGTCTGCTCCTGTTGCAGCGACACTGATCCCTGCGCGAGTTCGGTACCGTGAGGGGGTGACCGCTCCTGACTCCGCCGAGGCCACCGCCTCCGCCGTTCCTGCGGGCGATGCGTCGACGCCCGATGCGACAGCGCCTCATGCGTCAGCGCCTGCCGGTGCCGCGGCTGACTCGTCGGAGCCCGCCGGTTCGACTGCGGCGCTTCCTGATGCCGACGTCTCGTCGGCCGGCACGACGGATGCGGCACCCAGATCAGATGCTGACGACGCCCCCGGACTCATCGCTCTCGAGGCGGCTCTCGAGACTCCCGAGACGACTCCCCACGCCCAGTGGGCAGAGGGCGCCAGCGGTGGGACGCCCCTGACGTGGGTCGACGCGGTCGAAGTGGCGCGGCACCCGGCAACCGAGGCGCTCGATGACACGCCTCCCGCCGCGAGCGGCGGCGCACTTCTGACCGGAGCGCATCTGCGCCCGGCGATCACCCGCCCCGGCGTGCTGGTCCCGCTCGGCGTTCTCGTCGGATTGCTCGGCACCTATGTCGGGTCGGCCATGCTGTGGCCGTTGCACGAGGTGGCGCCGACCGTGCAGGCAGTGGAGCTCTCCACGGTCGCCGCGCCCGCAGCCGCCATCACCTGGCCCACCCAGGGAAGCGCCGCCGTGGGAATCGGCGGCATCGGCACGACGTCGTCATCGCTCGATGCGGCGGCGATCGCGAGCGTCACCAAAGTGGTCTCGAGTCTGATGGTGCTCGATCGGATGCCTCTCGCCGTGGGCGAGCAGGGCCCGGAGTTCTCGTTCACGCGGGCGGACAACCTGGCGTACTGGGACTACCGCCGCTCCGACCAGTCGGCGCTCGACGTGCCCGTGGGCGGCACTCTCACCGAGTTCCAGCTCCTGCAGGGAACGCTGCTCGGTTCGGCGAACAACTACATCGACCGTCTCTCTCAGGAGATCTGGGGCTCCCCCTCGGCGTTCACCGCTGCGGCGGAGGTGTGGCTGCGCGACCGTGGCCTCGACAGCATCACGATCGTGACCCCATCGGGGTTCGACGCCCGCAACACGGCCACGCCTGAGTCGCTCGTCGCGCTGGCCGAACTGGCGATGCAGAACCCCGTGTTCGCCGGCATCGTCGGCACTCCGTCTGTCGATCTTCCGGGCGCCGGCACAGTGGTCAACACGAACGGGATGCTGGCGGATCCTGGCGTGGTCGGAGTTAAGACCGGCACGCTCGGCGACAGTTGGAACCTGCTGACCGCGAAGGTCATCACGCTCGACGACACGACCGTGCACCTCTATGCGTCGGTTCTCGGGCAGGCCGACGATGAGCAGCGCCTCGCCCAGACCCGTTCGCTGTTCTCGCAGGTCGAGACGGCATTGGAGCAGCAGGCCCCCGCTGTCGCGGCCGGCACGGTCGTCGGCACCGTCACGACGCCGTGGGGCGCGACCGCCGATGTGGTGACGGATGCCGACGCCGACATCGTGCTGTGGAACGGCGCGATGGCCGAGGCCTCGACGGACTTCTCCCTGGGCGACAACCGCGAGTCGGGCGACGAGGTCGGCACGTTGACGAGCTCAGGACCGTTGAACACGGTGACGACGTCGCTGTCGCTCGCCGATGACGTCGATGCCCCGAGCCCGTGGTGGCGCCTGACCCATCCGCTCGAGCTCCTCGGCATCACCGAAGCTCAGCGCTGACGACAGCAGAATGCCCCGCCCCCGGATGAAAGGGAGTCGGGGCATTCTGCTTCTCGGCCGACATGCGGGTCGGCCGTCGTGCGGATCGACCGTCGTGCGGGTCGGCCGTCGGGCGGATCGACCGTCGGACGGATCGACCGTCGGACGGATCGACCGTCGGGCGGATCGGCCGTCGTGCGGATCAGCCCTTCTGGCCCCCGTCGTCCGAGCGTTCGACGACGGACTGTGCCGCAGCGGCTTCGGCGGCAGGAACCTGCGCCCCCACCGAGACCCCGACCTGTGCCGCCGCCGCAGCTTCGTCGGCGTCGCCGCTGACGACGACAGGGGTCGAACCCGTGAGTGCGTCCTCTGCGTCGATGTCGGTGGCCGCCTGCTCGAACTGCGACTGATAGAGGCGCCAGTACGCGCCCTGCGCCGTGATGAGCGCGTCGTGCGTGCCCTTCTCGACGATGTCGCCGTGTTCCATCACGAGGATGAGGTCCGCGTCGCGGATCGTCGACAGTCGGTGAGCGATCACGAACGAGGTGCGTCCCTGTCGCAACGCCGCCATCGCGTGCTGCAGCAGCACCTCGGTGCGGGTGTCGACCGCCGACGTCGCCTCGTCGAGGATCAGGATCGACGGCTGAGCGACGAACGCTCGCGCGATCGTGATCAGCTGACGCTCACCCGCCGAGACGTTCGACGCGTCCTCGTCGAGCACCGTGTCGTAGCCCTCGGGGAGGGAGCGCACGAAGCGATCGACATACGTCGCCTTCGCCGCCTCGAGAACCTCGTCGTCGGTCGCCGTGGAGCGTCCGTATCGGATGTTCTCGCGAATGCTGCCGGCGAACAGCCACGGGTCCTGCAGCACCATGCCGGTGCGTGAGCGCAGCTGCTCGCGCGTGACCTCGGAGATGTCCTGACCGTCGAGCAGGATCCGCCCGCCGTTCAGTTCGTAGAACCGCATGATCAGGTTGACGAGCGTCGTCTTGCCCGCTCCGGTCGGACCGACGATCGCGACCGTCTGACCGGGCTCGACCCGGAAAGAGAGGTCTCTGATGAGCGGACGCTCGGGCGTGTACGAGAACGCGACGTTCTCGAACTCCACGACGCCCTTGCCGTCGGCGAGCTTCGGAGCATCTGCGGCGTCGGCCTCCTGCTCTTCGGTGTCGAGCAGCTCGAACACCCGCTCGGCCGACGCCGTTCCCGACTGCACGACCGCGGCCATTCCACCGAGCTCCGACAGCGGCTGCGTGAACTGCTGCGAGTACTGGATGAACGCCTGCACGTCTCCGAGACGCAGCTGCCCGCTCGCGACCATGAGACCGCCGAGCACGGCGATGCCCACATAGGTGAGACTGCCGACGAAGGTCATCGCCGGCATGATGATGCCGGAGAGGAACTGCGCCTTGAAGCTCGCCTGGAACAGCTCCTCGTTCTCGTCCTTGAACTTCTCCAGCGCATCCTGCTCGCGACCGAAGACCTTGACCAGCGCGTGGCCGGAGAAAGCCTCCTCGACGCGGGCGTTCAGGCGACCGACCTTGCGCCACTGGGTGCCGAAGGCCTTCTGCGACCGAGGGCCGATGACACCGAAGATCACACCCATGAGCGGGAGCGCGACCAGCGCGACGAGCGCGAGCTGCCACGAGATCGAGAACATCAGCACGAGCACTCCCACAACGGTGAGAACGGCCGTGATCGCACCGGACAGCGACTGCTGCATGGTCTGCGTGATGTTGTCGATGTCGTTGGTCACACGGGAGATCAGGTCTCCGCGCTGCACCTTGTCGAAGTACGACAGGGGCAGGCGGTTGATCTTCGCCTCGACCGCTTCGCGAAGGCGCCACATGGTGCGGACCATGATGACGTTGATCACGTAGCCCTGGAGCCAGCTGAGGAAGGCGGCGGTGATGTAGATCGCCAGCACGGCGATGATGACCCAGCGCAGCGCGTCGAAGTCGACTCCGTCACCGACCCTGAAGCTGCCGAGAGCCTCGACCTGGTTGGCGAAGTCGTCCTGCCCGCCCTGACGGAGCGCGGCGACGACATCGTCCTGCGGGGTGCCGGCGGGGAATCCGGGGAAGTCCCCGTTCGCCTGCGCGAGCTGCACCGAGATGAAGCCCTTGTAGATCAGGTTCGTGGCCTCACCGAGCACCTTCGGCGCGGCGACCGTCAGCACGACGCCGACGGCGCCGGCGATCGACACGAGGATGAACCACACGGCCGACGGCTTGAGCAGCCCGATCATCCGACCGAAGCTCTTGCCGAAGTTGTCGGCCTTGCCGGGTGCGACGCTGTCCCAGCCGCCGCCGTCCTGGCGCGCCTTCTCGGCGAGCTCGGCTTCGTACTTCTCTTCTTCGGTCATCTCGGGCTCGACCGCAGTGGTCGCGGCCGTCGCCTTGGCTGCGCGACCGCGGCGGGTCTGGGGCGTGTTCTGCTCGCTCATGCGTCCACCCCCAGCTGCGATTCGACGATCTCTCGGTACGTGGTGCTCGTCTCGAGGAGCTCCTCGTGCGTGCCGACGCCGACCATGGTGCCCCCTTCGAGCACGACGATGCGGTTCGCATCGGTGATGGACGAGACGCGCTGCGCGACCACGATCTTGGTCACGTGCGGCAGCTCACGCCATAGCGCCTGCCTCAATCGGGCGTCGGTGGTGAGGTCGAGAGCCGAGAACGAGTCGTCGAACACCAGGATCTGCGGCTGACGCACGATCGCGCGGGCGATCGCCAGACGCTGTCGCTGTCCGCCCGAGACGTTCGTGCCGCCCTGGGTGATGCGCGATTCGAGGCCCTGCGGCATCTCCTCGACGAAGTCGCGGCCCTGTGCGATCTCGAGGGCATGCCAGAGCTCTTCGTCGGTCGCGTCCTCTCTGCCGTAGCGGAGGTTCGACGCCACCGTGCCGGTGAAGAGGAACGGGCGCTGCGGAACGAGACCGATCGTCGCCCACAGCGATTCGACATCCGCCTCGCGGACATCCGTGCCGCCGACGAGGACGGCTCCGCCCGAGACGTCGAAGAGTCGCGGGATCAACGACACGAGTGTCGTCTTGCCCGCACCGGTCGACCCCACGATCGCGACGGTCTCGCCGGGCTCTGCAGCGAAGCTGATGCCCTTGAGCACGGGAGAGTCGGCCCCGGGGTAGGTGAACTCGACGTCGTCGAAGGCGACCGAGCCGGGCGTCGGGAAGTCGGTGACGCCGTTCGCCGGACGCTCCATGCTCGACTGCGTGTCGAGGACCTCGCCGATGCGCTCGGCCGAGACCGCGGCGCGCGGGATCATGATCGCCATGAAGCTGGCCATGATGACGCCGCCCATGATCTGACCGATGTACTGCATGAACGCGAAGATCGTGCCGACCTGCACCGTGCCGCTGTTGACCTCGATGCCGCCGAACCACACGACTGCCACGATCGTGACGTTGAGGATCAGCATGAACAGCGGGAACAGCAGCACGAACAGCGAGCCGACCTTGCGGCCGACCACCATGATGTCGGTGTTGGCTCCGCGGAAGCGCTCTTCTTCGATGTTCTCCCGGACGAAGGCCCGCACGACGCGCACGCCGGTGAGCTGCTCGCGCAGCACGCGGTTCACGGTGTCGAGCTTGCCCTGGTAGCTGCGGAACAGCGGAACCATGCGGCTGACGACGAGCCCGGCGACGATCAGCAGCAGCGGCACGGACACGGCGATGAGCCAGCTCAGACCGATGTTCGTCTGCACGGCGAAGATGATGCCGCCGATCGCGAGCAGCGGCGCGGTGACGAGCATGGTGGCGCCCATCATCGCGAGCATCTGCACCTGCTGCACGTCGTTCGTGTTGCGCGTGATGAGGGAGCCTGCACCGAACTGCGACACCTCGCGCTCGGAGAATCCGCTGACCTTGGCGAAGACGTCGGCGCGGATGTCGCGGCCCGCACCCATGGACGCGCGGGCGGCGAAGTAGGTGGCGATGACCGAGGCGATGATCTGCCCGAGCGAGACGGCGAGCATGAAGAGCCCGGTGCGCCAGATGTAGTCGGTGTCCGACTGGGCGACGCCCTTGTTGATGATGTCTTCGTTCAGGCGCGGGAGGTAGAGGGTGGCGAGCGCGCTGGCGAACTGGAACACCAGGACGGCCGCGAGCAGCCATTTATAGCGGGCGAGATAACGGAGGAGGATTTTTCCCAGCACAGGCGGACTTTCTAGGAAGGATGAATCGGCGGATCTCCCGACGGGCGGACGCAGGCCGACGATCGCGCACAAGCAAGAGTGGCATGAACTTCGGACATTCGTATCCCCCGATGGGCGGACCTTCGCTGACAGCGAACCATTTGGCCCGCGGCCAGCGGTTTATGCACCGCGGCGAACAACCGCAGATATATCGAGATACCTCAGAAGAGCGAGCGTTCGGGCACGAAATCCCGAGCCTCAGCACCGGCATCCGATGGGAGCTCGGCGATGGTCGCCGGGTTCCACTTCGGATTGCGGTCCTTGTCGACGACCTGCGCGCGGATGCCCTCGACCAGATCGGGATGCTGCGTCACGAACCACATCACGCGGCGGTACTCGCCCTCGAGAGCGGCGCGCAGGTTCGGGAGTCCACGTGCCTCCCTGACGGCGTCGAGGGTGACGGCGAGTCCGGTCGGCGCCAGGCTCTCGAGCAGGTCCGCGGTCGTCGCGGCATCCGCAGCCTCCTCGGCGCGGAGCCGCGACACGGTCTCCGCGATCGTGTCGGACGAGAACGCGCGGTCGATCCAATCGCGTGACGCCGGGAGCGCAGACGGCTCGGGGGTCTCGTCGAACAGCAGCACGATCTCGGCCGGCCCCGTCGGGTCGGCACGATAGGCCAGCGCCTCGCGCAGCGCATCGAGCCGATCGGACGGCACGAAGTGGTCGGCGAAGCCGAGCAGCACCGCATCCGCTCCGTTCATCGTCGAGCCCGTGAGTCCGAAGTACTCCCCGAATCGCCCTGGCATCCGCCCCAGCAGCCACGTGCCGCCGACGTCGGGGGTGAATCCGATGCGCGTCTCGGGCATCGCCAGCTGGGAACGCTCGGTGACGATGCGGATGGCCGCGTGACCCGACAGGCCGACGCCGCCGCCCATCGTGATGCCGTCGGCGATGGAGACGATGGGCTTCGGGTACTCGGCGATCATCGCGTTCAACGCGTACTCGGCGCGGAAGAACTCGGCGGTCTCCTCAGTGCGTCCGGCCACGATCTGCCCATGCAGTGCGCGAACGTCTCCCCCCGCGCACATGCCTCGCTCGCCCGCGCCGTCGATGACGACGATCTGCACATCGGTGTCGTCGCGCCAACGCTCGAGGGCCTCGGTCAGCTGCTGGATCATCCCGGGGTCGAGCGCGTTGATCGCTTCCGGCCGGTTCAGGGTCAGCCTGCCGAGGGCCCCTTCGGCGCGGACGAGGACCCGGGAAGCGGCGCTGGATTCGGTCACGGGTGCCAGGCTACCCGCTCGACGGACCCTTGCATCCGGCCGCGTTCGTAGGGTAAATGCACGATCCTGCGGCTTTTCCGGCAGGATAGACAGAACTGCCCACTGCAACGAGAGGTCGCAGATGCCCGACGGACAGGTGCTCGAGTTCACGCACGTCACGAAGCGCTTCAACGACGTGACGGCGGTGTCCGACTTCTCCGCGCGAGTCGAGCCCGGTGTCGTGACCGCTTTCCTCGGCCCGAACGGCGCCGGCAAGACCACCACCCTGCGCATCCTCCTCGGCCAGGTGCGCGCCACGAGCGGCACCGCCACGATCGGCGGAGTCTCGCATGCAGAGCTGCGTCACCCGCTGCGCACGATCGGTTCCGTCCTGGAGGAGACCGCGTATCGCCCTCGCCGCTCGGCCTCACGCCAGCTGACGATCGCTGCCAAGGCCAACGGCATCCCGCTCTCGCGTGTCGACGAGGTCCTCTCGCTGGTCGGTCTCGAGCACGAGGCCGAAGGTCGCATCGGCAGCTTCTCGCTCGGAATGCGTCAGCGGCTGAGCGTGGCACACGCGCTGCTCGGCGACCCCGGCGCTCTGGTCTTCGACGAGCCGGCCAACGGCCTCGACCCTGAGGGCATCCGCTGGATCCGCCTCCTTCTGCGCCGCCTCGCCGACGAGGGCCGCACGGTTCTCGTCTCCTCGCACGTGCTGAGCGAGATCGAACAGGTCGCAGACCACGTGCTCGTGCTCTCGAAGGGCCAGCTCGTTCTCTCGAGCGGCATCGAGACGCTCGCCGACCCTTCTGCCGGTTCGGTCGTGGTCGACGCGGCGGATCGTGCCGCACTGAAGTCCGCGCTCTCGGCAGCGGGCCTCGAGGTCGAGGTCCTCCGATCGGGTCTCACGGTTCGCGGCAGCAACGCGGGAGCCGTCGGCGCCATCGCGGCATCGGCCGGCATCGCCCTCGCCACCCTGGTGCAGCGCGGCCCCACTCTCGAGGACGTCTTCATCGAGCTCGTCCGCGGCGGCAGGCTCGCGCCGCAGGCCATCACCGCCGCGCCGGTCGATTCCGCAGCGCCGGTCGCGGATGCCGGAGCGCCTGTCGTCGATTCCGCGACGCCATCCGAGTCGTCGGACGTGGCCGACTCCGACCACGCCGATTCCGAGACCCTTCAGGCTCAGGATGTCGCGGGGTCCGATGTATCCGAGTCCGATGCAGCTGCGACCGATGCGGATGCGTCGGTTCTCTCCGAATCCGATGCGGACGCGGCCGACGCCGCCCGCGCAGAGGCCGAAGCGGCGGATGCCGAGGCCGACGACGCGGCTGATGCGGCGGATGCTGCTCGTGACGTCGAGTACGCCGCGGCAGAGCTCCGCTATGCGGCCGATGCCTCGGATGCGAACGACGCGGAAGATGCGGCCGACGTCGCGTCGGAGGCCGCGCATGCGGGCCGCGAGGACGCCCACGGCGATGATGACCCGGCAGGTGGATCGACCGAGCCGCAGACGCCCGCGGACACCGAAGCGGCGAACGCCCAGCCGTCGTTCGACGACATCCTCTTCGGCACCGCCCCGGCCGACGCGCCGGACGCTCATGCCGCCGACGACACCGACGCCCGCGTCAGCGACGACACCGACGGTCACGTCCCTGACGCGACAGACCCGACTGCGAACGAAGACGGCACCGGCGAGCACTCCGGAGTCGAGTTCTTCGCCGAGGCACACGAGTCCGACGAGTCGCACGATTCCGACGAGTCGTCGGATGACGCGACGGCTGAAGCGTCTGGCGACGACGACCCTCGTTCGGCTGCCGTCACCTCGATGCTCGCCGCCGCTGCACGCGCGTACTACGAGGACGAGCCCAAGGACTACCCGCTCGGAGAAGTCGACGCCTCAGCAGAGGCGGAGACAGAGGCGGATGCCGCTCCCGAGGCGAACGACGGTCGCGATGGCGAGCACCACGAGCACCACGAGGGCCAGCACCACGAGCAGCACGAGGGCGAGCACCACGAGCACCACGAGGGCGAGCACGACCGGCCCTGAGGTCACCACTCGAGGGCACCGACGCGAACGCCCTCCGCGCCGTGAGGCTGCGGAGGGCGTTCGCTCGTTCTCGGATCGCTCAGGCGGGCCGTGGGCGGATCACCGGACGGCGACTCCCCTTCGACACCGGCGTGGGCGATGTGGCCACGATCTCCTCGACGTCTGCCGGTTCATCCGACACGTCGAGTCGGAGCGCCTGGGTCAGAGCGAGGCCGTGCTTCGTCGTGAGGATCAGTCGTCGGTACTGCTCGTCACCGGAGAGGTCGATGACGACGCTGGGACGTCGGCGGCGGATGAGGACGAAGTCGACGCTGCCCGCAGCCTTCCACGTTCCGGCGGCGAGCACTCCGGGGATGTGCGTTCCCGGATTCGGCACGCCACGCAACCAGGTCCATGCGTCGTCGATCAGCTGGACCTTGGTGATGGTGTCGCGCACGAGCCTCACATTGTCGCGGTGGAAGCTCGCCGCACGTTCGATCGGCGAGAGCACGATCTCGAGTTGCGTCTGGTCCAGCAGCAACGTCACCATGCGTCCAGTCTGCCAGCGGCACCCTTCCAGATGTCTGTGTCTTGTTCACAGGAAGGCAACGATCCGTTGTCGGTTCCCACGATTCCACCTTCTTCCATTCCGATGTTCTGCTCGACCTTCGAACAAATCTACTAGAGTCGGGGCATGACATCCGCCACCGATTCCGACCTCGAGCAACGCGCTGCGCTGCTCGACTCGTGGGTCGAGAAGCGGCGACAGATCGCACGCCTCGAAGCCGAGGCGTCCGATCTTCTTGCCGAGCGGATGCGCCTGAGCCGGTCTGACTCCGACGAGAACCCGTTCCACCGCGACGCCATCCACAGGTCGATGATCGCGGAGTACTCCGCGGCGGGCCGCCTCACTCAGGGCAGCGTCGAATACGCGTTCACCGATGCCGGCTTCCTCGCCGCCAGCCACCCTGGTGTGCGTTCGGCTTTCAGGGCCGGCCGCATCACGGCGGCGCATGTCCGCGAGATCGTGCGGGCCGCAGGAGTGGTCCGGGAGGCGGTCAACAACGGGCGAGCGGATGCCGATGTGCTGCCGCTGTACGACACGGTCGCGGTCATCGTGGCCGAGCGGGAGACCCCTGCACGAACACGAGCGCACCTGCGCGAGCTGGCCGCCGTCCTGGCAGGCTCCACGGTCGCCGAGCGCCATGCGCGCTCGAAGTCGGAGCGCACAGTCACCGTACGCCCGGCAGGAGACGGTCTGTGTGCGCTGACAGTCGTGCTCCCCGAGCATCTCGCGACGGCGATCCTCGACCGACTCACCCGACTCGCGCACGTCGTCATCGCCGGGCGGAACGACCGTGAGCCGACGCTCGATCCGATGGACGACGGCGAGAATCCGATCTATCCGGACGACATCGCGCAAGACGACCCGTCGCGTGACGATTATGCGATCTTCGGCGACGGGACTTTCACAACCGATCCGACCGGCCCCACGGTCGAACACATCCCGTCCGACACCCGCACGATCGATCAGGTGCGGGTAGATCTGCTGATCGACCTCCTGCTCGCCTCCGATCCGAGCGCGGCAAACGGCTCAGGACTCGACAACATCCAGGGGCGCATCCATGTCGCAGTCGCCGCGACCACGCTCGCGGGGTGCGACCATCGCCCCGCGCAGCTCGACGGACACGGGCCGCTGCACCCCGATATCGCCCGCGATCTCGCGGGCCGCAACGGCGGATGGTCCCGGTTGTTCCTCGATCCGACCGGACTTGTCGTCGAGACCGACACCTACCGGCCGACAGAACCCATGCGGCGGTTCCTCCGTGCGCGAGATCAACACTGCCGATTCCCCGGCTGCAGGATGCCGGCGCATCGATGCCAGATCGATCACACTTTCGATCATGCCAAGGGCGGGCGGACGGAGATCCACAACCTCGCCCATCTGTGCGCGCGGCACCACTCTCTCAAGCATCCAGACGTCGCTGACGACCATCGTTGGACGGCGCAGCAGCTTCCCGACGGCACGATCGACTGGTTCAGCCCACTCGGCCGCACCTATAGGGACTCACCGTCACGACGAGTCATGTTCGTCTGACGTTGATCACGCCGTAGTCCGTCGAATCTCGAGCGGCACACACGACTCAGTCGACGCAGACGCGCCTCACGCGATACACACACGCTTCGCGCGACGCGCACGTGCCTCACGCAAAGCACTCACGCCCGGCATGAGGCGGGATCGTGCAGCTTACGCCTGTGCGCGGGCAGCAGCCTCGGCCGCGATCGGGAGCGCCGCTTCGATGCGCTGAAGCTCTTCCTCGCCGTGCGCGGCTGTCAGGAACCAGGCCTCGAACACGCTCGGAGGCAGCGCGACGCCCTGCTCGCGCATCGCGTGGAAGAACGGCGCGTACCGGAACGACTCCTGGGCCTGGGCCTCGGCATAGTTGCGAGGCGCTGAAGCGCGGAACGAAGCGCTGAAGAGGTTTCCCGCGTGCGCGACGGCGTGGGTGACACCTGCGTCCGCGAGAGCGGCGTCCAGGGCGCCAGAGACCCTGGCTGCGGCGGCATCGACGGTCGCATAGACCTCAGGGGTCGCGAGCCTCAGAGTCGCCAGGCCGGCGGCGACCGACAGCGGGTTGCCCGAGAGCGTGCCAGCCTGGTAGACCGGGCCGAGAGGTGCCAGCAGGTCCATGACCTCAGCGCGTCCACCGAGAGCGGCCAGGGGCATTCCTCCGCCGACGACCTTGCCGAACGTGAAGATGTCGGGCAGGTAGTCCTCGCCGGCCGCGGCCTGGAGCCCCCAGAAGCCTGCGGGGTGCACGCGGAAGCCCGTCAGCACCTCATCGAGGATCAACAGCGCGCCATGAGCGTGTGCGGTCTCGGCCAGCAGCCGGTTGAACCCTGGCAGCGGCGGAACCACACCCATGTTCGCGGCTGCGGCCTCGACGATCACCGCGGCGATGCGCGGACCGTGCTCGGCGAAGACGGCCTCGAGCGCGCCCGGGTCGTTGTAGTCGATCACGAGGGTCTGTGCGGCGATCGGCGCGGGCACCCCCGCGGAGCCGGGCAGAGCGAGAGTCGCGACGCCGGAACCGGCCGCGGCGAGGAGACCGTCGGAGTGACCGTGGTAGTGGCCGGCGAACTTGACCAGCAGGTCGCGCCCGGTGGCACCGCGGGCAAGGCGGATCGCGGTCATCGTCGCTTCTGTGCCGGTCGAGACGAGCCGCACTCGCTCGATGGGCCGGGTCTCCCCGAACCGCACACGATCTGCGATCAGCTGAGCGAGTTCGACCTCGCCCTCGGTCGGGGCGCCGAACGAGAGTCCTCGAGTCGCCGCCTCCTGCACGGCGGCGACGACCTCAGGCTGCGCATGGCCGAGCAGGGCCGGACCCCACGACGCGACGAGGTCGACGTACTCGTTGCCTGCGGCATCGGTCACCGTCGCACCCGCGGCCGATGCGAGGAAGCGCGGCGTGCCCCCGACCGAACCGTATGCGCGCACGGGCGAGTTCACACCACCGGGGATCACCGTGCGGGCAGCGGAGAACAGGTCATCATTGCGGTCGGTCACAGCACACTCCTCAGCGATGCACGGAGCTCTCCCGGCATCCCCTCTAGGCTAGTCCGCAGACCTGAGGGAGGGACTCAGACGACCTCGCCGAGTCGACGGAGCGCGATCAGGGGCGCAGCCAGCGAGCGGCTTCTGTCGCCCAGTACGTCAGGACGACATCTGCGCCAGCGCGGCGGATCGACAGCAGCGACTCGAGGATCGACGCGCGGCGATCGATCCAGTCGTTCGCGGCAGCGGCCTCGATCATCGCGTACTCGCCGGACACCTGATATGCCCACACCGGAATGTGCACGGTGTCTCGCACCTCACGCAGCACGTCGAGGAAGGCCATGGCGGGTTTCACCATGACGATGTCCGCACCCTCCTCCTCGTCGACGACAGCCTCCCGCACGCCCTCGCGGCGGTTGCCGGGGTCGAGCTGGTACGTGCGACGGTCGCCCTTCAGCTGCGAATCCACGGCCTCACGGAACGGACCGTAGAACGCGCTCGCATACTTCGCGGCGTAGGCGAGAAGCAGGGTGTCGGTGAAGCCCTCGGAATCGAGCGCCTCGCGGATGACGGCGACCTGGCCGTCCATCATTCCCGAGAGGCCGAGCAGCTGAGAGCCCGCCCGAGCCTGAGCCAGGGCCATCGACGCGTAGCGTTCGAGCGTCGCGTCGTTGTCGACGGTGCCGTCAGGCGCGAGCACGCCGCAGTGCCCGTGGTCGGTGAACTCGTCGAGGCACAGGTCGGTCTGCACCACGAGGGCGTCCCCGACCTCGGCCGCGAGCACCTCGGTGGCGACGTTCAGGATGCCTTTGGGATCGTCGGCACCCGAGCCCTGCGCGTCTCTGACTGCGGGGACTCCGAACAGCATCACACCGCCGACACCCGCCTCGGCGGCCTCGGTGGCGGCGGCACGCAGAGAATCGAGCGAATGCTGCGCGACTCCGGGCATCGACCCGATGGGGGCGGCCTCGGTGAGTCCCTCACGGACGAACAGCGGGAGCACCAGCTGCCGCGGCTCGAGGGAGGTCTCACGCACCAGACCCCTGACGGCAGGGGACTGCCGCAGTCGGCGCAGTCGGACGTCGGGGAAGCTCACGGCGCCAGCTCGTCCGCCGCGTGCGGGAGGGTGTGGCTCGACACGGCATCGATGAGCGCGTCGACCGTCTGACGATCGGCGACGACCGTGATCGGAAGACCTGCCTTGTCGGCATCCTTCGCAGTCCGCGGACCGATCGCAGCCAGCAGCGTCTCATCGGGGATCAGCGGGAACTGCTCGCGCACCTGCTCGGCGACCGAACCGCTCGTGATCAGGATCGCGTTGATGCGTCCGTTCTCGACGTCGCGCTTGATGCGGTCGGTGACCGGCACGCCGACGGTCCGGTAGGCGACGACGCTGTCGACGTCGTGACCGGCCTCCTGCAGAAGGACGCTGAGCACGGGCTTCGCGATCTCGCTGCGCAGAGCCAGGATGCGACGCGGCTCGGCCTCGAGGGCGATGAGCTGCTCGGCCATGCCCGCGGCCGAATTGTCTTCATCCGGCACCATCGCGACTTCATACCCGACGGCCTGCAGAGCGGCTGCGGTCGTCTCTCCGACTGCCGCGATCTTCGTACGACGCGGCACCACAGCGCGGTGCGCGAACATCACGTCGACGGTCGTCGCACTGGTCACCGTCAACCAGTCGTACTCTCCGGCAGCCAGGCGGGTGAGCGCCACGTCGAGCGCGGCCTGATCTGTGGTGGCCGCGAAGTTGATCAGCGGCGCGACGACGGGCACCGCTCCCCGGGAACGGAGACTGGCGGCGACGCCGTCGCCCCACGGGCCTCCACGGGGTACGAGGATGCGCCAGCCGTCCAGCGGTCGGTCCTGCTTCGAATTGGTCATGATGAGGAATGCTCTCGGGAGACGAGGTCGGCCGCCCCTTGCTCGAGCAGCCGATGGGCGACAGACAACCCGAACTCGCGTGCTGTGCGCATCGGGTCTGCACCACCGGCAGCGTCCGCTCCATTGCCGCTGCCGTTCCGACGAATATACTCCCCGTTCAGACTCTCCGTGACGTCGAGGCCGATCCGACGACCGCCGTCGGTCGAGTAAACGACCGTCCTGACGCGGATCTCATCGCCGTCCACGACCGCATGAGCGGCCATCGGCGCCTGGCATCCGGAGTCGAGTCCTTCCAGAATCCCGCGCTCGACCGTGATGGCCAGCCGAGTGTCGTGGTCGTCGAGTTCGGCGAGCGCGGCGAGGAGCTCAGCCGGAGCATCGGACCGGGTCTCGACCGCGAGCGAACCCTGACCCGGTGCGGTCGGCCATTCGGACAGCCCCAGCTCCTCACGGCGAAGCGGCGAGTCGGTGCCGAGGCGCGAAAGGCCGGCGGCAGCGAGGATGACGGCGTCCAGCTCACCCGACGCGACCCGCTGCAGACGCGAGTCGACGTTGCCGCGGATGTCGACGACCTCCGCGTGCGGAGCCCTGCGGTGCACCTGCGCGATGCGGCGAGGTGACCCCGTGCCGACCTTGCTGCCGGTGCGCAGCTCGTGCAGCGGCGTGCCCCCGCGCGTGATCGCGACATCGCGCGCGTCCTCACGCACCGGAGTGGCGGCGATGACAAGCCCCTCGGGGATCGCGGTGGGAAGGTCTTTGAGCGAATGCACGAGGATGTCGCACTCCCCCGCGAGCAGCGCCTCACGCAGACGCGTGGCGAAGATGCCCTGGCCGCCGATCTCCGACAGCGACGCACGATTCGTGTCGCCCTCGCTGGTGATCGGCACGAGCTCGACGGGGCGCCCCGAGATCTTCTCTAGGGCGGCGGCGACATGACCCGACTGCGCCTGCGCGAGCGCGCTGCGGCGAGTGCCCAGTCGGATCGGGACGGCAGTGTGACTCTGAGTGCTCATCGTCGACCTACTGCAGCACGTCCGCGATCTCGTCGAACCGGAGGCGACGGCCCGTGTAGAACGGGATCTCCTCCTTCACGTAGAGACGCGCGTCGGTGTAGCGCAGGTCACGCATGAGGTCGACCAGCTCGGTGACCTCGTCGGCTTCGAGCGGCAGGATCCACTCGTAGTCACCCAGAGCGAATGCGGCGACCGTGTTGGCGATGACTCCCTTGAAGGCAGCGCCCTTGCGACCGTGATCGGCGAGCATCTTGCGACGCTCCTCCTCCGGTGCGAGATACCACTCGGGCGTGCGGACGAACGGGTAGAGGCACAGCCAGTCCTTCGGCTCGACACCGCGGAGGAACCCGGGCACGTGCGCACGGTTGAACTCGGCATCCCGATGCACGCCCATGACGTTCCACACAGGAAGCAGAGTGCGCAGCAGCTCGGTGCGCCGCAGGCGCCGCAGGGCCTTCTGAAGATCTTCCGCAGTGTCCCCGTGCAGCCACACCAGCAGGTCGGCGTCGGCCTTCAGGCCCGAGACGTCGTAGAAGCCGCGGACCGTGACTCCGGAATCCTCGATGTAGGAGACGATCGTCTCGAGTTCCGTGGAGTCGGACTCGGTGACCGCGACATCGGGGTTTCGTCGCCAGACGGCCCAGAGGGTGAAGCCGGACGGGTTCTCTTCGCGTGCATCGGACATGGATCCAGTCTGCCCCCTTTGTGAATCACTCGCGAACGCGAGTCAGGATGGGAGGATGCGCCTCCGGTCAGCGAGAAAGCGCGCGGGCGATCGCCCAGACGGCTCCGCCCACGATCACGGCGACTCCCACCGCTCCGGCGATGGCGGCGGCTGGGTTGCGGTCGGCGAAGACCCGCGCCTTCGCCGCAGCGCGCTTCGATGCCTTGTCGATCCGCCGAGGGAAGTTGCCCTTGACCTCGATCGCCGCGAGCGCGGCCTTGAGCTCGGCGCGGGCGGACTGCACCGGATCGACGATCCCTGCGGGGACAGCCGTCTTGGGCAGCGGCCTCGTGATCTCAGAGTTCGTCATAGCCGGCTTCCTTCACGAGTCTGATGTCCTCGCCCACCGCCTGGGCGGGGTTCTTCCGAGCGAGCACCTTGCGGAACTTCAGGATGCCGAGCAGCGCGAACAGCAGCACGGCGAGGATCAGGATTCCGAACACTGCCAGCGCGGAGAGCCAGACCGGCCACCACGACGACAGCCCGGCGATCGCGAAGACCAGGATCACCGGCACGGCCCAGAACAGGAAGAAGAGCGCGACGAGGAACCAGACGGAGCCGATTCCGGCATCCTTCGCCGTCTTCGAGATCCAGGTCTTGGCCGCGTTGATCTCGGCCTTCACGAGGTTGCTGATGAGCTCGGGAAGATCGCCGATCAGGGACAGCAGGCTGTCCTCGGCACGATCGCGGTATCCGCGGGGCATGTCAGCTGCCAGACTTCGCGGCGGTGGAGCGCGAGGATGCCGGCTTCTTGGCCGCGGGCTTCTTCGCGTCGTCCTTCTTCGCGGCGTCCTTGACCTCTTCGACAGCGTCTTCGGTGGCGTCGACGATGTCGTCAGCGGCCTTGCGTCCGGCAGCGACAGCGGAGTCGAGTCGCTGACCTGCGGTCTTGTCGCCGCCGCTGGCCGACTTGACGACCTTCTGCACGCCGGTCCAGATCGCACCGGGCACTGCTGCGGCCTTGTCGCCGACGTAGCCCTTGACCTTGTCGACCTGATCCTGCACGGGGTCGAGGTTCCAGACCTTCAGCCACTGCGTCTTGATCTGCTCGTAGCGCTCGCGTCCTGCGCGCGTTCCGAGTACGTATCCCACGCCGATTCCTACGACGAGTCCGATCTTCCCCTTCATGGGGTCTCCTCACGTTGTTCCGGTGTGAACGCCTGGGGCGAACCGACGACACGGAGCCGCCTGCCAGGTGTCCAGCGTAGCCCCGTATGCCGATTTCGGCATCTGTCAGGCAGAGGGTTGACAGCAGGGCGACTTTCGGGTTGACCTCAGGGTGCGCGTCACGCTCTCGACCGCGCCCGGAACTCAGCCCCACGCCACGCGTGTCAGTCCCAGATCAGAGAGCGCCGCAGCCGATCGGCTTCCTCGCGCGCATCGGGGATCACCTGCGCGAGTCCGGTGCCGGCGAGCCACGCACCCACCGCCGCGAGGCCGGGAACGGCCTGGATGGCCGCGCGCGCCGCCTCCCGCCGCTCGCCCGAGCCGATGATCGACGCGGGCTGCGACTGGACGAAACGCGAACGGTGCGCACCGATGAGATCGCCAGGGGCGAGCGGAACGCCGAGAAGAGCGGATGCCTCACGGAGCGCGAGTTGAGCGGTCGCGTCATCGTCGAGGCCTGCGGTGGCGGCCGGTTCTCCCTGAGCGCCGAAGGAGACGCGCACCAGATGCCGATCACCGGCGGCGGCCCTGAGCCATTCCCACTTCGCCGTCGAGTGCGTGAGCGCCTTCGCTGTGTGGCTTCCTGGAACTGTGAGGACGCCCGTTCCCCGAGGAGCACCCTGCAGTGCGGAGGCCCGCAGCAGCAGCGTGACGATCTCGATCTCGGGCGCATCCGCCGCCGTGGTCTCGGCGAGTGCGGGTGCGATGTTCTCGAGCAGACGCCGCGCCACCGCCTCCGAGGTGCCCAGCACCACGCCGTCGGCGCTGAACTCGAGGGCCTCCGTGGCCGACTCCGCATCGGCATCCGAATCCGCGAGCGCTCGCCCTTCGGCACGCACCGTCCAGCTCGCAGCCGACTGCGCGATCTCAGACACCCGCACGCCCGTGCGGACGACGCCGCCGAGCTTCTCGATGTCGGCGACCAGTGCCTCGACCAACACCATCATGCCGCCGGCGATGCCTTCCACGGCCGCACCGGGCGCCTGCGCCGCAGCCGCCTGCGCCGCCCGCGCCGCGCTCTCGTCACGCAGAGCCTGCACAGCACCCGACAGAGAACCGACGCGCGTGAGGGCGGCGTTGAGCCCGGGCGCAGCGATGTCGACATCGACGTCTTCGGGTGATGCGGAGTACACGCCCGTCGTCACCGGAGCCACCAGCCGGTCTCGCACCTTGACGCCCATGCGCGAGGACACCAGCTTGCCGAGGCTCTGGCTGTGGCCGATCGTGAGGGGCGGGCGCACGCGGTCGAGGTAGGCACGCCACACTCCCGACCAGCCGATGATGCGGCGCACGTCCTCTTGGAACGGGTTGCTCGGGATGCCGAGGATGCCGCCGACCGGCAGCGGCGCGGCCCCGACGCCGGGGATGCCCGCGAGCCAGGCGCTGCCCGCCGCGGGGGCGACGATGCGATCGGTGAGGCCGAGTTCGTTGAGGAGCGCTCGCACCCGTCCGCCCCGCGTCGCGTAGCTCTCCGCCCCGGCATCCACGACGACGCCGTCGATCTCGGCCTGACGGATCGCGCCGCCGACGGCATCCGCCGCCTCGAGCACGGTGACGTGCATGCCGACCTTGACGCATTCGCGAGCCGCGATCAGCCCCCCGATGCCACCGCCGATGACGACGATGTGGCGCGTGGCCGCGCGGGCTGCCAGCGTGGCGGGCTCGGCTCGGGACGACTCACGGTTCGCGGGATTCGACGGCATACGTCAATCCTTTCACCCGCGACCTGGATGCCTCGCCGGTTGCGACCGGAGAAACGGGCACGGTGCGGAGATCCATCCGGGGGCCGCTCAGTCGAGGATGCGCCGGCTCAGGCCTCGACGGCCGCAGCGGCGGCGCGCCCGGAGCCACGCTTGCGCACCTCGCGGAGCACGATCTGCTCGGGGCACACGGTCGAGAGGAAGTCGCCGACGGAGAGCGCGAGACGCTCGCCGACGAGGGAGTACAGGATGCGGTTGGCATCGCGACGCTCACTGACGAGGCCCGCCTGGCGCAGCACGCTCAGGTGCCGCGAGATCGTGGGGCCGCTCGCCGAGAACCGCGAGGCGATCTCACCCGCCGCGAGCTCGCCGTCCTTGAGGTCCTGCAGGATCTGACGACGCGTCGGATGGGCCAATGCCGCGAAGATGTCTGACGCACTGTCTGTCATGTTTGCAATATAGCACTCATGCTAGATAGCGTTCCGCGTCCGAGACGATGACGCCGGAGCGACCCGCCCCTGGCTGTCAGATCGGGTGGACCGGTTCTCTCAGATCGAGTGCACCAGTTCGACGATCCGGGTGAGCTGATCGGGGTCGGTCTCGGGGGGAACGCCGTGTCCGAGGTTGACGATGTGGCCCCTGGCCGCGCGCCCGCGTTCGACCACGTCGCGCACGTGCGCCTCGAGCACCGGCCACGGCGCCGAGAGCAGCGCCGGGTCGATGTTGCCCTGCACCGAGACGTCGGGTCCGAGGATCGCCGCGGCCTCATCGAGCGGCAGGCGCCAGTCGACGCCGACGCCGTCCGCGATTCCGTCCAGGCGCATGTCGTCGAGGAAGGGTCCGGTGCCCACGCCGAAGTGGATGCTCGGCACGCCGATGCCATCGAGCGCGACCTTCGAGTGCGGAGCCACGAATGCGCGGTAGTCGGCGGTGCTCAGGGATCCGGCCCACGAGTCGAACAGCTGCACCACGGATGCTCCCGCGTCGCGCTGGATCTCGAGGAACCGGCGCGAGACCTGCGCCAGCCAGCCCGCGAGACGATTCCACGAGTCGGGGTCGGCGTGCATCATGGCGCGGGCCCGCAGGTGCTCCTTCGACGGGCCGCCCTCGACGAGGTAGGCGGCCAGCGTGAACGGAGCGCCGGCGAAGCCGATCAGCGGGGTCTCCCCGAGTTCTGCGGTGACGATGCCCACGGCCTCGGCGATCGCGGAGCCGTCGAGCGAGAGGGGATCGATGGAGGTGATGCGATCGACGTCACCCGCGGTGCGCACGGGATTCGCGAACACCGGACCGCGTCCGGCCTCGATCTCGACCTCCACGCCCGCCAGTCGCAGGGGGATGACGATGTCGCTGAAGAACACCGCAGCATCGACGCCGTGACGCCGCACCGGCTGCAGAGTGATCTCGGCGGCGAGGTCGGGCGTGAGGCAGGCGTCGAGCATCCGCGTTCCGACCCGCAGCTCGCGGTACTCGGGCAGCGATCGGCCGGCCTGGCGCATGAACCACACGGGGGCGTGCTCAGGTCGGGGGCCGGTGAGGGCGCGCAGCAGCGGAGCGTCGGAGAGAGGCATGCGTCCATCCTCCCATCCGCCCCTGGGCCGACCTGCATGAAGCCTCAGGTAGAATCGAAAGGTGCTGCTGGTTGTCACGGCGAGTCACAAGACCGCCCCCTTCGAATTGCTCGAACGCCTGAGCCGCACCCCCGACGACGTCGCCTCCACGGTTGTGGACATGGCGTCCTGCGTGCAGGGTGCGGTCGTTCTTGCTACCTGCAACCGCTTCGAGGCCTACGTCGAGATGGACGAGCCCGTCACCGCCGCAGGTGCGATCGGCGTCGAGGCAGTGCTCGAGGCCGTCGAGGCGTCCACGGGCATCCGCGCCACCGAACTCGACGGCGCCTACGAGGTGCACTCCGGCCGCCGTGTCGCAGAGCACCTCTTCTCGGTCGCATCCGGCCTCGAGTCCGTCGTGTCGGGCGAAGGCGAGATCGCCGGCCAGGTGCGTCGTGCGCTCAAGTCCGCACGCAAGGAGGGCACGACCTCCCCCGAGCTCGAGCGCCTCTTCCAGCGGGCCAGCCAGGCGCAGCGCAAGGTCAAGAACGTCACTGCGCTCGGCCGCGCCGGTCGTTCACTCGTGCGACTCGCTCTCGAGCTCGCCGACAGCCGCATCGTCGACTGGTCGGCCGAGCGCGTGCTGCTCGTCGGCACCGGCGCCTATGCAGCCGTCACCCTCGCGACGCTGCGCGAACGAGGAGCCGTGAACATCTCGGTGTACTCGCCCTCGGGCCGCGCTGAGAAGTTCGCCGCGAAGCACGGCATCCGCCCGGTCTCCGCTGAGGACTACGCGCGCGTCGCCTCGCGATCGAGCCTGCTGATCACCTGCACGACGGCCGCCGCTCCCGTGCTCACCCCCGAGCACCTGCAGGCGCCGACCGGCATCGCCCCTGAGGGCTGCCCCGTCGCATCCCACAACCAGATGGTCGTAGACCTCGGCATGCCGCGCAACGTCGACCCCGCTGTCGCTGCCCTCGAGGGCGTGGCTCTGCTCGACCTCGAGACCATCAGCCTGCACGCACCGCTCGAGGAGCTGCAGGCGACGGATGCCGCGCGCACCGTCGTGCGCGAAGCCGCCGACACCTTCCACGTCGTCGGCAGCCGCCAGAGCGTCACCCCCTCGGTCGTCGCACTGCGGTCGCACATGTTCGCACTGCTCGAGTCCGAGATCGCCCGAGCCCGCGCCAGGGGCGACGACGACGGCAAGGTCGAGCAGGCCCTGCGCCACCTCACCGGCGTGCTGCTGCACGTGCCGACCACGCGCGCGCACGAACTCGCCGCCACCGGCCGGGCAGACGACTTCGCCGCCGCGCTCTCGACGATGTACGGCATCGAGCCGATCGAGCCCGCGCAGGCGTCTGACGCAGACGACGCAGCGACCGCCTGAGGGCCTCACCCTCACTGCACGATCATCCTCGGCGGAGACCTCTCCCCCGGCTCCGAGGATCTCGGCTCGGACGCCTGCACGCATCGTCCGTGCTTCATATCGTCGAACCATGACAAATCCCTTCCCCGAACGCAGACTGGGAGGATGCTCGTGGATCCGGATGTGATCGGCATCATCATCGCCCTCTTCGCGTTCAGCGCGACCGTGCTCGGCGGGGTCTCCAGAATGCTCGCGAAGCACTCCCGGGGACTGGACACCCGCTTCGACAGCATCGATGAGAGGTTCACGCGACTCGAGACGCAGATCACCGAACTCAGGGTCGAGCTCAAAGGCGACATCGCCGACGTGAGAGTGTCCATCGCACGCCTCGAGGGTCCGCTCCCGAAGCTGCAGCGCATCTGACCCCGCTGCCGCCATCGGGGATGCCAGACTGGACGCATGGCCCTTCACATCACCGGAGACACCGCCGCCGACGCTCTGCTCACGAACAACCCGCTCGCGCTGCTGGTCGGGATGCTGCTCGACCAGCAGGTCCCGATGGAGACGGCGTTCGCAGGACCCCTCAAGATCGAGCAGCGCACCGGCGCGACCGATGCGGCCACCATCGCGGCGATGGACCCCGACGAGTTCCTCGAGGCGTTCAAGACGACCCCAGCCGTGCATCGGTTCCCCGGTTCGATGGCGACTCGCGTGCAGACGCTCTGTCAGGAGATCGTCGATCAGTGGGGCGGAGACGCCTCGGCACTCTGGACCGAAGGCGACCCGTCGGGCGCCGAGGTGCTCAAGCGACTCAAGGCTCTCCCCGGCTTCGGCGAGCAGAAGGCGAAGATCTTCCTTGCTCTGCTCGGCAAGCAGTACGGGTTCACCGGCGCCGGGTGGCGCGAGGCCGCGGGCGACTACGGTACCGAGGGTTCCTACCGCAGCGTCGCCGACATCGTCTCGCCCGAATCGCTCACCAAGGTGCGCGAACACAAGAAGGCCATGAAGGCCGCGGCGAAGGCGAAGGCATGAAGCCCACCGGCGACGACGTCGCCGGGCTCATCGCCCGATCCACTCCGGCGGTCCGACGCCGGGATGCCGAGACGCTGACCGCCCTGATGCAGGAGATCACAGGCCGCGACCCTCAGACCTGGGGCACGATCATCGGATTCGGCAGCTGCCACTATAGGTATCCGACCGGCACCGAGGGCGACAGCGGACTCCTCGGCTTCGCCCCCCGCAAGGCGGCTACGACGATCTATCTGTTCGACGGCGTCGACGCACACTCCGAGGCACTCGAGAAGCTCGGCCCGCACAGCACGGGCGTCGGATGCCTCTACATCAAGGATCTCGAGAAGATCGACCTCGACGTGCTCCGCGGCATCCTCGAGCGATCGCTGGCCTGGGTCGAGGCGGGCGGCACCGATCAGGTGCAGCTGACCGTCACCGGGTGACGCGAGAGGCCCGCCGTCCTGTCGGACAGCGAGCCTCTCGTTCTGATCATCCGAGCGTCACGCGCCCTTGAGTCGCTCAGCCAGGTACTGGTGCAGCTCGTCGATCGAGACGCGCTCCTGCGCCATGGTGTCGCGGTCGCGCACGGTCACGGCACGGTCGTCGAGCGAGTCGAAGTCGATCGTGACGCAGAACGGCGTGCCGATCTCGTCCTGTCGGCGATACCGGCGACCGATCGCACCCGCGTCATCGAAGTCGACGGCCCACGAGCTGCGCAGCGTGTCGGCGACCTCGCGAGCGAGCGGCGACAGCCGCTCGTTGCGGCTCAGCGGCAGCACGGCCGCCTTGACCGGGGCCAGCCGCGGGTCGAGCTTGAGCACTGTGCGCACGTCGGTGCCGCCCTTGGCGTTCGGCACCTCCTCTTCGCGGTACGCGTCGACGAGGAAGGCCATCATGGCGCGGGTGAGGCCGAACGACGGTTCGATCACGTACGGCGTGTAACGGTCGCCCGTGGCCTGGTCGAAGTAGGTGAGGCTCTGACCAGACGCCTCGCTGTGGCTCGACAGGTCGTAGTCGGTGCGGTTGGCGACGCCCATGAGCTCGCCCCACTCCTTGCCTGTGAAGCCGAAGCGGTACTCGACGTCGATGGTGCCGGCGGAGTAATGCGCGCGGTCGTCCTCGGGCACGTCGAACTGACGCATGTTCTCGGGGTCGATCCCGAGATCGATGAACCAGTTCCAGCACGCCTCGACCCAGTGCTCGAACCACTGCTGCGCGTCAGCGGGGGGCGTGAAGAACTCGATCTCCATCTGCTCGAACTCACGCGTGCGGAAGATGAAGTTGCCGGGGGTGATCTCGTTGCGGAACGCCTTGCCGACCTGGCCGATGCCGAACGGCGGCTTCTTGCGGCTGGCCGTCAGAACGTTCGAGAAGTTGACGAAGATGCCCTGTGCCGTCTCCGGGCGGAGGAAGTAGAGGCCCGACTCATCGTCGACCACACCGAGGTACGTCTTCACGAGACCCGAGAACGACTTCGGCTCGGTGTACTGGCCCTTGGTGCCGCAGTTGGGGCACGGCACGTCGGCGAGGCCGTTCTCCGCCTTGCGACCCTTGCGCGCCTCGAAGTCCTCGATCAGAGTGTCGGCGCGGAAGCGCTTGTGGCAGCTCAGGCACTCGACCAGCGGGTCGGTGAAGGTCGCGACGTGACCAGAGGCCTCCCACACGCGCTTGGGCAGGATGATGCTCGAGTCGAGTCCGACCATGTCGCCACGGCCGCGCACGAACGTCTGCCACCACTGGCGGCGGATGTTCTCTTTGAGCTCCGTGCCGAGGGGCCCGTAGTCCCACGCGGACCGGGAACCGCCGTAGATCTCACCCGCCTGGAAGACGAACCCGCGGTGGCGGGCAAGGGCGATGACCTTGTCAAGACGGGACTGTTCGGCCACGGTGGCTCCAATGGTCGCATGCGGGAAAGCCCGTGATCACGGGCACATCAATCTTATCCGCGACCGGTTCGCCTCAGGACCCTGGCCAGGTCTGTCCGAGCCCTCAGGCCGTGAAGAGGTAGCCCTTCTCGACATCGAACCCCGAGAGCGTCAGGCCGCTGCTCAGCAGACCCTCCATCTGCGCACGCAGACGGGTGCGCCATTCGTGCGCAGCATCCGGATCCTCGACGCGGATGCTCTCGATGTCGCTCGGGATCTCCAGCGTCTCCACAACCTCGTCGGATGCCGGCGACTTGGCGATGTCGGCGAGCGCCCATTCGACGTCGAGCCGGTCGCTCTCGTCTCCGGCATCGCCTCCGCCGAAGATGCCGTAGCGGTTCACCGAGTACCCGGTCACGCGGGCACCGAGCACTGTGAGGAAGAAGTGCGCGTTGCGGGCGACCAGCGGATCGAACGTCCAGGTGATGCGACCGACGTCCCGCGAGAACGCCCATTGGCGCTGGTGCTCTTTGAGCTCTCGTCCCCAGCCGCGTCCGCGGTACTCGGGCAGCAACGCCGTGATGTGCGAGTGCATCGCCCGGCGTCCGGGGGCGCCGAAGAAGGCGATCGAGGCCCCCACCATCCGCTCTTCCCCGTCCTCGGCATCGAAGAGTCCGACGACGTAGTTGCCCGACTGCTGAAGAGCTCGCAGAGTGCCGGCGTCGATCACGCGCTCGGGGCCGCGGATGGAGTCGAGCAGGCCCTGCGCGGCGATGATGAGTTCAACGGTGTCCAGATCACGGATGGTTCGCACGCCCCCAGTCTGCCCCTCCGGTCGCAGATATCGGAATCGAACACGTGCGAGTGGGCTGGGAACCACGTCGCGACCGGGCGTACCGTGGAGGAATGGCAACCAGCGACACGACGGCCGAGAAGTCCGACACCCGATTCTTCGGGCAGCCCTGGGCACTCGTCCACATCTTCGGCGTCGAGATGTGGGAGCGGTTCAGCTTCTACGGCATGCAGGGCATCCTGCTCATCTACCTGTACTTCTCGGTCACCGAGGGGGGTCTCGGACTCTCCCAGGCCGTCGCCGGCGGGATCGTCGGCGCCTACGGCGGGTCGGTCTACCTCTCGACGATCCTCGGCGCCTGGATCGCCGACCGGATGCTGGGCTCGGAACGCGTGCTGTTCCTCAGCGCGATCGTGATCGTCGCAGGGCACGTCGCCCTCGCCCTTCTCCCCGGATTCATCGGCGTAGGGGTCGGCCTCGTGCTCGTCGCGCTCGGCTCGGGCGGCCTGAAGGCGAACGCGACCTCCGTCGTCGGCACCCTCTACAGCGCAGACGACACCCGTCGGGATGCCGGATTCTCGCTGTTCTACCTCGGCATCAACCTCGGCGCCTTCATGGGTCCGATCCTCACCGGCATCCTGCAGTCGACCCTCGGATTCCACTACGGCTTCGGGCTCGCCGCGATCGGCATGACGCTCGGACTCGTGCAGTACTCCTTCGGCCGCAAGGCGCTGCCGGATGAGGCACGACGCGTGCCCAATCCGCTGCCCTCCTCGCGCTATCCGCTCGTCGCGATCATCGCGGTCGCCGCCGTCGCCCTCATCGCGGTGCTGGTGCTCGTCGGCGTGGTCAGGGCCGACAACCTGGCGTCCATCGTGATCATCGGAACGATCGTCGCGACGGTGGCCTACTTCGCGGTCATCCTCAGCAGCCGCCGGATCGACGGCACCGAGCGCTCGCGCGTGTGGGGATTCCTGCCCCTCTTCATCACGAGCGTCGCGTTCTGGTCGCTGTACCAGCAGCAGTTCACCGTGCTCACGGTCTACTCCGACGAGCGCCTCGACCGCAACATCTTCGGATTCGAGATGCCCGTCTCGTGGGTGCAGTCGATCAATCCCGTGTTCATCATCATCCTGTCCGGCGTCTTCGCGGCGATCTGGACCCGCCTCGGCCGCCGTCAGCCCTCGACGCCGGTCAAGTTCGCACTCGGCGCGATCATCATGGGGGCGGCGTTCCTGCTGTTCCTGCCGTTCGCGGGCGGTGGCGCCAACTCCACCCCGTTGATCGCCATCATCGGCATCCTGTTCGTGTTCACGGTCGCCGAGCTGCTGATCTCGCCGGTCGGGCTGTCTGTCACCACGAAGCTCGCCCCGAAGGTCTTCCACACCCAGATGGTCGCGCTGTTCTTCCTGTCGATCGCGCTGGGCACGGCGATCTCGGGCTGGCTCGTGCAGTTCTACGACCCGAAGAACGAGGTGCCCTACTTCTCGATCCTCGGCGCCATCGCGATCGTGGTCGGCCTCGGACTGCTCGTCGCCGTCAAGCCGGTGCTGCGACTGATGAAGGGCGTGAGCTGACGATCGCAGCACGCGGGCACGCGCCTCGAGTGTCTCAGACGCCGATAGCCTGAAGCGATGGGAGAGAACGATGATCGCGCGCGCAGAAGACTCTCCCGGACATCACCGAAATGGGCGATCGTCGCGGTGCTGGCGTTCGCCGGTCTCTGCTCGTCGTTCATGTTCACACTGGTCGTGCCGCTGCAGGCCGAGCTTCCTCACCTGCTGAACGCATCCCGCGAGGACACCACCTGGGTCGTCACGATCACGCTGCTCGTCGCCGCGGTCGCCACCCCCATCTCGGGCCGACTGGGCGACATGTACGGCAAGCGCCGCGTCGTGATCGTGCTGCTCGGACTGCTAATCCTCGGGTCGCTGATCGCCGCGCTGTCTGGCTCGATCGTCGGCGTGATCATCGGCCGGGCGCTGCAGGGGGCGGTGACCGGTGTGGTCCCGCTGGGCATCGCCATCATGCGCGACGTGCTGCCGCCCGAACGCCTGGGCACCGCCGTCGCCCTGATGAGCGCGACGATGGGCGTGGGCGGTGCGATCGGGATGCCGGTGGCCGCCCTGCTCGCGGTGAACGCCGACTGGCACTGGCTGTTCTGGCTCGCGGCCGCTCTCGGCGTCATCGGCCTCGCCCTCGTGCTGCTCGTGATCCCCGAGGATGTGCTGCGGTTCCCCGGGCGCCTCGACGTGATCGGCGCGATCGGACTCGCGATCGGCCTCACCGGCATCCTGCTGTTCGTCTCGCGCGGCGCGGAGTGGGGCTGGACGGCACCGCTGACCCTCACATGCATCATCGGAGGCGTGGGGGTGCTGCTGGTGTGGGGGTGGTATCAGCTGCGCACGAAGGATCCGCTGCTCGATCTGCGCGTCGCTGCCCGCCCCGCCGTGCTGTTCACCAACATCGCCGCGATCGGCATGGGCTTCGCCCTGTTCGCGTCGAACGTGACTTTCCCGCAGCTGCTCGAGGGCCCGACCGCCTCCGGTGCGGGCTTCGGACTCGACATGGTCTCTGCCGCACTCGTGATCATGCCGGCGGGTCTCGTGATGATGGTGATCTCGCCGTTGTCTGGCTGGCTCGAGCGCACCGTCGGGCCTCGCCCGCTGTTCAGCGTCGGCGCTGCGGCGATCGTGCTCGCCTACGTGTTCGTGCTGCTGTGGTCGAGCGAGGTCTGGCACATCCTCGTCGGCAACCTGCTGATCGGCGTCGGCATCGGATTCACGTTCGCCGCCATGCCGATGATCATCATGCGATCGGTGCCCGCGAACGAGACGGGCGCCTCGAACGGACTGAACGCGCTCTTCCGCTCGATCGGCACGTCGAGTGCGTCCGCCGTGATGGGCGGGGTGCTCGCCGCCATGAGCATCGACGTCGGCGGAGTCTCGGTGCCCACGCGGGCGGCGTTCGATCTGTGCTTCTGGCTGGCGATCGGGGCCGGGATCGTCGCTCTGGTCCTGTCGCTGTTCATCCCCCGGCAGCGTGCAGCAGAGCAGCATCCGTCGCTGCCCGGCTAGCCGTCAGCCCGGATCGCGATCAGAGCACGCGCGGATCGGGATCGCCCGTCGTCGGCGCTCGCAACCGCGCGGGGATCGGCCACTCGAGCACGTACTGCTGCACGGGCGGACGCGCCATGTCGCCGAAGTCGTCGATCTTCACGACGATGCGTCCGGGAACGCCTTCGTCGTCGGGAGTGACCTCGAGGATGCGCACGCGAAGGGGCCTGTCGGCTTCACCCTCGAGCATCCACGGATCGGCGAGCCAGCCGATCCCCCGCTCCTCGAGCGCGGTCTCGGCGTCGAGCCACTCGGTGGGAGCGGAGACCGGGCGACCCAGCACGTCGACGGCCACCCAGTCGTCGCCGTCGGGGTGGATCCATCCGAGCAGCTCGCCGTCGTCACGGCGGTGCGGAGTCCAATCGGGGCGGGGCATGCCTCCAGGCTAGCGACGCCGGGGCGAGGGCGCCCGTGAGCTCAGTGCGTGTACTCCATGAGCTCGACCCCGAGCACGCGGAAGGCATCGTGTGCACGAAGCCGGTGCGTGATCGACAGGTCGTCGAAGCAGACGATCAGGGAATAGGCGACGCCGGCGCGCGGCCCGGCGAGGACTCCCGCCTCTGCCCTCACGCCGCGATCGCGCCCGGTCTTGTTGATGAACAGCAGACCGTGGGCGTCGTGGTCGTGAGCGAAGGGATCGAGGCCCGTCGACGAGGCCACCAGGCTCAGGTCCTGGTTCAGACTGAGCCACTCGGACACCTGAGCGCTCACCGAGGCGCCCACCACCTGCGAGTTCACGAGTGCCGAGAAGAGTCCGGCGAATTCGCGCGCGGAACCCACGGCGACCTGGGGCGCGTCGTCGGGACCGCGCTCGTCGCGGAATCGATCGAGAAGGGCTGTGCGGCGGAGTCCGAGGGCCTCGATACGCTCACGCACGCGATCGTGACCGACCCGCTGCAGCAGGGCGTTGACCGCGATCGGGTCACCGGCTGTCGCCGCGAGCACGGCGAGATCTTCGAGCGGCAGCGCGGGCGCATGCAGGTGTCGCCAGAGACCCGAGGTCGACACCGACTCGACGGCGGTGCGCTCGACGATCTCGAGCGGGTCGAGGGTGCCTGCATCGAACGCTGCCGCCACCTCGATCAGCAGCGGTACGACCCCGAGCCCCGCGACAGGCATGGTCACATGGTCATCACCGGAGAGGACATGCGTGTGGTTGTCGAGATCGACGACATGAACCGACACCTGCGCGCCCGCGTCCGCGAGCTGTTCGAGCGCCCGGAGGGTCGAAGTGAACGACCGCCGCCCCGAGGCCGCACGACGCGGCAAGCGTCGGCTGGGCCGCTGAGAGCGGCGCAGCGAGGCCAGTGGCGGGCCGTCGGCAGGCTCGGAAGCACCCACGCGTGATCCTTAATAGGGGGGTTGGATTGGCGGGATGCTGCGGTGTCCATCCTCCGCAGCACCGATATCGTAACCCCGTCAGGTGAGGATGCCCTACATACTCCGGTATACGGTCATCAGATCGTCATCCAGGAGACAGCAGGGCACCCGTCGACACCTGATCGGTTATAGAGAACGACTCACCAGATCGTCACTCGCGAACCCTGCGGCAGCCACAGCGCGTCGGATTCTGAGACGTCGAACGCCTCGTAGAAGGCGTCGATGTTGCGGACGATCTGGTTGCAGCGGAACTCGTTCGGCGAGTGCGGGTCGATCGTGAGCAGTCGCAGCGTCTCGGCGTCGCGGCTCTTCTGCTGCCAGACCTGCGCCCACGACAGAAGAAGGCGCTGCACGCCCGTGTAGCCGTCGATGACCGGGGCCTCCTCTCCGCCGAGCGCGATCTCGTAGGCCTTGAGCGCGATGCCGAGGCCGCCCAGGTCGCCGATGTTCTCGCCGATCGTCAGGGCGCCGTTGACGTGATGCTCGGCGTCGAGGCCTTCGGGCACGAGCTCGTCGTACTGCGCGATCAGTGCCTTGGTGCGCTGCTCGAACGCCGTGCGATCCGCATCCGTCCACCAGTCCTCGAGCTTGCCGTCTCCGTCGTAGCGGCTGCCCTGGTCGTCGAATCCGTGACCGATCTCATGGCCGATGACCGCGCCGATCCCGCCGTAGTTGGCAGCCGCATCACGCGACGCATCGAAGAACGGATACTGCAGGATCGCCGCCGGGAACACGATCTCGTTCATCGACGGGTTGTAGTACGCGTTGACCATCTGCGGCGGCATGTGCCACTCGTCCCGGTCGATCGGCTTTCCCACCTTCGCGACGTTGCGGTCGTGCTCGAAGATCGCCGCCCGCCGCACGTTGCCGAACAGGTCGGCGCGGTCGATCTCGAGGCTCGAATAGTCGCGCCAGACGGCGGGGTGGCCGATCTTCGGCGTGAACGAGTCGAGCTTGGCGAGAGCTCGCTCGCGGGTCTCGGCCGTCATCCACTCGAGGTCGGTGATGCTCTGCCGATAGGCCTCGATGAGGTTCGCGACGAGCTCGTCCATCGCCGCCTTCGCCGTCGGCGGGTAGTGCCGCTCGACGTACACCTTGCCGATCGCCTCGCTCAGCGCGCCCTCGGTCACCGAGACACCGCGCTTCCACCGCTCGCGGATCGACGGGACGCCGGTCAGCTCGGTGCCGTAGAACGAGAAGTTCTCCTGCACGAAGTCGTCGGTGAGATACGGAGCCGCCGCGTGAACGACCTGCGCGCGCAGCCAGGCCTTCCAGTCGTCGAGGCGCTCGGGGGTGAGCAGCGATCCGAGCCCTTCGAGGAAGCTCGGCTGCGAGACGACCACCTCGGCGAAGGCCTCGGGGTGGGCCGGCGCGACGGAGTCGCGCCACGGCTCGAGGTCGACACCGGCGAGCTCCTGGATCTCGGCCCATGTCTTGAGGTTGTAGGTGGCGACGGCGTCGCGGCTGCGCACGTTGTCCCAGTGGTGGCCCGCGAGCTCGGTCTCGAGGGCGACCGAGCGGTCGGCGGTGCCCGCGGCATCGGCGACACCGGCGAGCGCCAGCAGACGCTCGAGGTGGGCGCGGTAGGCCGCTCGGGTCTCGGCGAAGGTGTCGAGTCTGAAGTAGCTCTCGTCCGGCAGCGACAGGCCGGACTGCACGATCACCGGAAGGTAGCGCTCGGGATCTCCGGGGTCGCCGTCGACGTAGAACCCGATCAGGTGCGCGCGACCGTCGCGGTCGTAGGCGCCGACGGTGCGCAGGAACGCGGGGATGTCATCGATCGCCTCGATCTCGGCGAGGGTCTCGGCGAGCGGCGTGACACCGGCATCGGCGATGCGCTCGGTGTCCATGAAGCTCGCGAACAGGTCGCCGATCTTGCGGGCGAGGGTGCCCGGTTCGGCATCCTGCGACTCCTCGATGATCGCCCTGACGTCCTTCTCGGCCTGCTCGGCGAGCAGATGGAACGAGCCCCAGCGCGCCTTGTCGCCGGGGATCTCGGTGCGGGCGAGCCATGCGCCGTTGACATGGCGGTACAGGTCGTCCTGCGGGCGGATGTCGGAGCTGAACTCGGAGGTCTCAAGGCCAGAGGGAAGCACGTCGGTCATGCCGACCAGCCTAGGCGTCGCTCCGACATTCGGGCGGGAACGGGCTGGCGGTCCTCGCCGACCTCAGCCCCGGCGACGGATGCCGAAGCGACGCGTGCGCGGCTGGATCGGCTCCGGCGTCGGCCGAGCGGCCAGGCGCGCCGCACGACGCTCGGCCCACGCGGCCACCTCGGCGTCGATGTCGCGAGGCTCCGTCACGACGGGCGGTCCGCCCTGCAGCTGACGTCGAGCCTCGATGACCCGACGGTTGAAGTCCTCGAGCACCTCCCGCACGTCGACCTCGCGACCGAGCAGGTCGAGCTGGTCGTCGAGCTCTCGGTTCTCGGTCCGCAGCAGGATGGCGGGCGGGCCGAGACCCGTCAGGTTCTCCTGCTCGATCTTGCGCCGGATCCACCAGTCCGGGTCGTGGTGCGTGCCGAGACCCTCGAGCGGCTTGCCGGCTCCGGGGAGATCGTCGAAGTCGCCCCTGCGGATCGCGACCTGGATCGCCGTCTCGATGAAGGCGGCCCGGTCGGTGGCTGCGGCGATGCCCGGTGCCGTGCCGTCTTCGGCGTCCTCGCCGGCGTTCTCACTCTGCTGTCGCGCGCGGTACCTCGCCGCGGCCTCTCGTGGATCCGTCATGGGCGCCTCCGTCGCATCCGGGATTCCTCCAGGGTACGACTGCACGGGATCCGGCGGGCCGAGTGCGGGCGCGCTGGATGCTCTGAGGTCGGCGCCAGCCCATAGGCTCGGAGGATGACCGAGCGCACTCTCAATCGTGAGATCCTGCGCCTCGCTGTCCCCGCGCTCGGCGCCCTGATGGCGGAGCCCGCGTTCCTCATCGTCGACGCCGCCCTGGTCGGGCACCTCGGCACGACGCCGCTCGCCGGGCTCGGCATCGCGGGTGCGGTGCTGCAGACGATCGTCGGACTCATGGTCTTCCTCGCCTACTCGACGACCCCGGCGGTCGCCAGGCTGTTCGGCGCCGGCAGGCCGGGCGAGGCCGTCTCGGTCGGGATCAACGGCATGTGGCTGGCGCTGGCGATCGGGGCCGTGCTCGCCGCGGCCGGGGCGGTCGCCTCGCCGTGGCTCGTGTCGCTGTTCGGCGCGAGCGAGGCCGTGGCCGCCGACGCCAACGCCTATCTGGTCGTCTCGATGTGGGGGCTCCCGGCGATGCTCATCGTGTTCGCCGCCACCGGACTGCTCCGCGGGATGCAGGACACCATGACGCCCCTGTGGATCGCCGGCATCGGCTTCGGCGCGAACGCGCTGCTCAACGTGCTGTTCATCTACGGGCTGGGCTGGGGCATCGCCGGGTCGGCGGCCGGCACGGTCGTCGCCCAGTGGGGCATGGTCGGCGCCTACGTGCTGGTGATCCGGCGCCTCGCCGCGAAGCACGATGCGTCGCTGATGGCGCAGCGAGCGGGCATGGGCAGCACTGCGCGTTCGGGCGGCTGGCTGTTCCTGCGCACGGTGAGCCTGCGGGCTGCGCTGTTGGCGACCGTCGCGGTCGCCACGGGCATCGGCACGGAGGAACTCGCCGGGTGGCAGATCGTCTTCACCATCTTCTCGGCGGCCGCGTTCGCACTGGATGCCCTCGCGATCGCGGCCCAGGCACTGATCGGCAAGGAGCTCGGCGCGGGCGACGAACGGCAGGTGCACCGGGTGCTCAGACGCACGGTCGCCTGGGGAGTGTCGTTCGGCGTCGTGGTCGGCGCGCTCATCGCGGCGCTCTCGGGTGTGCTCGGCATCGTGTTCACGGGCGATCCGTCGATCGCCGCGCTCGTGCAGCCTGCGCTCCTCATCCTCGCGGTCGCGCAGCCGATCGCGGGTGTCGTCTTCGTGCTCGACGGGGTGCTGATGGGTGCGAACGACGCGCGCTATCTCGCGATCGCGGGTGGCCTGAACCTCCTGCCGTTCCTCCCGGCGCTGTGGGTCATCGCCGCGACCGGCGTCGACGACGCCGCAGGTCTCGTCTGGCTCTCTGTCGCGTTCTTCGGGGTGTACCTGCTCGCTCGGCTGGCCACCCTCGGCTGGCGCGTGCGCTCAGGACGCTGGGTCACTGCCGGGGTCTGAGATCAGGCGTTCTCGAGTTCGGCGATCACGATCTTCTTCATGTGCATGAGCGCCTGGATCTGCTCCGGCCTCTGCTGCAGCAGATCCAGGCCTGCGGGCACGACCTGCCAGCTGACGCCGAACCTGTCCTTGCACCAGCCGCACGCCTCCGACTCCGGCACGGCCGAGAGCGCCTGCCAGTAGTGGTCGATCTCGGCCTGGTCCTCGCATCCGATCACGAACGAGATCGACTCGTTGAACGCGAACTCAGGTCCGCCGTCGAGGCATCCGAACGGCGAGCCGTTCAGCGTGAAGTCGCCGTTGAGGACCTTGCCGGTCATCCCTTCGAAGTGTCGATCGAGCGACTCGTCGGGGTAGAGCACCACCTGGTCGATCGACGAGTTCGGGAACACCGAGACGTAGTACTCCATCGCCTCCTGCGCCTGACCGTCGAACCAGAGGAACGGGCGGATGCGACTGATCTCTGCCATGTCGACCTCCTCAGATCGGCACTCACGCTACGCCCGCGCAGCCGCCGTGTCGAGAGGGTCCGCCCACCTGTCAGCCCGCGTGCCTCCGGCACCACTCGTACATGATCACGGCGGCTGCCGCGCTGGCGTTGATCGATCGCGTCGAGCCATACTGCGTGATCTCGATATGGGCCGACGCCGCGGCGAGCGCGGCATCCGACAGCCCCGGCCCCTCCTGTCCGAACAGCAGCACGCAGCGCTGCGGCAGGTCGGCGCGGTCGACCGGCACTGCGCCGTCGACGTTGTCGACCGCGATGACCGGCAGCCCCTCTGCCGCGGCCCAGGCGGTGAACGTCTCCACGTCCTCGTGGTGCACGACGTGCTGGTAGCGGTCGGTGACCATGGCGCCCCGTCTGTTCCAGCGGCGCCGCCCGATGATGTGCACGGTATCGGCGAGGAACGCGTTGGCGCTGCGCACGATCGAGCCGATGTTCATGTCGTGCTGCCAGTTCTCGATCGCGACGTGGAACGGATGCCGTCTGGTGTCGAGGTCGGCGACGATCGCGTCCATCCGCCAGTAGCGGTAGCGATCGATCACATTGCGCGTGTCGCCGACCGTCAGCAGCTCAGGGTCGTACTGCTCTCCCGCGGGCCATTCCGCCTCGCCTCCGGGCCACGGCCCCACTCCGTAGCCGGGCTGCGCCGACGATCCGCCTGTCTCTGCTGCATCTGCGGCCGCCTGCTCTTCCATTCCGCCAGGCTATCCGCCGAGCCCCGCACGAAATATTTAGGTACACCGAAAAATCCGCTACGATTTCGGCATGCCTAAAAATTCCGCACTCGAGACGGCTGCGCCGACCGCTCGCGCCACAGCGCCCCGCAGCCTCTGGCTTCTCGGCCCCGCGCTGGTGGCCGGCGTCGCGTATCTCGATCCGGGCAACGTCGCGAGCAACATGACCGCGGGCGCTCAGTACGGGTACCTGCTCGTGTGGGTCGTGGTCGCCGGCAACATCATGGCCTGGCTGATCCAGTACCTCTCGGCCAAACTCGGAGTCGTCACCGGTCAGAGCCTGCCCGAAGTGCTGGGAACGCGACTGAAGAACCCGTGGGCACGACGCGCGTACTGGCTGCAGGCCGAGCTCGTCGCGATGGCGACCGATCTGGCCGAGGTCATCGGCGGCGCCGTCGCTCTGCATCTGCTGTTCGACATCCCCCTGCTGCTCGGCGGGATCATCACAGGGGCGGTGTCGATGATCCTGCTGGCGGTGCAGAGCCGCCGAGGGCCCCGACCCTTCGAGTTCGTGATCATCGCGCTCATGGTGATCATCACCGTGGGTTTCATCGCGGGCCTCTTCGTCGCCCCGCCCGACGCCTCGAGCATCGTCGGCGGCCTCGTGCCCCGCTTCGAGGACACCGGATCGGTGCTGCTCGCCGCATCCATCCTCGGAGCCACGATCATGCCGCACGCGATCTACGCCCACTCGTCGCTCACCCGAGACCGCTTCGGCTCGACGACGACCGATGCGCCGACGGAGGCCGTGCGCACGGAGACCTCGCGCATCCGTCGCCTGCTCACCGCGACCCGGTGGGACGTCTCGATCGCGATGGTCATCGCGGGTACGGTGAATCTCGGCATCCTGCTGCTCGCGGCCGCGAACCTCGCCGGTGTCGAGGGCACCGACTCGCTCGAAGGCGCGCACGCCGCGCTGGCCGCAGGGCTCGGTCCTGTCGTCGCGACGTTCTTCGCGGTCGGGCTGCTGGCCTCAGGCCTCGCCTCGACATCGGTGGGCGCCTACGCGGGAGCCGAGATCATGCACGGACTGCTGCACGTGCGCATCCCGCTGCTCGCGCGTCGGCTGGTGACTCTGATCCCCGCGCTCGTGATCCTCGGCATCGGCTTCGATCCGACGCTCGCCCTCGTGCTCAGCCAGGTCGTGCTCTCGTTCGGCATCCCCTTCGCCCTGATCCCGCTCATCGCGCTCACGGCTCAGCGTCGCACACTCGGCGTCTGGGCGAACCGCCTGTGGACGACGGCGGCCGGCATCATCGCGTCCGTCCTGCTCATCGCCCTCAACGGCGCCCTGCTCTGGCTGGTGCTCACCGGCGCCTGAACCGCAGCCCCTCGAGCAGACAGGCACCGGGACGCAAGACGCAGGGGTCAGGACGCAAGACGCAGGGGTCAGGACGCAAGACGCAGAGCGCACAGAACCGCCCCGAGCCGGCACGGGAAGAGTCGACTCGGGGCGGCGGTCTGTCACCGAGAGCGGAGGTTCTCCGTCCATCGCGAGGTCGCGCCGTCGGCGATGCGGTAGCCGGCGTCCGGCACCGCCACGACGGTCACCTCACCGGTGACCCGCACCTTGCCGCCCGGCGATTCGACCTTCTCGCCGTTCACGTAGTAGCTGACGCCCTTCACGTTCGTCGGCACCTTGACCTCGTCGCGAGAGGTGCCCGGCTTGTCGGTGAACTTCGGCGCCTTCGGCTCCGTCGGGGCCGTCAGCACCGGCACGTCCGCCCAGTCGAGGTCACTCGCGAGATAGAACGAGGTGTACGCCGGCTGGTTGTAGGTCGTCTGCTGACGCGCGGTCTCAGCCCGGTACTGCACATCGTGCATGAGGGTCGTGAGCTTGTGCGCCGTGGGCTCGGTCGTGGTGAAGAACCGCAGCGCGCTCGAGTCGGCCGTGCGCACCAGCAGCTCCTCGCGCCAGTCGCCCAGCACATCGGCGACGAGCGAGGGGTTGCCCTTCGTGCCGTTGTTGGTGAGCGTGCCCGTCGCGGTGAGCACAGTGCCTCGCGTCCAGTCGTCGATGGTCGGCGTCTGGTCGCCGCTGCCGTTGACGAGCTGCGTCGTCAGGTCGCCCGCCCAGCGGATCGACATGTTCGTGCCGGGCGTCTGCGCCTGCAGCACCTCGCCCGTCGCACTGAGCAGACCGCTGCCCTCCGTGCCGCCCGGCATGCTCGACCACACCTCGATCCCCGGCACGTCCGGCCGCACGTCGCCGATCATCGCCCGACCCGTGTCTCGGCCCGAGTAGGCGCCGAAGAGGGACTCTCCCGTGGCGGCATCGCGCATCACCGACCCGTACGGCGCGCTGGTCGCACCCTCATGAGCCGTCCAGATCTCCACACCCGGGCGGCTCGGATCGATGTCGGTCACGTGCATCGCGTCGCCGTGTCCCAGGCGCACCGATGCTCCGGGATCCGCACTGCCCTCGGGGAGCACGTCGAACGAGCTGTACAGCAGGCTGCCGTCGTCGTCGATCGTCGCGGAACCGTAGACGAGCTCCTGCCTGCCGTCGCCATCCACGTCGGCGAAGCTCAGCGAGTGATCGCCCTGCGTCGTGATGGTGCCGAACTCGGGGTCGCTGCCGTCGCGGCCGTGCGGCGAGTCGTTGAACGGGTTCGTCAGGGGCACGTGGCCGCTGTCGACATCCCAGCGGGCCTTCAGCCGCTTGCCGTCCCAGTCGAAGGCCGCGACGGTCGTACGTGTGTAGTAGCCGCGGGCGAAGACGGCGGACGGATGCTGACCGTCGAGGTAACCGACTCCCGCGAGGAAGCGGTCGACGCGGTTGCCCGGCTCGATGCGCGACATCGCGTAGTCGCCCCACAGCAGGCCGTCGTCGCCGCGCTCGGTCGGATACGGGATGGTCTGCAGCTCCTTGCCCGTCGCGCTGTCGAAGACGGTGAGGTACTCGGGTCCGTCGACGATGAACCCCTCGAACTCTCGCAGCAGGTTGCGAGAGCTGCGACCGGGCGCGTACACGTCGATGAAGGTCGTGGCGAGCTCCTGCGCCGACTCGGGCGAAAGCGGATACTCGTGCGTGACAGGCATGCCCCACGCCTCTTCGAGAGTGGCCGGCCACTGACCCGACACGACCTCCTCCCGCTCACTCCAGCCGAGGAACATCTCGACGAGGTGCTGCTCGTAGTCCGCGGCGCTGAGTCGGTAGTCGTCGTCGTTCGAGTAGCCCGCCTTGCGGTCGTCCTTCGGCAGCGTGATGTACGACTCGCTCGCGACGCTGCCGTCGGCGGTGTATTGCACGGACTTCGTGCCAGGGGCCGTCTTCAGCATCGTCTCGGAGCGTCCGTCGCCGTCGAAGTCGTAGACGAGGAACTGCGTGTAGTGCGCACCGGCGCGGATGTTCACGCCGAGATCGAGGCGATTGAGCAGCGTGCCGTCGAGCTCGTAGGTGTCGAGGTAGACGGGGCCCGTGTAACCGCGCTGCGAGACGTCCTTCGAGTTCGAGGGGTCCCACTTCACGACGTACTCGTACTGCCCGTCGCCGTCGACGTCGCCGACCGACACATCGTTGGCCGAGTAGGTGTAGGCCTCGCCCTTCGGTGTGACGCCGTCGGCGGGCTTCTGCAGCGGAAGGTCGTAGTGCCCCTCCGCCCACGCAGATACGGATGGCGAAGCGGATGCCGTCAGCTCGACGCCGTTCACCACCGGCACCACGGAGTACTGCGATGCGGCCGCGCCGTCGGCATCCGCGTAGTTCGTGCTGTCGGTGATCGTGGCGATCTTCGCTCCGTCGCGGTAGACGGCGAAGTCGGGACCCGCGAGCCCGGTGGCGGTCGCACCGCTCGCCTCGGTGGCGAGCAGTCTCCAGCTGAGGAAGACCCCGTCGGCGGTCGAGACGGCGACAAGACCGCGGTCGAGCGTCTCGAGCTGTGGCGTCTTCGGACCGGAGTCATGGCGGCCGGCCGTCGGCGCTGTGGGCGACGCCGCCGTCGCACTCTGCGCGCCTCCCACGAGGAGGCAGCCGACTGCGGCCACCGCCACGACGGCGCGGAACGATTGGTGTCGGATATTCATCGTCGAAATCCTTCTCTGGGCATGGCGCCCGCTCGGATAGCGTTTTCCCGTGCCCGGTCGAAGCTACCCGCAGAGCTCGTCCCCCGTCAAGGAATCCGGGCCGATTGACACGATTCACAGCGTGCGCGGCGGAGTGCTCCGACGGTTAGGCTCGAAGGATGTCTGCCGAAACCGCGCGCCGCAACGTCCGCATCCTCACCTGGATCGGCATCGCGACCGGCGTGATCGGCGGGCTGCTCGTCGCCTTCCCCACCGTGCTGCCCTTCGGCGGCCCCTGGGTGCAGCTCGCCCTGGGCATCGCGACCCTCGTGCTGGCCTTCCGCGCGCGCAAGATCGGCATCGCCGAGATCGAGGGGTTCGACGGTCGGCTCTCGCTCTTCGCCGCCCTGCTCGGGTTCCTCATCATCTTCTTCGCGGGGCAGGTCGCCTTCGGCATCCTCGTCGACGTCGCGAACCCCTGATCTAGGCTGGACCCGTGGCATCCCCTGCAGCAGACGACTACCTGAAGACCGTCTACGCGCACACCGAATGGCAGGACGCGCCGATCACCCCCTCGGTGCTCGCGGCGAAGCTGGGCATCGCCCCGTCGTCGGTGACCGAGATGGTCAAGAAGCTCGCCGCCGCCGGGCTCGTCTCGCACGTGCCCTACGGTGCGGTGCGGCTGACGGATGCCGGCACGCAGCGAGCTCTGGCCATGGTGCGTCGGCACCGCCTGATCGAGACCTGGCTGGTGCAGGAGTTCGGCTACGGATGGGACGAGGTGCACGACGAAGCCGAGGTGCTCGAGCACACGATCAGCGACCGTCTGCTCGAGGGCATCGACGCACGCCTCGGACGCCCGCGGTTCGACCCGCACGGCGACGCGATCCCCGATGCCGCAGGTGTCGTCGAACGCGAGCCCTTCGTGCTTCTCGCCGATGCGCCGTCGGGGCACGTCGGACGCGTGCTGCGCGTCGATGACCGAGACCCGGAACTGCTGCGTGCTCTCGAGGGGGCGGGCGTCACCGTCGCCGCGAACATCACGACGACCCCCACGGGCATCGAACTCGAGGGCACCGCGACCGAGCTCCCCGACGGCGCCGCACAGGTCGTCTGGCTCAGCGCCTGAGAACCTCGTCAGAACCTGACACCTGCCCGTAACCGCCGCCGCATAGGCTGTGCACATGGCACACCGCGACAACATCGAATGCTGGCTGACCGACATGGACGGCGTGCTCGTTCATGAGAACGATGCCATCCCCGGAGCGTCCGAGCTGCTCGCAGGGTGGGAGCAGAACGAGATCCCCTACCTCGTGCTGACGAACAACTCGATCTTCACGGCTCGTGACCTGTCGGCCCGCCTCCGCGCCAGCGGGCTCATCGTGCCCGAGGAGCGGATCTGGACCTCGGCACTGGCGACGGCCGACTTCCTCGCGCAGCAGTTGCCCGGCGGCTCGGCCTTCGTGATCGGCGAGGCGGGCATCCTCACGGCCCTGCACGAGGCCGGCTTCATCATGACCGAGACGAACCCCGACTTCGTGGTCGTCGGCGAGACCCGCAACTACTCGTTCGAGGCGATCACCAAGGCGATCCGGCTCATCATCAAGGGCGCGCGCTTCATCGTCACGAACCCGGATGCCACCGGGCCGTCAGCCGACGGCGTGATGCCGGCGACGGGCGCGATCGCGGCCCTGATCACCAAGGCCACGGGCAAGGAACCGTACGTCGTCGGCAAGCCGAACCCGATGATGTTCCGCTCGGCCCTCAACAAGATCGGCGCGCACTCGAAGAAGACCGGCATGATCGGCGACCGCATGGACACCGACATCATCGCCGGCATCGAGGCAGGACTGCACACCGTGCTCGTCATGACGGGCATCAGCGACGAGGCCGAGGTCGAGAAGTACCCGTTCCGCCCCGACGAGATCGTCGACTCGGTCGCCGATCTGCTGCCGACGGTCACCGAGTCGATTCCGACGCTCGACGAGGACTGAGATGGGCGCGCTCGACGAAGGAGAACGGGTCGTCGCAGCGGATGCGGCCGCCTGGCGCGCCTGGCTCGAAGAGCATCACGAGCGCACCTCCGGCGTCTGGCTGTTGAGCGTGCGCGGTCAGAACGAGGGCAGGGTGGGATACGACGACGCCGTGCGTCAGGCTCTGTGCTTCGGATGGATCGACGGCCCCGTGCGCACGTTCGACGACGAGACCGTGGGTCAGTGGTTCTCGCCCCGCCGACGCGGCAGCGGGTGGGCGGCGACCAACAAGGCGCGGCTGATCGATCTCGAGGCCGCCGGGCTGCTCGCGCCCGCCGGCATCCGCGTGCTCGAGACCGCCAAGGCCGACGGGTCGTGGACACTGCTCGACGGCCCGGAGGCGGGCATCGAGCCGCCGGAGCTGACCGAGGCGCTGGATGCCGTGCCCGCTGCACGAGCCAACTGGGACGCCTTCCCGAAGTCGGTCAAGAAGTTCGGCCTGACGCACATCGCGATGGCCAAGCGTGCAGAGACGCGATCCGCCCGGATCGCGAAGATCGTGGCGGATGCCGCCGAAGGGAAGCGCCCATGAACCAGTCCGACCTGCTGTTCCTGGTGATCTTCGTGATCCTGCTCAGCTCGCTCACCGTGTTCATCGTGCAGTTCGTCCGCTCCCGTCGCCGCGGCGGAGGCGACGGCGACGGCCGCGCCGGCTGGTGGGAAGGCCCCTGGGACGACGACGACCGCAAGCGCTGACCGGCGGCGTTTCGCACCCGACGTGGATCAGCGCAGCGTCAGACTGCGCACGCGCTCGACCGGTTCCGGCATCCGCAGCGGCCCCGCACCCGGCGTGATCGTGCCGAGGATGCGCGGCTCGCGCGCTCCCGTGCCGCCGGGCGTCACCGCGGCGACTCCGTGCATGGTGCACCACCCGATCAGTGCGAACAGGATCGCCTCCTTGCTGTCCACCGGGGCACCGAGCTCATCGGCGAGCACGACCTCGACGCCGGGGAGAGCATCGCGCAGACCCTGCATGATCAGCGGGTTGTGGCATCCGCCCCCGGAGACGGCCAGGAATCGGATACCGGCGGCACGCACGTCCTGAGCCACCGTGCGGACGGTGAGTTCCGTGAGGGTGCGCACGAGGTCGGGGACTGAGATCTCTCGTCCGTCTGCGGTCATGCGATCGATGTGAGCACGCACATAGTCGAGGTGGAAGTGCTCCTTGCCCGTGCTCTTCGGGGCGGGGAGCGCGTAATAGGGGTCGGCGAGGAGCGTGGCCAGCAGCGCCTCGTCGACCGTTCCGGTGCGGGCGATCGCGGCGTCCGCGTCGTACCCGCGCTCGTTCAGGCCTTCCGCCACGACGACGGCGTCGACCAGCGCGTTCGCCGGACCGATGTCATACGCCGAGAGCCCGTCGGCGCCCACCACGGTCATGTTCGCGATGCCGCCGAGATTGACGGCCGCCGAGACGCCCGCTCGGCCACGCAGCAGCAGCTCGTCGAGGAACGACACCAGCGGAGCGCCGTGTCCGCCGGCGGTGATGTCGCGGATGCGCACATCCGACACGACCGGCGCGCCGACCCGCTCGGCGATCCATGCCGGCTGGCCGATCTGCAGCGTGCCGAGCGCGTGGCCGTCGGCGACCCAGTGGAAGACGGTCTGGCCGTGCGTGCACACGGCATCCACTCCCCCGACCGCGTCGGATGCCGCCGCGGCGACCTCGGCGAAGGCCTGCCCGATCAGAGTGTCGAGTTCGCAGACCTCAGCGAGGGTCGTGGGCGCCGGGGGCAGCGCGGCGACGAGTCGGGCACGGAGGTCTGGCGCGTACGGGATGCTGTCCTCGTGCAGCACCGTGCCGTGCAGCGCGCCATCGCTCTCCTCGAAATCCACGACCGTGACGTCGATGCCGTCGTGCGAGGTGCCCGAGAGCAGTCCGAGTATGCGCATGCGTGTTCCTTCCGTCGCCTGCTATGAGCGTAAGGCCGATTTGTTAGGGAGGCGAACGGAACGGATCGATCTCTTCTGCACGATCACTTTCTAGACGGCGTTCTCCCTAGTGCACGAAGGATGACCTGCACCGCCGGCGGCCCCCGGTCGTCGCCCGTAGCATTCTGCGAGACCTCGCCCTCCACCCCCAGAATGGGAGCATGTTCATGTCCGTCGAGATCATCACGATCGTCATCAGCGCAGTCGGCCTCCTGCTGGCGCTGGGCGGCACTATGTTCGCGGGCTTCGCCTGGTGCATCCGCCGATCCGACTCCCTCCGCACCGATCTCGCAGGCGTCGAGAAGTCGCTCGGAGCGCGGATCGACGGAGTGGAACAGAAGCTCACCGCACGCATCGACGGAGTGGAACAGAACCTCACCGCACGCATCGACGGAGTGGAACAGAACCTCACCGCACGCATCGACGGAGTCGAAGGCTCGCTCGGCGCACGCATCGACACGGTCGCCGCCGATACGACCGAGCTCAAGATCGCGATGGCCAGACTCGAAGGGCCGCAGCGTCATCTGATCGTCGCGACGCACTGACCTGCTGTCAGGGGTCGGACGTCAGCGCAGGACGAGCGCCGCGGCGCCGATGAGCGGCCCCTCGTCGCCGAGACCCGAGCGCACGACACGCGTGCGGCGGGAGTACTCGTGCGCCGCGCTCGCGGTGAGGGCCTGCTGCACGAGGTCGATGTAGTCGGCCGAGACCCGCGAGAACCCGCCGCCGATCGCGACCATGTCGAGGTCGACAAGGGTCGCGGCATCCGCCAGCGCTTCGCCGACCGCCTTCGCCGACCGTTCGATGGCCGCGCGGGCGATGGCGTCACCGGCAGCGGCATCCCGCGCCAGGTCTTCACCGGTGGCTCCGGTCCAGCCCTGCTGCTGCGCCCAGGCGGCACTCGCCGGGCCGGAGGCGATCTCCTCGAGCGTGAGTCCGCCCTCGCGGCGCACCTGGCCCAGGTGTCCGGCATTGCCGGTGGCGCCGGGAATGTATGCGCCATTGACGACGAACCCTCCACCGACTCCGGTCGAGACGACGATCGACAGTGAGGCACCGGCATCCTGCGTCGCACCGAGCCACGACTCGGCGAGCGCGAGCGCCCCGCCGTCGTGGCCGAGAATGGTCGGCACCTCGCGGCCGAGCGCAGCGGATGCCGCAGAGCGCACCGATTCCGCGAGCCCGAATCCCCGCGCAAGCGGCATGTTCACCGGCATGATCGCTCCGGCGCCGCGGTCGATCGGGCCGGCACTGCCCGCTCCCGCACCGACGAGTTCCGCGTCAGCGGGGAGCGCAGCCAGAGCATGCGTGACGATCGCACTGACGGCCAGGTCCAGCGATTCGAGCGTCGCCTCGCGTCCGGTCGCCTGACGCGAGCGGCTGCCGTCGACCAGCACGCCGTGCTCGCTCACGAGCGCGGCCTCCATCTTGGTGCCGCCGACGTCGACGGCGAGTGCGTAGCGGGTCACTGGGGGTCGAGTCCGAGGTCGTCGAGGTCGAAGGCCGCACGCCATTCGAGACCCTCGGCTTCGATCGCGGCCTGAGCGCCGGTCTTGCGGTCGACGATCACGGCGACGGCGACGATCTCGGCGCCCTCCTTGCGCAGCGCCTCGACGGCCTTGAGCGCGGACTGACCCGTGGTCGAGGTGTCCTCGAGCACCACGACGCGCTTGCCCTTGACGTCTGCGCCCTCGATCTGGCGGCCGCGGCCGTGATCCTTCGGCTCCTTGCGCACCACGAAGGCGTCGAGCGGCTTGTCGGCGGCGACCGAGGCGTGCAGCACCGAGTTGGCGATCGGGTCGGCGCCGAGGGTCAGGCCGCCGACCGCCACGACGTCGAGGTCGCCGATCAGGTCGAGCATGATGCGGCCGATCGCGGGAGCGGCGCGGTGGTCGAGGGTGAGCTTGCGCATGTCGACGTAGTACGTCGCCTTCTTGCCGCTCGAGAGCGTGAAGTCTCCGTGGAACACGGCCTCGTCCTTGATCAGGTCGAGGAGGGTCTGGCGGTCAGCGTCGAGTGCGGTCACGGCATCCAGTGTAGGAGGTGGGCCCTAGGCTTGACGCATGCGCTTGGCCACCTGGAACGTCAACTCCATCCGCACCCGCGTCACCCGCACCGTCGAGTTCGCCGTCAGGGAAGACATCGACGTGCTAGCGATGCAGGAGATCAAGTGCAAACCCGAGCAGTTCCCCTATGCTCCGTTCGAAGAGGCCGGCTACCACGTCGAGGTGCACGGACTGAATCAGTGGAACGGCGTCGCGATCGCGAGCCGGCTGCCGATCACCGATGTGCGCACGGCGTTCGACGGCATGCCGGGCTTCGCCAAGGGGCATGAGGGGCCGGATGCTCCGCTCGAGGCTCGCGCCCTCGGGGTGCTCGTCGACGGCGTGCGCGTGTGGAGCCTGTACGTGCCGAACGGCCGCTCGCTCGACGACCCGCACTACGCCTACAAGCTGCACTGGCTCGAAGAGCTGAAGAAGTCGACCGCTGCCGAGCTCGCGGCGAACCCCGATCTGCCCCTCGCCCTGGTGGGCGACTTCAACATCATCCCGTTCGACGCCGACAACGGCGACCCCGACATCGTCGAGGGCGTCTCGACGCACGTCTCGCCGCAGGAGCGCCAGGCCTTCTTCGCGTTCGGCGACGCGGGAGTCACCGACGTCGTGCGCCCGCTGCTCCCTGAGGGCTACACGTACTGGGACTACCAGCGCCTGAAGTTCCCTCGCAACGAGGGCATCCGCATCGACTTCATCCTCGGCTCGAAGACGCTTGCAGAGGCCGTCACCGGCGCATCCATCCACCGGGAAGAGCGCAAGGGCGAGCAGCCCAGCGATCACGTTCCCGTGGTCGTCGAGTTCGACCTCGGCGGTGCCGACGAAGACGACGACGACCTGCCGATGATCTTCTCCTGACTTCCCCGTCGTTGAGCGAGCGAAGCGAGACGAAACGGATGACCCTGCGCCTGATCGCCACGGACCTCGACGGCACTCTGCTGACGTCGGCATCCGAGGTGAGCGTGCGCACGCGCGCGGCGCTCGACGCGGCGCGGGCACGCGGCATCCACGTCGTTCCGGTGACGGCCCGTCAGCCGATCGGCTTGCGCACTCTCGCGAGTGATGCAGGATTCGACGGATGGGCGCTGTGCAGCAACGGCGCCTACGCGACCCACCTCGTCGACGGGCGGATGCTGTTCGCCGAAGAGCTTCCGGCAGAGACCATCCGCACCCTAGCCGAGGCGCTGCGCGCCAGCATCCCCGGGCTGCTGTTCGCGAGCGTGCGGGAGGGCGGCGAGACGTTCGTGGCCCAGCACGGCTACGCCGAGATCGCCGACCTCGCCGACCACAAACGCGATCCGCGCACGATGGGCGGCGTCGCCCTCGACCACGTGCTCGCCGCACCGAGCCTCAAGTTGGTGATCCGGCATCCCGAGCTTGCCCCGACAGCGCTGTTCGACGCACTGTGCGCGCTCGAACTCACCGGCTTCGAGGCGACGCTGTCAGGCGCCCCGTTCCTCGAGGTCATGGCCGACGGCGTCACCAAGGCCACGGGGCTGGCTCGCCTCTGCGAGCACCTGGAGATCGAACGCCGCGACGTCATCGCCTTCGGCGATGCCCTCAACGACGTCGAGATGCTGCGCTGGGCGGGCCACGGCGTCGCGATGGCCGGCGCGGCGGACGTCGTGCAGGATGCCGCCGACGAGACCACCGCGTCGAACGACGACGACGGAGTGGCGAGGGTGATCGAGCGGGTGCTCGGGGTCTGCTGACCGGACATGACACGAGAGCCCGGCCGCTTCCGCGGAAGCTGCCGGGCCCTCGTCAGCATTCGGGTCAGTTCTGAGCCCGTCGACGACGGACAAGCAGCATGCCGGCGAGCAGCAGGCCGGATGCCATCATCACCGCGAACGCCGGCGCATCCGCGCCAGTGCTGGCCAATGGTGCGTCGGCCCCTGTCACCGCCCCCGTGACCGTGGCGCCGGGTGCCGCAGTCACCAGGAGCCGGGCACTCGCCACGACCTCCGACTGCGCGTTCAACGCCACGAGCGTGTGCGTTCCGGGTGACGTGCTCGCAGGGACGCGGAAGGTACCCGTCAGCGCGCCGCTCGCATCGGCGGTCAGAGTTCCCAGCGCTTGAGGAGCCGAGCGCAACTCGAATGCGATCTTCGCGCCAGGCGCGAACCCCGTGCCCGAGATGTCGATGTCGCTGCCGGCCCGGATCGACCCCGTTGCGAGCGCGAGTGCCGGCTCCGGCTCCGGCTCCGGCTCCGGCTCCGGCTCGGGCTCCGGCTCCGGCTTCGTGATGGGCACGAGCGTGAAGTCGATGCCGCCCACTGTCGTGGACGCTGCCGCCGTCACGGGGGTCGCGAGATCCGCCGTCTCGACGCCGTCGTAGAACTGCGGCTTCGCCGTCGTCGGGCTGTCGTTGTAGAAGATCACGGATGCCTTGAAGATGTACGTTCCCGCCGGGATGTTGAGCGTGTATGACCCCGTCTGCCAGTCGGCGATCACATATCCGACACGCTCATCGCCATCCCAGGCTTCGACGAGCATCTCGCGGCCCTCCGAGCTCACCATCGTGACGGTGCCGGTGATTGTCGCTGCTGAGTCGAGCTGAGCGTCGGTGCCTGTGATGTCGTCGCCAGATTCGACGACCACTGGAGTCGCAGCCTCCTCGGTGGCGGCATCCTCCCAGTACTCGTCGAGCAGGCCGGAATCGAATGCGTCGAAGTGCACGACATAGGTCCCCGGTGCGACGGCCGCTCGATAGCTCCCGTCACCGTTGATCGAGACGACTCGCATGTCCCGGTCGACGCCGCTGATCATGACAGAACCGAAAGCGGGAGTTCCGTCGGCGCTCTTCGTCACGGTGCCGCTGATGTAGCCGACGGAGTCGAGCGCGGCATCCACGTTCATGATCGCCTGCGCCCCGGTGATCGTGACGGGCGTCGCTGTGTCCCAGCTGTATGCGTTGCTCCAGTATTCCGAGACGAGCTCCGGGTCAGGCGAGCCGAAACGTACGCGGTACGCGCCCGCAGGAAGTCCGCCGAGACGGTACTCTCCCGCGGTGTCCGCTTGCGTGGACGCGACGATCTCGTTGTTCGCGTTGAGCGCCGAGACGTCAGCCCCCGCAACCGGGGAACCATCCTGCGCTCGCGTGACGACTCCCTCGATGGCGCCTCCGGCACGCAGCGAAGCGTCGATGTCGGTGACCGACGCGCCGCCCGTGATGGCGACAGGCGTGGCGGCTGAGAAGTCCGTCACGCCTTGCCAGTACTCGCGCATGAGGTCCGTTCCTCCTCCCGCGAAGAAGGACACGACGTAAGAATCGTCCGCGAGTCCACTCACGGTGTAGTCGCCGTTCGCGTCGGTGAGGGCCGACGGCGTCACCCACCCGCGCCCGGTCAGCGACACGCTGACGCCTGAGATCGGAGCCCCGTCGTCTTCGCGCGTCACTGTGCCGCTGATCGTTCCTGTGCCTTGTGGCACGGGCGGCGGCGGAACCACTGCGGGGGTCGGTATCAGCGCTTGTGCCGATGCAGATGCCGGTGCGTCCTCGACGACGGCCGGGGCAGGTGCCGTGTCGACGTCGTCGGCGACGCCCTCGAGCGGGTCGGCGGTCTCGCCGGCGGCCGCAGCCACCACGTCCGCGACCGCGCCCGTCGGGGGATCGTCCTCCACCGCTCCCGCTGCCGTCGCTCCCCCGAGTGCGAGGGCGATCGCCGCCACCCCACCCAGGACTGCATGAATCAGAGCGCGTCGTTGCGCCATAGTCCCACCCTCCGACGGAGGTCGAGCGCGCCGTGAGTGAACCCTGCGCCGGACCTCGGAACCGCTGCCGATTCGGCCGCGTTGGGTTGAAGCTATCCGATCACAGCGCAGGAGGGAACAAGCGGGGCGATATTTCGATTCAGTCCTCGAACGTCCCGACCTCCGGCACCCGATCCGTTCGTCCGTAGCGCAGCAGCATCACGCCGCTGTCGTCGACGGCCGGCGGCTCGAGCAGGCGCAGCACCGACGGCATGGCACCGTCGTCGAACACCTTCTTGCCCGTGCCGAGCAGGATCGGATACACCCACAGGTTGAGCTCGTCGAACAGCCCTCCGGCGAGCAGCGAGTGCACGAAGTCGATGCTGCCGATCACGTGCACCTCGTCGTGCTGCGCTCTCAGTTCGGCGATCTCGGCGGCGAGATCGTCCCCGACGCGGTGACTGTTCTGCCACGAGAGCGCGACATCAGGGTTCCGCGACGCGACATACTTCGGCACCCGGTCGAAGAGCCTGCCGATCTCCCCCGACGGGCCTTCCGTGTGATGCGGCCAGTACGACGCGAAGATGTCGTAGGTGCGGCGGCCGAGCAGCAGGGCGTCGAGCCGCTGCATCCCCTGCGAGACGGTCTCTCCCATGCCCGACGACGGATACCCCGCCTGCCAGCCGCTGAATTCGAACCCTCCGGACGGATCCTCGTCGGTGCCGCCCGGGCCCTGGGCGACGCCGTCGAGGGTCATGAAGAGGTCGATCAGGATGCGTCCGGTCATCAGAGTGCTCCTTTGCACAAGAGTGCGGCGATGTTCCCAGTATGCGCTCGTGCGCTGCCGTCGCGCCGTCTACCCTTCCGCGCCCCAGCGCCCGAGCTGCTCGATGGCCTCGCGAAGCGCGAGACCACGATCAGTGAGCGCGTAGGCACGCGTGTTGTGCCGCAGCGGAAGTCGACTCAAGACCCCGGCCGCTTCGAGCTCGCGCAGACGGGTCGCGAGGATGTTGGTCGGCACCCCGAGCTCACGCTGCAGGTCGCCGTATCTCTGCGGCCCAGCGAGCAGCTGCTCGACGATGAGCAGCGCCCACCGGGCGCCGACGATGTCGAGGGCGGCAGCGAGGTCGCTCACGCGTTCTGATCGGAATCCGACTTCATCCAGAACGGCGAGTAGTGATACCCGTCGGGGTCGTCGAACTGGCGCTGATACATGAACGAGTAGTCGTCGGTGTCGCCGATCCTGCCACCGGCGGCAGCGGCACGCTCGACGAGCTCATCGACGGCCTCGCGGCTGCCGAGATCGAACGAGACCGTGACCTTCGACGGCGTATCGGGTCCACCGATCACGTCCTCGGTGCCGCCGACGCTCGCATACATCTCCCGGCTGCCGAGCATGACGTACTGCTCGGGCGCGATCGCGAAGCACGACACGTTGTGATCGGACATCTCGGCGTTGAGGGTCCAGCCGAGAGCGGTGTAGAAGGCGGTGGCCCGGTCGACGCTCTCGACCGGGCAGGTGATGAATATGCTCATGCGCCCACACTTGCAAAAAGCAAGTAAGACGTCAAGAGGTCTTCGCGGCGGGCAACGATCCCCCGTGCGGGGGATGCCACCGCATCCGCCCCGGCTCTACGGTGGGGGGATGCCTGCAGCGCCGTTCACCCGCATCCCCAGCGTCCGCGAGCAGCGCGGCGATATCGTGCTCGCTGCGGTCATGTTCGTCGGCGCCGTGCTGAGCGCCGCACTCTCGACGGTGGCCGAGATCTACGGCGACACCAGGGCAGAGCCGTGGACCGCGCTGGTCTACGCGGTCGCCGTCACCGCGCCGCTCGCCGTGCGCCGGCGCTGGCCCGCCCCGGTCGCCGTCGCCATCTCGCTCGCGTACTTCCTCGCGATCACGTTCCAGGTGCCCGAGATCTACGTCGGCAACATCGCGATGTTCGTGTCGCTGTACACGGTGGGCGCGTGGATGAACAACCGCAGAGCCGCGATGATCGTGCGCGTCTCGATTATCGTCGGCATGTTCGTCTGGCTGATCATCACGATGTACCGACAGGCGATCGAAGAGGCCGACAAGGCCGAGGTCGCGGCGGGCCTCCTCTCGCCCTACCTCGCCTTCATGCTCATCCAGCTGCTGCTGAACGTGCTGTACTTCGGCGGCGCCTACTACTTCGGCGAGCGCTCGTGGCACGCCGCACAGGAGCGAGCGGTGCTGGAGCAGCGCACGGCCGAGCTCGAGAAGGAGCGCGAGGTCACCGCTGCCCAGGCCGTCGCGCTCGACCGCGTGCGCATCGCCCGAGAGCTGCACGACGTCGTCGCCCACCATGTGTCGGTGATGGGCGTGCAGGCGGGAGCCGCCCGGCTCGTGATCGATCAGGATCCGGAGAAGTCCAAGAGCATCCTCACGGGGATCGAGGCATCGGCGCGTGATGCGATCCACGAGCTGCGGCAGCTGCTCGAGACCCTCCGCACCCCTGGCGGCGAGACGACGGATGTCGCATCGACGGTGACGCTCGACGACATCCGCTCGCTGGTCGAGGCGTCGACGGAAGCGGGCCTGCCCACGCACTACGTCGTGATCGGCGAGCCGGTGCCCGTGCCCTCGATCGTCGCCGTGAATCTGTATCGCATCGCCCAGGAGTCGCTCACGAACGCCCGCCGTCACGCCGGCGTCGGCGCCACCGCCGATGTGCGCGTGCGTTACGACGACGACGGCGTCGAGGTCGAGATCGTCAACACCGGCCGCGCAGTGGCGGTGCTGCGCCCCGGGCTCGGCCAGCTCGGCATGCGCGAGCGCGCCGCCGCATCCGGGGGCACGCTCGACGTCGCCCCGCGTGCGGCGGGAGGGCTGCGCGTGCGGGCTCGCGTTCCACTGACCGGCGACGGCAGCCAGACCGCCCCCACCGCCCCCACCGCGCCCACCGCCCCCACGGCGCCTACCGAAGTCGAT
>NZ_JXQX01000003.1:0-112137 GCF_000834175.1 Microbacterium sp. MEJ108Y | reverse complement strand
GGCCATCCCGTCGCTCGCCATCGACATGCCGGTGACGGACGTCGGGGTGGCCGACACCGGACAGATGGAGCTGCCGACCGACCCGGCCGTCGCCGGGTGGTACCGATACGGGGCGGATGCCACGAGCACGAGCGGCCGGATTCTGATCGCAGCGCACGTCGACGCGGTCGACTATCCGATCGGACCGCTCGCTCGCCTGCGGGACGTGCCCGCAGGCGAGGTCGTCCGTCTCACCGCGGCAGACGGCACGAGTCGCGAGTTCGTGGTCCAATCCCTGACCTACTACGAGAAGACCTCGCTCCCCACGGCTGAGCTCTTCGAGCGCGGCGGGCCCTCCGCCCTGGTTCTCGTGACGTGCGGCGGCCCCTTCGACAGCCAGACCGGCCACTACCGCGATAACGTGGTGGCTGTGGCGGTCCCGCGATGAGGCGGGGTGATCACCATGGAGAGGAGACTCCGGGTGGATGAGACCACCGACGCCGAGGCAGCGCTCGATCGACGTTTCGTCGCGGGCGACGAGCAGGCCCTCGCGGAGCTCTACCGACGCTGGTCGCCGGTCGTCTTCACCCTTGCGCTTCGTTCGCTCGGCGACCGGGGGGACGCCGAGGACGTCACACAGCGCACGTTCGTGTCGGCCTGGAACTCGCGCGCCGGATACGACTCGTCGAAGGCGCGCTTGTCGACCTGGCTGATCGCCATCGCGCGGCGTCGGATCGCCGACACGTTCGAGGCGCGGGCCAAGGTGCAGCAGCTGCAGGCCGAGATGGAGCGCCTCACTCCGCCGGACGCACTCGTCTCGGAGTCGATCGATCTGTCTGAGACGCTGCTGCTCTCGAGCGAGCTGCAGCAGCTCGCACCCGACGCGCAGGCGGTCATGCGACTGGCCTTCTACGATGACCTGACCCACGAAGAGATCTCACGCAGAATGGGGATGCCGCTCGGCACCGTGAAGAGCCATATCCGCCGAAGTCTTGCCCGAATGCGCGACCGATTGGAGGTGAACCATGTCACATCTCGATGACGAGAAGATCGCCCTGATCGCGATGGGTGAGCCGGCCGGCTCCGATGCAGACATGCAGCACCTCGTCGAATGCGAGTCCTGCGCGGCAGAGGTCGCCGAGATGTCCCGGGTGGCGCTCGTGGCGCGATCCAGCGTCGTCGAGGGCGACCTGGAAGCCCCGCCGGCAGACGTGTGGTCGCGGATCCATGGCGAGCTCGGTTTGACCGAGGCGGTCGCTGCCGATCCCGCGTCCATCGCTGGCGAGCTCGAACCCCCGCCGGAGCCCGAGCACGAGCCGGAGCCCGAGCTCGAGCCGGATTCGGAGCCGGCTGCTGCGGATGCCGGGCATCCGCGTCAGCGTGCTCGCGTGCGCTCGCGTCGTCGCTCCTCGGCATCCGTCTGGATCCTCGCCGCGTCGATGGCGCTCGTCGTCGCGATCGGCGCCGGTGTCTGGATCGCCCGTGCGCTGACGCCCTCGTCTGCCGTGATCGCCTCGGCCGAGCTCGCGGCGTTCCCCGATCACCCCGATGCGGTCGGGCAGGCGGAGGTCGACGACGACGGCGACGGCCGGCGCACGCTCACGGTGACGCTCGAAGGCGATGAGCTCGCAGACGGCGACTACCGCGAGGTGTGGCTGATCCGCGAAGACGGGCAGGCGCTGATCAGCCTCGGCGTGCTCGACGACGCGTCGGGCACCTTCCGTGTGCCCGACGGCGTCGACCTCGACGAGTACCGCCTGGTCGACATCTCCTTCGAGCCGGTGGACGGCGATCCGGCGCACTCGGGAGATTCGATCGTGCGGGGAGAACTCGACTTCGCCTGAGGGACGAGCACCACGCCGCGCGAGTTCCGAGCGCGCTGAGGCGCACTCGACTCAGGCGTGCGAGCTCTCGGCCTGCGCGAGGACGCGCTGCAGTGGTCGGTAGTGCTCGATCACGGCCGCGCGGTAGGCGTCGACGTCCCCGGCCCTCACGGCGGCGAGCATGTCGCCGTGCGCCACCGCGGTCTGATGGATGTCGTCGGGCTGATCGATGTCGAGCTGCGGCAGCACGGCTGTGTGCACGTCCCAGAAGGCGCCGACGAGCTGCCCGACGAGTCGGTTGCCGATCGCGTCGAAGAGCTTGGTGTGGAACAGGCGGTCGGCCTCGAGGAAGCGCTCGCCTCTGCTCGCCTTGTCGACCATCTCGGCGACGAGCTCGTCGAGCTCTCCGCCGGCATCGACCTGGGCGGCCGCCACGACACGCTCGGCCATCGAGAGGTCGAGCGCCAGGCGCACTTCGACGACCTCTCGCAGCGACTGCAGAGACCCTTCGGGGGAGAGGACCCCTCGGAAGACCAGTGCCTCGACCATCGGATCCAGTGACATCGGGCCGACGTAGGTGCCGTGGCCGTGCCGCACATCGACGATGTCGAGAGTCGACAGGGTGCGGATCGCCTCCCTGACCGACGAGCGAGACACATCGAGCTCTTCGCAGAGCTCGGCCTCGGTCGGAAGGGGGTCTCCGGGTGTCAGCCCGCGGGCGATGATGAGCTGCTTGATCTGATCCGCCGTCGTCGAGCGCCGCATCCGCGATGCCCTACTCGTGGTGGACTTCATCTGGTCTCCCTCTCGTCCCGACTGAAACGCTCCGATCATCTCACTCTTGTGATTCGACCGATCGTGTGTTTAGAGTACATCAGACATCAGATGTCCTCAGGATGTCCCCCACCCACCCTGGAGCACACATGAACCGACACGTCACCCGCCGCCGTGCGGGTCGATTCACGACACTGGTCGCCGGCACCGTCGCCGCCTCCGCCGTCCTGGCCGGCTGCGCCGCCGGAGCGACCCCCGCACCCGACGACGGCGCGTCCGCCGGCGCCGTCGATCCCGACGCGATCATCGAAGCGGGCATCTCGTACACGCTCAACGGCAGCTTCGACCCGATGGTCGCCTCCGGCGCCGTCACGGTGTCTGCGAACTGGCATGTCTTCGAGGGCCTCGTCGACCTCGACCCCGTCACGCAGGAGGCCGCCCCCGCACTCGCCGCCGACCTCCCGACCAAGGTCGATGACACCACGTACGAGATCGACCTCCGCGAGGGCGCGACGTTCCAGAACGGCGACCCGGTCACCGCAGACGACGTCGTCTTCAGCTACGAGCGCGTCCTGAACCCCGACAACAACTCGCTGTTCCGGACCTTCATCGACTTCGTCGACACGGTGACCGCGGTCGACGAGGACACGGTGCGGATCACGACCGACTATCCGTTCTCCCTCATCGAAGAGCGCCTCGGCGTCGTAAAGATCGTGCCCAAGGCGGTCGTCGAAGCAGACCCCGAGGGCTTCGGTGCGAACCCCGTCGGCTCCGGTCCCTACTCGCTGGTCTCCGCCGTGCCCGAGGACAAGCTCGTCTTCGAGCGCTACGACGACTACAACGGGCCGCACCCGGCACTCGCCGCGGGCATGAACTGGAACCTGCTGTCCGACGCCTCAGCCAGAGTCACGGCGATGTCGACCGGCACGATCCAGGCGATGGAGGACGTGCCCTACATCGACGTCGACTCGCTCGCATCCGCCGCCGATGTCGAGAGCGTGCAGTCGTTCGGGCTGCTGTTCATGATGTTCAACACGAAGGCCGCGCCGTTCGACGACGTCCGGGTGCGCCAGGCCATGCATTACGCGCTCGACATGGACAAGATCATCGAGACGGGGATGCTCGGCAACGCCACCCCCGCCACGTCGTTCCTGCCCGAGACGTACCCGAACTACAACGAGGCCTCGACGGTCTACAGCTACGACCCCGAGAAGGCCGAAGAGCTGCTCGCCGAGGCGGGCGTCGACGACCTGTCGATCACGCTGCTCACCACCGACACCGGCTGGGTGAAGGAGGTCGCACCCCTGATCAAGGAGTCGCTCGACGCCATCGGAATCGACACGACGCTCGACATCGGGCAGTCCGCTTCCATGTACGAGAAGGTCGACTCCGGCGACTACACGGTCGCGATCGCTCCGGGAGACCCGTCGGTCTTCGGCGTCGACCCCGACCTGCTCATGAACTGGTGGTACGGCGAGAACGTCTGGACCCAGACCCGCACCAACTGGGCAGATTCGGCCGAGTACGCCGAGCTGCGCACGCTCCTCGACGACGCCGTGCAGCAGCAGGGCGACGAGCAGCAGGCCACGTGGGACAAGGCGTACGACCTGATCGCCGATGAGGCCGTGCTCTACCCGCTGTTCCACCGCAAGCTGCCCACCGCGTGGAGCAGCCAGGAGCTGATCGGCTTCGCTCCCGTCCCCACCACCGGCCTGTCGTTCCTCGACGTCGGCGTGGCGGCGAAGTAGTCCCGGTCTCCACGGCGGGGGTGCGCGCCCGAGCGCATCCCCGCCACACCTCCCCGAACCTGGAAGGAGCGGCACGTGTCCAACACGCTCCGCCTCATCGGACGACGGCTGCTGCAGCTGCCGTTCATGATCCTCGGCATCACGTTCCTCGTCTTCTTCGTGATGTCGTTCTCGCCCGTCGACCCGGCACGCACCGCGCTCGGCGAGACCGCATCCCCGGAGGCGCTGCAGGCGTACCGGGAGCAGTACGGCCTCGATCAGCCGCTGCTCGTGCGCTACTTCACCTTCCTGGTGGGGCTGCTGCAGGGCAACCTCGGCACCTACTCGGCGCGGAGCCTTCCGGTGATCGACGAGGTCGTCCGTGCGTTCCCCGTCACGCTGGCGCTGACCTTCCTCGGCCTCCTCATCGCCGTCATCGTCGCCTTCGTGATCGGCGTCCTCGCCGCCGTCTATCGTGACCGCTGGCCCGACCAGCTCATCCGCATCATCGGGGTGGCGTCGCTGTCGACGCCCTCGTTCTGGCTCGCGATCCTGCTCATCCAGCTCTTCACCCTCGGGTTGAACGTGCTGCCCGCGTCCGGTCCCCTGCCCGATCCGTGGGCCGACCCGACAGGGTGGCTCGCCCGCATGGCGCTGCCGGCCATCGCGCTCGCCGTTCCGGTGATCGGTCAGCTCTCCCGCGTCGTGCGCACCTCGATGGTCGAGGAGCTCGACCGGGACTACGTGCGCACGGCACTCGGCGCCGGCATCCCGCGGACCGTCGTCGTCGGTCGCAACGTGCTGCGCAACGCCCTGATCACGCCCGTGACCGTGCTCGGTCTGCGCATCGGCTACCTCATCGGCGGGGCGGTGGTGATCGAGATCATCTTCGCGATCCCCGGCATGGGCACCCTGATCCTCAACGGCGTGACCAACAACGAACCCAATCTCGTGCAGGGCGTGACTCTCGCAGTGTCACTGGCCTTCGTGGTGATCAACATCATCGTCGACCTCCTGTACGTGCTCATCAATCCCCGAATCCGGGCGGTGTGACATGCGACGCAAACTGACTGAACGACTCTCGCTCCCGGGACTCCGCCTCGGCGGCCTGTCCCTCGGCTCCCTGATCTGCATCGTGGTGCTCGCAGTGATCGCGTTGGCCGCGATCGCCGCACCCCTGATCGCGCCGTTCGACCCGCTGGCATCCGGTGCCCCGGTGCAGCCGCCGAGCGCGGAGCACTGGTTCGGCACCGACCGCCAGGGCCGCGACATCTTCTCCCGACTGGTCTACGGCGCCCGGTACTCCCTGGTGATCGGGCTCGGCGCGACCCTGGTCGCACTCGCCGCGGCCTGCGTGTTCGGCACCATCGCCGCCACCGCCCCTCGGTGGATCTCCGAGACCCTCATGCGGGTGATGGACGTGGTGATGTCCTTCCCGGGCATCGCGCTCGCCGCGGTGTTCGTGGCGGTGTTCGGCAAGTCGCTGCCGGTGCTCGTGCTCACGATCGCCTTCCTCTATGTGCCGCAGCTCACCCGCATCATCCGCGCGAACATCCTCGATCAGTACGGCGAGGACTACGTCTCGGCCGTGCGCGTCATGGGCGCGGGCACTCCGAGGATCATCGCCAAGCACGTCGCCCGCAACGCGATGGCCCCGGTGCTCGTCTTCGCGACCGTGCTCGTCGCCGACGCGATCGTCTTCGAGGCGTCGCTGTCGTTCCTGCAGGCCGGCGTGCCCGACCCCGAGCCGTCGTGGGGCAACGTGATCGCCGCCGGTCGCAACCTGCTGATGAGCGGGGCGTGGTGGGCGACGTTCTTCCCCGGCATCCTCATCATGCTGACGGTGCTCTGCCTCAACATCCTCTCCGAGGGGATGACCGATGCGATGGTGTCGCCGCGGGCGCGAAAGATCACCGCCGATGCCGCGAACACCGAGGAGTCGACGCACGAGCTCGAAGAGGCGGCCGCCGGCCACGACGACACGAATGTGATCGTCACGGTCGACACCGCCGTCAATCTCTCCGTTCCGAGCGGCGTGCCGGACGTGCTGGTGCCGGTGGCACCCGCGGTGCCTCTCTCCGAGCGGCTCGCCGTTCTGCGGCAGCGCGAGCTCTCCCGCACCGATCGGCTCGTCTACGCGGGCGACGAGACCCCGTTGCTCGATGTGCAGGACCTCTGCATCTCGTTCCCGCGGCACGGCGACGTCGACGTGGTCGACCATGTCAGCTTCACGGTGCGCCCCGGCGAGACCATGGCGCTGGTGGGCGAGTCGGGCTGCGGCAAGTCGATCACCTCGCTGGCCATCATGGGCCTGCTCGACCCGAAGGCCGACGTTCGAGGACGCATCCTCTTCGACGGCCAGGATCTGCTGCAGATGACCCCGAAGCGACGCAACGCGTTGCGGGGCCACGACATCGCGATGATCTACCAGGATGCGCTGAGCTCGCTGAATCCGGCGATGCTCATCCGCTCGCAGATGAAGCAGCTCACCTCGAGGGGTGGCACCCGCACGGCCGAGGACCTCCTCGAGCTGGTGGGTCTCGACCCCGCGCGCACCCTCGCCTCGTATCCGCACGAGCTGTCGGGAGGTCAGCGGCAGCGAGTGCTGATCGCGATGGCGCTCACCCGCGACCCGCGCCTCGTGATCGCCGACGAGCCGACCACGGCTCTCGACGTCACGGTGCAGGCGCAGGTCGTCGAGCTGCTGATGCGGCTGCAGCGCGAGCTCGGCTTCGCTCTCGTCTTCGTCTCGCACGACCTCGCGCTCGTCGCAGAGCTCACCCACCGCATCACGGTGATGTATGCCGGGCAGGTCGTCGAGCAGGGCACGACCCGCGAGATCCTGACCCAGCCGGTGCATGAGTACACGCAGGGGCTGCTCGGCGCCGTGCTGTCGATCGAGGCGGGCTCCGACAGGCTCCACCAGGTCTCCGGCGTCGTCCCGTCGCCGCGTGACTTCCCCGCCGGCGACCGCTTCGCTCCTCGTTCGTCCGACCCGGCCCGCTACGCGGGGGTCGCTCCGGTGCGCCGGCGGATCGAGGGAACCGAGCACTACTACTCGGCGCATCCGGACGATGCGCCCATCGATGCGATCGGAGCAGGACGATGAGCGAGACCGTCATCGAGCTCGAGGACGTCCACGTCCGCTACAAGACGCGAGCGTCGTCGCTGTTCAGGCCGAAGTACGTCGACGCACTGGCCGGTGTCTCGCTCACCGTCAAACGGGGGCAGACCCTGGGGATCGTCGGCGAGTCGGGGTCGGGCAAGTCCACCTCGGCCAAGGTTCTTGTCGGCCTCGAGAAGCCGACCAGCGGCCGCGTCGTGTTCGACGGCGAGACGGTGACCTCGTTCACGCCGGCCGTGCGCCGACGGCTCGGGCGGATCCTGTCGGTCGTCTTCCAGGACCCTGCCACGGCTCTGAACGCCCGGATGACCGTGCGCGATGCGCTGCTCGACCCGATGCAGGTGCACCGGCTCGGCACGCCGGCGAGCCGTGACCGCAAGGTGCGCGATCTGATCGGACTCGTCGGTCTGCCGGCCTCCGCACTCGAGGCGTTGCCCAGCCAGCTCTCCGGCGGTCAGCGTCAGCGTGTCGCGATCGCGAGGGCGCTGGTGCTGGATCCGCAGGTGATCGTCGCCGACGAACCCACCTCGGCGCTCGACGTCTCGGTGCGGGCTCAGATCCTCAACCTGCTCACCGACCTGAAGGAGCAGCTCGGCCTCGGCATGGTCTTCATCTCGCACGACATCCAGACCGTCCGCTACCTCTCAGACGAGATCGCCGTGATGAACCGGGGGAGGGTCGTCGAGTTCGGCGATGCCGCCCGCGTGTTCGAGGCGCCCTCCGACGAATACACCAGAACGCTGCTGGGCGCCGCGCCCTCGCTGCTCGAACCGACCAACTGAAACGACCGGAACACAATGACTGCTGCATCCTCCTCCGTCACCTTCACCGGTGTCATCCCGCCCGTCGCCACCCCGCTGCTGCCCGACGGCACGATCGACCACGTCTCGCTCGAGCGTCTCGTCGAGCGACTGATCGCCGAGGGCGTCTCGGGTCTGTTCGCGCTCGGGTCGACGGGCGAGACCGCCTACTTCACCGACGACCAGCGCGTCGAGCTGCTCACCACGATCGTCAGGGTGAACGCCGGTCGGGTGCCGATCATCGCCGGTGCGATCGAGCTGACTGCTCCCCGCATCATCGAGACCGCGCGTCGTCTGGTGGCGGCCGGCGCACAGGCGATCGTCACGACGGCACCTCTCTACACTCTGAATTCCGCCGCAGAGGTCGCCGATCACTTCCGGGCGATCGCCGCGGCGATCGACGTGCCGCTGTGGGCGTACGACGTGCCCGTGCGGGTGCACTCCAAGCTCGGCATCGACCTGCTCGTGCGACTCGGCGCCGAGGGAGTCATCCACGGGGTCAAGGACTCCTCAGGCGATGACGTCTCGTTCCGCCGTCTGATCGCCGCGAACGACGCCGCCGGGCGTCCGCTGCAGCTGCTCACCGGCCATGAGGTCGTCGTCGACGCGATGGCCCTGGCCGGAGCCGACGGTGTGGTGCCGGGCTTCGCGAACGTCGAGGCCGCGGGCTACGTCAGGCTGTGGGATGCCACGCAGCGCGGCGACTGGACAGAGGCGCGCACCGAGCAGGAGCGCATCAACCGCGCGTTCGACATCGTCTTCGCACCGCAGGGCCTCTCGGGTGACGCGACCGGAGTGGGCGCGTTCAAGGCCGCCATGCATGCCCGCGGCATCATCGACCACGCGACGATGGCCGACACCGTGCAGTCGCTCGATGCCGACACCGTCACGCGCATCCGTCAGATCCTCTCGGAGCAGGGGATGCTGCCGGTCGTCGTCTCCTGATGGCGCATCGTCTCGTGCCAGCGCATCATGCCGGATCAGCGCATCGTGTCGGATCAGCGGAGTCGCGCGAGGTGGTGCTGGCCGTCGACATCGGCGGCACGAAGACGTCGGCGGCCCTCGCCGATCGTGGCGACATGCTGCTGTGCACCGAGACGGCGCCCACGCGAGCAGCGGAAGGACCGGCGGCGGTCGTCTCGACCGTCGCCGGTCTGGCGCAGAGACTTCTCGACGGATCACCCGCACGTCTCTCGGGCGTCGGGATCGGCGCGGCCGGGGTCGTGAACGCCGTCACCGGCACGATCGTCTCGGCGACCGACACCTTCGCCGACTGGCCGGGCACCCCCGTCGCCGAGCTGGTGCGCGAGGCGCTGGGCGACCTGCTGGTGCCCCGCGCCCCGGTCGTCGTGCAGAACGACGTCGACGCGCATGCCGAGGGCGAGCACCGGCACGGGGCGGCGGCCGGTGCGGCCAGCGTGCTCGTCGTCGCCGTGGGAACCGGTGTCGGGGCGGGGCTCATCCTCGACGGCAGCGCCGTGCGCGGCGCACACCACGTCGCCGGCGAGATCGCCCACCTGCCGACCCCGGGGGCCGAGCATCTGCGCTGCCCCTGCGGGCGCATGGGGCATCTCGAGGCAATCGGCTCCGGCGTCGGTCTGCACGCGCACTTCCGGTGGCTGGGCGGGGATCCGCACATCATCGACGCCCGCGGGGTCGCAGCCGCCGCAGCCGACGGCGACCCGATCGCCATCCGTGCCGTCGGAGAGTCCGCCGCTGCCGTCGGGCGCGCGCTCGCCGGCGCCGCGACCATCCTCGACCCGGAGCGCATCGTGATCACCGGGGGAGTGCCGAAGATCGGCGACGCGTGGTGGACGCCGATGCTGAGCGCGTACGCGGACGACGCCATCGATGCACTGCAGTCCACTCCGATCCTGCCGGGCGAGCTCGGTGACGACGCGCCCCTGCGGGGCGCCGCAGCATCCGCCTGGAGGGCGATATGACATCCATCGACATCCTCGACGAGCTGCGAGGGGGCCTCATCGTCTCGTGCCAGGCCTACCCCGGCGAGGCGATGCGCGATCCCCGCACCATGGCGCAGGTCGCGCAGGCGGCGGTCGTCGGCGGAGCCGCCGGCATCCGGGTGCAGGGCCTCGACGACATCAGAGCCGTCGCCGAGATGACCGTGCCGGTGATCGGGCTCTGGAAGGACGGCGACGCCGACGTCTTCATCACCCCGACGCTCGAGCACGCCAAGGCGGTCGCTGACGCAGGTGCCGACATCGTCGCGATCGACGGGACCCGCAGGCGCAGGCCGGACGGCAAGAGCCTCGCCGAGACGGTCGCGGCGCTCCGCGAGCACACGGACGCCCTGATCATGGCCGACTGCGGCTCGCTCGACGACGCACTGGCGGCCGAGCGGGCCGGCGTGGACATCCTCGGCACGACGCTCTCGGGCTACACGGCCGAGCGCCCGAAGACCGAGGGGCCGGATCTCGAGCTGATCTCGCTCCTCACCGCCCGCTGCAGCACCCCGATCATGGCGGAGGGGCGGATCCACTCGCCTGCGCAGGCGGCGGCAGCGGCCGCCGCCGGCGCGTTCGCCGTGTGCGTCGGCACCGCGATCACCCACCCGGCGACCATCACGTCATGGTTCGTCGCCGCACTCACCGAGGAGAGCTGATGGACGTCGTCATCGCACCCGAAGCCCAGATCGGCGAGATCGTCGCCGACGACATCGCCGCCCTGATCGCAGCTCGGCCGGATGCCGTGCTCGGCCTCGCGACGGGATCGAGTCCGCTGCGCATCTATGACGCGGTCGCCGAGCGCGTCGAGCGCGGGGAGCTCTCCCTCGCGCGCGCTCGGGGGTTCATGCTCGACGAGTATGTCGGACTGCCCCTGGGGCATCCGTGCCGCTACAGCACGGTGATCGACGAGGACTTCGTCTCGCGCGTCGATCTCGCCCCCGGTGCGGTGCGCGGGCCGGACGGTGACGCCGCCGATCTCGACGCGGCGTGTGCCGGCTATGAGAAGGCGATCCGCGATGCCGGCGGCGTCGACCTGCAGATCCTGGGCATCGGCACGGACGGGCATATCGCGTTCAACGAGCCCGGCTCGTCGCTGGCGTCGAGGACCCGAGTGAAGACACTCACCGCACAGACCCGTGAAGACAACGCCCGTTTCTTCGGCGGCGACGTCGACGCGGTGCCGTATCACTGCCTCACGCAGGGGCTCGGCACGATCATGGACGCGCGACGCATCGTGCTCGTCGCGACCGGTGAGGCGAAGGCAGAGGCCGTCGCGCAGCTCGTCGAAGGGGCGGTGTCGGCCCGATGGCCCGCGACGATCCTGCAACACCACCGACGCGTCACCGTGCTCGTCGATGACGCGGCCGCGTCCCGGCTCGCGCTCGCCGAGTACTACCGGCACACTCAGGCGCACCGCCACCTGGTGTCATGAACGAGCCGCTCGCACCGCTGCTGGTCAGCTCCTACGCGGTGTCTCCCGCGCATGCGACCTGGGATCCCGATCTCGAGGCCGAACTCCTGCCCGCGCTCTGCGCGCTGCCCGATGTCGTGGGGCTCGAGGTGCCGTGGATCGGGGGCCTGCACCCCCATGATCCGGGGTGGTTCCTGCGCCACGTGCCTGCCGCGGCCGAGCTCGCGGTGACCCCGCTGCCATGGGTGATGAAGCGGTGTGCGGCCGACGCCCGCTACGGCATCGCCTCTCCGGATGAGGACGGGCGTCGCGCCGCCATCGCCGACCTGCGCGCAGTCGCCCGAGACGTGCGGCGGATCGACCACGACACCGATGCCTCGGTCACGGTGGTCGCGCTCCACACCGCCCCGCAGGGGGGAGGAGATCGAGCGCGTCTGGCGGCATCGCTCGCCGAGATCACCGGATGGGACTGGGCGGGAGCGCGGCTCGTCATCGAGCACTGCGACGCCGCGGTGCCGGGTCACCCGTGGGAGAAGGGCTTCCTGACGCTGGACGACGAGCTCGGCGCGATGCTCTCGGTCGACGCTCCGCTGGCGCTCTGGCTGAACTGGGGTCGCTCGGTGATCGAGACGCGCGACGCCGACGCGGTGACCGGGCAGATCGCGGAGGCGGCGGCGACCGGTCGGCTCGCCGGGCTGACGTTCTCGGGGTCGGCAGCGATCGACGGCCCCTATGGCCCAGCCTGGACGGACGGGCACCTGCCGCTCGCGGCAGCGGATCCCGCATCCGGTTCGCTGTTGGATGCGGCCCACGTCGCCGCCGCGCTCGCCTCCGCCGGTCAGGTCGAGCGACTCGGGCTGAAGGTCAGCCGACGGCCGGGAGACACGACGGCGGAAGATGTCATCCGGACGGTCGACGACAATCTGCGCGAGTTGAGGGCGGCTGCCCGCGCGTGAACCCGGTCTCCGCGCTTTCTACGCAGCACGCTCCCGCACGGCAGGCCGGGTGAGGCGTGGGATCAACGAGGGCGTGCTCTCGCGGTACTCGACGTAGTCGGCGCGGTCGCCCCACTTCTTCTCGGCGCGCGCTTCGAGCAGTGGGATGCCGCTCACGCGGGTGAGCAGCAGGATCACGAACAGCGGCGACAGGATCGCGACCCACTGCCACCCCGCGAGCACGGGTGCGGCGGTCAGGAACACGCCCACCCAGATGACGATCTCGCCGAAGTAGTTCGGGTGCCGCGAGCGCGACCACAGGCCGGTGCGGATGAACTCGTCCTTGTTCTTCGGGTCGGCGCGGAACGCCGACTTCTGCGCGTCGGCGACGATCTCGATGGTCATGCCGAGCAGCCAGACGACGATGCCCACGACGGTCAGCCATCCGATGGGCGCTCGTGCCGCAGCATCCGTGCTGATCGCGATCCATGCCGCCGCCGCCGTGATCGACACCCACGCACCCTGGATCACCCACACCTGCAGGAAGCGCACGGGCGAGCCCTTGATCTCGTCGAAGCGGCCGTCGGATCCGGCCTTGTGCACGCGCAGGGCGAGGAACGACCCGAGGCGCACGGCCCACAGGATCACCATCGCCGCGAGGATCCAGCTGCGCGCATCGGGCATAGGCGTCAGCAGCACGAGAGCGACCGAGATGGCCAGGAAGGTGAGGCTGCCGGTGAGGTCGAAGAACCGCTCGGTGCGCAGGATCATCGCCGGGATGAACGCGATGACCTGGATGGCGAATGCCGCGGCGACGGCGAGGGCGAACAGCGGGATGCCGCCGATCGCCGCACCGCCCTGGCTCCCGGCGAGTGCGACGAGGGCTCCGATGACGAGCGCGACGATGATCGCGATGAGAGACGATCGCGAAGACTTGGGGGTGGAGGAGGTGGGGGAGGACATCGTTCTCTTTCTGCTTCTCAGAGGTACAGGTCTTCGACGGTGACGGCGGCGCGATCCAGCACGACGCTCCGCTTGAGCTTCATGGTCGGCGTGACCAGGGCGCGGTCGTCGAGGTCGGCGAAGACGACGCTGAACCGGCGCACCTGCTCGCTGCGGGCCACGAGTGCGTTGGCGGCGTCGACGGCATGCTGCAGGCGAGCGCGCAGGGTCGGGTCGGTCACGGCGCGGAGGTCGGCCTCGGCGATCGGAGGGATGCTGACGCCTTCGGATGCCGCCCAGGCCACGGTCTGCTCGGGGTCGAGCACGAGAAGCGCCGAGAGATACGGCTTGCCCTCGCCCACCATCACCGCGTGCGAGACGAGCGGATCCGCCTCGACCGCGCTCTCCCACCGCGTCGGCACCACCGTCTTGCCGTTCGAGGTCACGATCACGTCTTTGAGTCGGCCTTCGAGGAAGAGCCGGCCCTGGTCGTCGAGCCGCCCGAGGTCGCCGGTGCGGAAGAAGCCGTCGACGAAGGCGCCCTCGTCGTGGGCCGGGTTGCGGTACCCGCCGAAGACGCCGATGCCGTTGGCGAGCACCTCGCCGTCGTCGCTGATGCGCACGGTGAGCCCTGGCAGCGGCGAGCCGACGCTGCCGGAGGCGATGCGACCGGGCAGGTTGCCGGTGAGCGGCGCCGTCGTCTCGGTGAGACCGTAGCCCTCGATGACGGGAACGCCGATGCCGCGGAAGAAGAGCGAGAGCTCGGCGTCGAGCGCGGCTCCACCCGACAGGATGTATCCGACGCGCCCGCCCATCACGGTGCGGAGGCGGCGGTAGAAGAGAGCGTCGAAGAAGCGGTGCCGCAGGCTGAGCCCGAGGTCTTTCGGGAGACGGCGGCCGGCGTCGATCCGTTCGGCGCGGTGGCCCCAGGCGATGGCCGTCGACCGGGCCTTCGCCCACACCGCCGAGAGCTTCTTCTCGGCGGCTTTGTCGGCCGCGGCGGCCTGGATCTTCTGCAGCACCCGCGGAACGACGACCAGGAATGTCGGGCGCAGAGTGTCGAGGGTCGCGACGACCGTCGAGGGATCGGAGAGGTGCGCGATGCGCATGCCGCTGGCCAGGCAGATCAGCTGCAGCCCGCGCGCCAGCACGTGGGCGAGGGGCAGGAAGATGACGGTGTTGCCCTGCTCGTTCACGATCTCGCGATACGCGGCGGCGATGTTGAGGACCTGCCCGAGGAAGTTCCGGTGCGTGAGCACGACGCCCTTGGGCTCGCCCGTGGTGCCCGAGGTGTAGACGATCGTCGCGGGGTCGTCCTGCGAGGCCGAGGTCCTGCGAGCCTCGAGTTCGTCGTCGGCGACGTCGACGCCCCGCGCGACCAGGTCGGAGAGCGTGCCGGATGCTGCGGCATCCATCGTCCAGGCGCCGAGAGTGTTCCGTCCGGTCTGCGTGAGCGCCGCCCGCAGAAGCACCGCGTGCTCAGTGGTGCCGCCGATCGCCAGGCGCACGCCGGCATCGGCGACGATGGCATTGACCTGCGACGGCGATGACGTCTCGTAGATCGGCACGACGACGGCGCCGGCGAACCAGGAGGCGAGGTCGGCGACGGCCCATTCGTAGCGCGTCGGCGCCATGATCGCGATGGGGTCGCCGGCCCGCACGCCCTGGGCGATGAAGCCCTTGGCCAGAGCGCGCACCTGGGTGAGGAACTCCCGAGTCGTGATCGGGCGCCACGGTCCTCGAGCATCCGCGCCTTTGACCTCGAAGGCGACGTGATCGGGAGCTGCGGCTGCGCGTGCGACCAGCAGGTCGGTGACGTTGCGGTACCCGTCGAGGTCGGCGAGCGGCGGGGTCGACGATTCGATCATCGGAACTCCTCTCGGGCGCGCGAGAACGGGCCCATCTGCTCCTGTTCGGAGCCCGCGAGGAATCGGATGGGGTGAGAAGGCCATCCGGGCGAGGGAGAGGTTCTCGTATGACCCCCGGTTACCCCTCATGACACCGGGGCGGATCCGACCTCCGTCGCGACCTAGTGTGCTGATTCACCGGGCTCGCGTCGTGAGGCCCGTTCACCGCTGTCAGAGGAGACGATCATCACTGCCCGCACATCGGCCGAGCCGAAGCCCCTCATCCTCAACCTGTTCGAGATGAACTGCGTGAGCCACATCACGCACGGGCTGTGGCGCCTGCCAGGGAACAATCGCGACCGCTACACGGACATCCGGTACTGGACGGAGCTCGCGCGCACCGCCGAGCGGGGTGGATTCGACGCGATCTTCATCGCCGACGTCGTCGGTGCGTACGACGTCTTCCGCGGTGGACCCGCGGATGCCCTGCGCGAGGGGCTGCAGATCCCGAACAATGATCCGATGCTCGTCGTCCCGGCGATGGCGGCGGTGACCGAGCACCTCGGATTCGGCATCACCTTCTCGACGAGCTACGAGCCGCCGTTCGGGTTCGCCCGTCGGATGAGCACCCTCGACCACCTCACCAACGGGCGCGTGGCCTGGAACATCGTCACGTCCTACCTGCCGAATGCGGCGCGGAACTTCGGTCTGGCCGAGGAGATCCCGCACGATGAGCGCTTCGCGATCGCGGAGGAGTACCTCGACGTCGTCTACAAGCTCTGGGAGGGATCGTGGGACGACGACGCCGTGATCCGCGACCGAGCGGCCGGGGTGTACTCCGATCCTTCGAAGGTCAGATACATCGACCACGAGGGCGAGTACTTCCGGGTCGCGGGCCCTCATCTCTCGGAGCCGAGCGTGCAGCGCACCCCTGTGCTGTTCACCGCGACCGCGTCGCCCGCGGGCATCGACTTCGCCGGTCGTCATGCCGAAGCGGTGTTCACCGGTGTCCGCGGCCCCGGAGGTGCGGGACCGCTGATCGACCGGTTCCGTGACTCGGCGAGGCGGAACGGTCGTGACGGCAGTTCGGTGAAGATCGTCGTGCAGGCCGCCGTGATCGTCGCCCCGACACAGGAGGAGGCCGAGCGCAAGGCCCAGGAGTATCGCGAGCACGCGAGCCTCATCGGCCGGTTCGTGCATGCGAGCCTGCCGTTCGACCCCACCGCGCACCCGGCGGAGCGCACGATCGCGGATGCGCTCGCCGCCGAGGGTCTGCCGGATGACACGCTGCCTCCGCAGTCGGTGTCGGGCACCGTGGGTGACTTCATCGAACGCGTCGGCGCAGAGCTCGAGCAGGACTTCTTCGCGGTCGGCACTCCCGAGGTCGTCGCCGACGAGATCGAGCGCTGGCTCGACGAGGTGGGCATCGACGGCATCAACCTCCGCCAGTACCACAGCTACGACACCCTGCAGGATTTCGTGGAGCTCGTCGTCCCCGAGCTCCAACGGCGGGGACGGCTGCGCACCGCCTACGTGCCGGGCGAGACCCTGCGCGAGCGGCTGACCGGCGGCGGAGCGCGTCTCCCTGACGACCACCCGGCGGCGCGGTATCGCGGCGGAACCGGACTGGGCGGCACTCGACCGGCGGACTCCCGCCTGATCGGAGCCTCGGCATGAGCACGGCCCCCGCTCCGAGCATCTCGTCCGTCGACTCGCCCGTTACCGCGTCGACCGACCGACTCGCTGCGGCGCGCGAGCGATTCGCCCCGCTCTTCGCGGAGATCGCCGCGGGTGCGGCAACGCGGGAGGCCTCGCGCGAGCTCCCCGTCGACGAGGTCCGACGCCTCGCCGCCGCGGGGTTCGGCGCCGTGCGCCTCGACGTGTCGGAAGGCGGAGGCGGGTTGACCGCCGGCGAGCTCGTCGAGCTGCTCATCGACCTCGGTGCCGCCGACGCCAACCTTCCGCAGATCTGGCGCAACCACATCGCCTTCGTCGAAGACCGCCTCTGGCATCGTGAGGGCGGTGCTGACGACGTCTGGATAGCCCGCATCGCCCAGGGTGCTTTCGTCGGCGGTGCCTGGTCGGAACGCGCCACCGTGCCAGGCGCCAGGAGCAGCACGCGCTTCGACGCGTCGACGCGGCCCCCGACGGTGAGCGGCACCAAGTACTACAGCACCGGCAGCCTCTACGCCGACTGGATCACGGTGACCGCGAAGACGGATGACGGCGCGGATGTGCTCGTGGTCGTCGATGCCTCGGAAGCGGGTGTCGTGCGTCATGACGACTGGGGCGGTATCGGCCAACGGCTCACCGCCAGCGGCACGACCGAGCTCCGAGACGTCCCCGTCGCGGGTGACGCCGTGTTCCCGGACGGAGGTCGCTCGCCCCACCAGGAGACCATCTACCAGCTGGTGCTCGTCGCCGCGGTGGCGGGTGTGGCCGTCGGAGCGCGGGATGACGGTGCTGCCGCGGTCCGTGCACGGGTGCGCAACTATCCGCAGGGTCTCGCCGCTCTGCCGAGGGAGGACGCGATCGTGCAGGAGACGATCGGCGGCGTGGCCGCCGCCGCCGCGGCGGCTCGAGCCGTGGTCGTGCATGCGGCGCGCGAACTCGACGCCGGGCTGGAGGCCCTCCGTGCCGCCCGTGCGAGCGCCGAGGGGCCGCGCGCCGAGGATGCGAGGGGCAGCGACCTGCTGCATCCTGCCGCGGTCGCCACCTACGAGGCCCAGATCGTCACTGCCGACGCCGCCCTGCGCGCCTCGACCGAGCTGTTCGACGCGCTCGGATCCTCGTCGGTCGAACAGAGGGCAGGCCTCGATCGGCACTGGCGCAACGCCCGTACCCTCATCTCCCACAACCCCCGTGGTTACAAGGCGAGGCTTCTCGGCGATTGGTACGTCAACGGAGCCGACCCCGACCCGTGGGCGGCTCGCCATGAGCCGCTTCCCGACCCCGCAGAGCGCGAGCCCGGTGCTGATCCGGATTCGAGGTCCGCCCCGGGAGCCGACACGCAACGTCATACAGCGACACCGACCGACGATCCCGGTCACCGCTGGTAACAGCGCGTGCGCAGGGCCCGATCCAGCCGCAGGATGGTCAACCACACGGGCACAGCAGTGGCCTTGTCGCATCCCGCCCCCCGCATCTCGAACCCAGCCTCAGGAGAATCCGCCATGTCCCGAATCACCGGACGACGAGTCAGACTCGCCGCCGCAGCCGTCGCCGCGCTCAGCATCGCGCTCGTCGGCTGCTCCGCCCAGCCGGCGTCCACCGACGCCGACGGCGGATCCCTCGTGTACCTCGACGCCGAGATCCCCACCTCCGCGCAGGTGCAGGAGTCCGGCACGTGGCAGACGCGTGCACTGCAGCAGAACATCACCGACCGGCTGCTGTACCGCAACCCCGACACGAACCAGCTGGAGCCCTGGATCGCCGAGTCGTGGACGGTCAGCCCTGACGGCCTCACCTACACGTTCGTGATCCGTGACGGCGTCACCTACAGCGACGGCACTGATCTCGACGCGTCGAGCGTCGCGAAGAACCTCGAGTGGCAATCCGCGGGCGACGAAGCGGTGGGCACCACCCCGAACGCCCAGTTCCCGAGCGGTCTGGCGGCGACCGCCGACGACGCGAGCCGCACGGTGACCGTCACGCTCCCCGAGCCGTACGCGCCGTTCCTCAACGTGCTCACCGGCTGGGGCTCCGGCCTCGTCGCGGATGCGACGATCGACGCGAGCAAGGAGGATCAGTCGAAGTTCGTGAACCTGATCGGGAGTGGGCCCTTCGTCGTCACCTCGGAGACCTACGGCAAGGAGATCGTCCTCGAGCGCCGCGACGGCTACGCCTGGGCGCCAGAGAGCTCGCCGAACCAGGGCGAGGCGCACCTCGCCCAGGTCACCGTGATCCCCGTGCAGGAGGACAGCGTCCGGCTCGGCACCCTCACGTCGGGGGAGGCCGACGTGATCCGTTACGTCCAGCCCAGTGAAGAGCAGGGACTCGCGGATGCCGGGTATGAGATCGTCTCGAAGACCGGCGTCGGCCTGAGCAACCAGTGGTTCCTGCGTCCCAGTGCCCCGCACTTCGACGACATCCAGGTGCGCAGAGCCCTGCTGCACGCGATCGACCGCGAGCAGATCATCGAGACTCAGTACACCGAGAGCTGGACGGCCGCGAGCTCGGTGCTGTCGCCGGGCACCTTCGGTTACGTCGACGAGTCGGCGAAGTTCGAGTACGACCCCGATGAGGCGAACAGCCTGCTCGACGCGGCGGGATGGACGGAGCGCGACTCCGACGGCTATCGCACCAAGGGCGGCGAGCGCCTGACGCTCAAGACCTACATCGACGTCTACGACAACACCGCGAAGAGTCTCTTCCAGCAGATCCAGAACCAGTTCAAGGACGTCGGCATCGAGCTGGCGCTGAACGAGCTCGACTACTCGACCTACTGGGCGACCGCGTTCGCGGACCCCGAAGTCGGACCGCTGCGGGTGGGATGGCCGCACCCGGACGCCTCGAAGGGTCTCAGCGAGTACTACGGCTCGGCAGGCTCGGATCTGCTCGGCCTCGCCGGGTCCGACCAGACCCTGCAGTCGCTGCTGGACTCGCAGTATGCCGCGACCGACGATGAGGCCCGGACGGCGATCCTCGGACAGATCCAGGACTATCTGATCGATCAGGCGTACGTGGTCCCGATCCTGAACGACAGCCAGGTGTACGTCACCCAGCAGCACGTGAAGGGCTTCCGCCTCACGGACGGCGCTCTGCCGGAGTTCTACAACGCCTCGATCGAGGACTGACCCGACGGGAGGGCGCCGCGCGCGACGCCCTCCCGTCGGAACGCCCGATGGCCGCAAGGAGGCCCGAATGCAGTACCGCACCTACGTCGTCCGCCGCATCGCGCAGGCGCTGCTCGTGATCGCTCTCGTCTACACCCTCGTGTTCTTCGCGCTCTTCGTACTCCCCGGCGATCCGATCGAGAACAAGCTCATCAGCCCGCTCAATCCGCTGCCGCCGTCCGCGGCAGAGGCGTTGCGGGCGTACTATCACTTCGACCTCTCACCCGTGGAGCAGTTCTTCCTGGCCGTGAGCCGTCTCTTCCAGGGCGATCTCGGATTCTCGCTCGTCAGCAACCGGCCCGTGTCGGAACTCGTGGCACAGGGGCTCTCCGACACGATCGTCCTCGCCGCGATCGCCTTCGTCTTCACGATCGTGATCGCGTTGGCGACCGCCCTGGTCGCCGTCTACGCGCCCTGGAAGGCCGTGCGCAGTTTCGCGAGCGCCCTGCCGATCGCCTCCATCTCGGCACCGAGCTTCCTCATCGGCTTCGTGCTCCTCGCGGTCTTCTCGTTCCAGCTCGGCTGGGTCTCGTCGGTGCGCGATGAGGGATTCGTGTCGTATGTGCTCCCGGCGCTCACGCTCGCCCTCGCGGTGATCGGGCCGCTGTCGCAGGTGCTCATCCAAGGTCTGCGCAAAGCGGCCGACGAGCCGTTCGTCACGGTGCTCCGCGCCAAAGGGCGCAGCGAGTCGAGGATCGCGCTCGGACACGTGCTCAAGAACGGGGCGATCCCGTCGATCACGATGCTCGCTCTGATCGTGGGAGAGCTTCTCGCCGGTGCGGTGATCGTCGAAGCCGTCTTCACACGCACCGGGCTCGGGTTCATCACGTTCGAGAGCGTCCGCGATCAGGACACGCCCGTGGTGCTGGCGGTCGTGATCCTCATCTCCGCCATCTACGTCGGCATCAATCTGATCACCGACCTGCTCTACCCGATCCTCGATCCTCGCATCGTCACCCCCGGCCGGGTGACCGCGCAGTCGAGACGGCGGTCAGCCGCCGCGGACGGTCGCAGTCGTCCGCTCGGCCCGTCGTCCGTCCCCGTCCAGGAAGAGAGCGTGCTCGCATGACGACTGCACTCGACAGACTCCCCGCCTCCGTCCACGACACCGTGGACGTCGAGCCGAGTGCCTTACGTCGCCTCACCGCCCGGCTCGGATTCGGCGACCTCCTGGCGCTCCTCGTCCTCGCTCTCGTGCTGCTCTCGGTGCTCGCACCGGGACTCCTGGCGCCCTACGACCCGCTCGCACCTGACGATGCGAATCCACTCGCCGCACCGTCCGCAGCGCATTGGTTCGGCACCGACTACCTCGGCCGCGACGTGCTGTCGAGGATCGTACACGGCACCGGTCGGACCCTGCTCGGCTCCGCGGTCGCCGTCCTCATCGGCCTCGGCGTCGGCACCGTGCTCGGTCTGATCGCCGCCTCGTTCGGCGGGATCGTCGACGCGCTGATCAGCCGGATCGTCGACGTTCTCCTGTCGATCCCGGGCCTGCTGCTCGCGATGGTCGTGATCGTCGCGCTGGGCTTCGGCACGCTCAACGCTGCCGTCGCCGTCGGTATCTCCTCGATCGCGGCCTTCACCCGCATCATGCGCTCCGAGGTGCTGACCGTGAAGGACCTGCCGTTCGTCGAGGCGAGCCATCACCTCGGCGGGTCACGCCTCCACGTCCTCATCAGGCATGTGCTGCCGAACTCGTACTCGGCCGTGCTGTCGCTCACGGCACTGCAGTTCGGTCTCGCGATCATCTGGATCTCCGGGCTCAGCTTCCTCGGTTACGGCGCGCCGCCACCCGAGCCCGAATGGGGATTGCTGGTCTCGGAGGGGCGCCAGTACGTGGTCTCCTCGCCGTGGCTCGTCATCGTGCCCGGACTCGTGATCGGCGTCACCGTACTCGCCATCAGTCGCCTCAGCCAGCTCTCCCGTGGAAGGACCGCAGCATGACCGGCACTACCCACCCGCACCTGGCTCAGCATCTCGGTGGCCAGGCCGCCCCCGGCCTCCATGCCGTGCCCGAGAGGCCGCTGCCGCTCGTGGTCGATTCCCTCGCCGTCGGGTACTCGGTGCCCGGTTCGCGCCGACCGCTGCGGAGTGTGAGCGAGATCTCGTTCGAGGTCGGTCGCGGTGAGACGGTCTCGCTGGTCGGCCAGTCGGGCTCGGGCAAGAGCACGATCGCTCGCGCGGTCGCCGGGCTCCTCCCCGTGAACGGCCGGGTGACCTCAGGGCGCATCCAGGTCGCGGGCCACGACGTCGCACAGAGGTCGAGCAGGCAGTGGCGTCCGCTGCGCGGCACGACCCTCGGCTTCGTCCCGCAGGATCCGCTCAGCTCACTCGACCCGCTGCAGCGCATAGGCACCCAGATCGCACAGGCCGTCGCCGTATCGGGAGAGGTCGCGAGGGTCGACGTGCCCTCGAAGGTCGTCGAGCTGCTCGAGCACGTCGGCATCCGTGACGCCGCGTCGCGGGTCAGGGCGTACCCGCATGAGCTCTCCGGTGGCCAGCTGCAGCGCGTGCTCATCGCGATCGCGATCGCCGCGAGCCCGCAGCTGCTCATCGCAGACGAGCCGACCTCTGCGCTCGACGTGACAGTGCAGCGCCGCATTCTCGATCTCCTCGACGGGCTCCGCGACGAGCTGGGCCTCGGCATCCTGTTCATCACCCACGATCTCGCGCTCGCGCAGGAGCGCAGCGACGCGATCGTGGTGCTGCAGGACGGCGAGATCCGCGAGCAGGGGCGCGCCGACGAGGTGCTGTCCGACCCGCGGCATCCGTACACGATCCGCCTGCTCTCGGATTCGCCGGCGTCCTCGCCGCTTCGGTACCGGGATCGGATCGCGCAGAGGGACACCCGACGCGAGACCTCGGATGCCGGTGCGGAGCGGGAAGCCGTGGTCGAGGTCGCCGGGGTCTCCAAGCGGTATGGTCGCGACCCGGATGCGCCGAAGGCGCTCGACGACGTCTCGCTGACTCTCCGACGCGGCAGCATCCATGCGCTGGTGGGCGAATCCGGATCGGGAAAGTCGACCCTCGCGCGCATCGCCGCTGGACTGACGTCGTTCGACGACGGTGCAGTAGCCGTCGCCGGTCGCGACCTGCCGCAGACCCCGTCGGTCGCCAATCCGTTCGCGCGGCAGCTGCAGCTCGTCTACCAGAACCCGCTGTCGGCAGTGGATCCGCGCTCGACGATCAGGCAGATCATCGAGGAGCCGCTGCGCATCCACGGGGTGCGCTCGGCCGTCGAGCGACGGCGCCGCGTCGCCGAGATCATCGATCAGGTGGCTCTGCCGGCGAGTTCGCTCGGACGACGTGCACGCGAGGTGTCCGGCGGGCAGCGTCAGCGCGTGGCGCTCGCGAGGACCCTGGTGATCGCGCCGTCCGTGCTCGTGCTCGACGAGCCGACATCGGCGCTCGACGTCTCGGTTCAGGCGCAGGTCATCGAGCTGCTGCTCGACCTGCGCGACGAGCGCGACCTCAGCTACCTGTTCATCTCGCACGACCTCGGACTGATCCGCCAGATCGCCGACGAGGTCACGGTGCTGTCGGACGGACGCGTCGTCGAGACGGGGTCGGCGGACGTCGTGCTCGAGCATCCGCACCACGAGTACACCCGGGAGCTGCTCGACGCCGTGCCGCGCTTCGACACCGCTCGATCCGAGGAGGCTCGACTGGAGCGGGTCGGATGAGCCCGCAGGAACGGGCGGGGGCGACGGAGCGGGCGTCCGCTCAGGATGTCGATGCTCTGATCGCCGAGGCCGACGCCGCGTCGGTCGACGGCTGGGACTTCGGATGGATCGACGGCCGCGCGACGGAGCAGCGTCCGACGTGGCGCTTCTCGGAGCTGCTCGCTCGGCGCATCGCCGTGGTCCCCTCTCTCCTCGACCTGGAGACCGGGGGTGGCGAGGTCCTCGACACGGCACCCACGCTCCCGCCGCTCGCCGCGGCGACCGAGTCCTGGCCACCGAACCTCACGCGCGCCGCCGCGCGTCTGCAGCCGCGCGGAGTGGTCGTCGTCCGCGTGACGGAGGGGCAGCCCCTGCCGTTCGCGGACGACAGCTTCGCTCTGGTCTCGAGTAGGCATCCGGTGGCCGTCGACTGGGCGGAGGTCTCCAGGGTGCTCGCACCCGGCGGCAGCTACCTCGCGCAGCACGTCGGGCCGGCGAGCGCGTTCGAGCTCGTCGAGGAGTTCCTCGGGCCGCAGCCCACGGAGATCCGCAGTCGCCGAGACCCCGAGGTCGAGGCGTCGGAGGCGAGGGCGGCCGGTCTCGACGTCGTCGATCTGCGCACGGAGCGCCTGCGTATCGAGTTCTACGACGTCGGCGCGATCGTGTGGTTCCTGAGAAAGGTGATCTGGCTGGTGCCGGGCTTCGACTCCGCTTCGCACCGCGAGCGTCTGCAGAGTCTGCACGAGCGGCTGCAGGAGGGCCCGTTCGTCGCTCACTCGTCTCGCACGCTCATCGAGGCCCGGAAGCCGCGGCGCTGACTCTCCGTGAAGGAGTCGTCACACATGTGGAGCTCGCGGAGGGTCGGTATCCGGGTGTCGCCGTAGTCTGAGTCGGACAGCTCGATGAGGACCTCAGGGACAGGGATCGATCAGTGACGACAGCTTCGACGACTGGCAGTTCACCGACGGCGCCTGCGGCTCGACGCGAGCGGCGCGTGTGGATCACCCTGGGTGCCGTCGCGCTTGCGGTCGGCGGTTATCTGACCGCGGCAGCGGTGGTATCCCACTCCAGTGATCCGTCGGAGGCAGTGAGCTCGTACCTCGCGGCGATCGCCGACGGCGATGCCTCCACCGCCGCGCAGATCGTCGACCCGGATGCATCCGGTATCGATGCGACGTACCTGACCGACGACGTCCTCAGTGCCGCCACCGAGCGTATCGAGGTGGTGTCCGTCACCACGACCACGCATGAGGGCGACACCGCGGAGGTGAGGGCTGTGATGGAGCTCGCCTCGCAGACCTTCACCCATACGTTCACGATGACGCGAGATGCGGGTGCCTACTGGCTGCTGCAGCCGGGATGGCGCCCCGACTCGCCGCTGACGGTCGAGGCGACCGTGGCCGTGCGGGACAGCATCTCCCTCACGGGTGTGGAGCAGGTCGATCTCGCCGGCACCGAACTCGAGCTCGCCGTGAAAGAGGTCGCCGGGGTGTCTGCGGACTCGCGGTCGGAGCCGGTGCGGGTGTATCCCGCCGTCTATGACCTGATCGGCCCAGACCTTGGTACCTACTTCACAGTCGCGCCCGATGAGCTGGCAGCCGTCCCGCCGACAGCGACGGCCGAACTCTCGGTCGCGGCGACGGAGGCACTGCAGACGGCTCTGACGGATGCCGCGAACGACCGAGCCGACGCGTGTGTCGAACCCGGTACCTCGGCGGATGCGGCCTGTCCTCTGCTCCTGAGGCAACAGGATCCGTCGACGATCGGGGTCATCCGGGCCCCGTACAACGTGACCTTTCGAACCGACCACCGATTCATGGTCGACGTCGTCTTCTGGTACCGCCCGGAGGGGGGAGCCTCGTCCGGAACCGGCACGACCGACTATAGGACCGATCTCATCGGCACGTACACGGTCGACGGAGACGACGTGACGGTCGAGTTCACCCCCTGGGAAGACCTCTGACAGCTACCGACGCGTGACGCGCCGAAGAACGATCGCTCCCGCCGGCGATGTCACCCGTTGATCCATCCCTGCATGTCGGTCCACACCGCAGTCAGGGCATCCTCGAGTGAGAGATCGGAGGGGCCTTCCAGCCATCGGTCCATCGCGAGGTCGAAACACGTCACGGCGAGGGCGGCCAGGGTATGTGCGTGCTCAGGGGCGATGCCGCGCTGGTTCAGTGACCGTTCGATGGCGCGCGCGAGGTAGTGACTGCGCAGAAGATCGCGTTCGTGCAGCGCGGGTTCGCTGCGGATGATGCTGCGTCGACGTCCGATCTGCTCCCGCCACTCCTGGAGGCCTCGGCATGCTGCCGCGAGGCCTGCGCGCACGGTGGCCGTCCCGCCGCGTTCCTGCGGGATGGACTCCATGAAGTCGCTCACCGCTTGGGGGAACTCGCGATCTCGGAGGAACAGCACATCCCGTTTGTCGGAGAAGTGGCGGAAGAACGTCCGCGTGGTCAGTCCCGCCGCCTCGGCGATCTGGGGAACCGTGGTTCCCGAGTACCCCTGGTCGGTGAACAGGTTCATCGCTGCAGCTTCCAACCGCAGTGCAGCATCCGGTGACCATCGAGGCATACAGCAATGATGACACGAACTGTCGTAAGCTCGAGCGTGATGACACGATATGTCATCGGATTCGGAGAGCAGAGGAAAATGAGCGACAACACTGCGGCGTGGATCGATTCCGCCTATGCGGACCTGACGATTCGAGATGCCCCGATGCCGAAGCCGGGGGCGGGGCAGCTCGTGCTCGAGGTGCATGCAGTGGCGGTGAATCCGCTCGATGCGATCATCCAGTCCAACGGCACTGTCATGTACGGATGGTTGCGCTACCCGGTGATCCTCGGGGAGGACGTCGCGGGCGTGGTCGTCGAGACCGGAGCGGGCGTGGACGACTTCGTCGTCGGAGACCGCGTGGTGGCGTATGCGATGGGCTTGGAGAAGGGGCGGGATGCCGTCTCCGAGAGCGGCTTCCAGACCTACGTCGCGGTCGACGCGAGCCTGGCCGCCGCTCTGCCGGCCACCACCGCTTTCGAGGATGCCGCCGTCCTGCCGCTGGCGGTGTCCACAGCGGCGGCCGGCCTGTTCGAGAAGGAGCAGCTGGGACTGGACTACTCCCGTCTCGGAGACGCGGCGCATCGCGATGAGGTCGTCGTGATCTGGGGCGGCGCGACAGCCGTCGGAGGCAATGCGATCCAACTCGCCCGAGCGGCCGGTTATCGCGTCATCACGACGGCCTCTGCGAAGAACCATGACCGGATGAGGCGACTGGGAGCAGAAGCCGCCTTCGACTATCGCGACCCGGAAGCGGCGAATCGGATCGTCGAAGCGGTCGGCGGCTCCGCCGTGGCGGGGATCCTCGCCGTCGCGGTGGGATCGGCCGAGCCGTGTCTGTGGATCGCCCGCGCCACCGGTGCCACGCGGATCGCGATGGCGAGCCCTCCCGTCTCGTTCTACGAACAGCCCCGGCGTGGCGGTCTCTCCCTCGCCCGCATCCGCCTCTTCCTGAAGCTCGGAACGAGGACCGCCCTCCTGCAGGTGCGCAGTCGCGCTCGCGGCATCAGGGCATCATTCATCTGGGGAAGCGCCATCGCCGCGTCTCCCGTGGGTCCGGCCGTCTGGGGCGGGTATCTCCCTGCCGCTCTCGCTTCGGGCAGCCACCACCTCTACCCGGAGGCCCACATCGCAGGACACGGGCTTTCGGCCATCCAGGAAGCCATCGACACCCTTCGCCGTGGCGTATCGGCACGGAAACTCGTCATCACCCTCGACCACCCACCGACGAATCCGTGATGGATCTACGAGGAGGTGCCGGAGTGCGTCGCGGGAACAGCGAGCGGGGCGTCACATATATGGAGGGGCTGACGGGAATCGAACCCGCGCTATCTGCTTGGGAAGCAGAAGTTCTGCCATTGAACTACAGCCCCGTACCCGCATCCGAGGAGCGGCTGAACGCAAGCCTACCCGCACGATCCGTCATGGCCAAAGTGTCGGCCGCGTGTGGTGACTAGGCTGGGGCCGTGCTTCTCAGCGACCGCGACATCAGAGCAGAACTCGCCTCCGGCCACATCGGTCTCGACCCGCACGAGCCGGAGATGATCCAGCCGTCGAGCATCGACGTGCGCCTCGACCGCTACTTCCGTCTCTTCGACAACCACAAGTACCCGTTCATCGACCCGTCGGTCGATCAGCCGGAGCTGACTCGGCTGATCGAGGTCGACCCCGACGAGCCGTTCATCCTGCACCCCGGTGAGTTCGCGCTCGGCGCGACGTTCGAGCAGGTCTCGCTGGCCGATGACATCGCGGCCCGCCTCGAGGGCAAGTCGTCACTCGGTCGCCTGGGGCTGATCACGCACTCGACCGCCGGCTTCATCGACCCCGGCTTCACGGGGCACGTGACGCTCGAGCTCGCGAATGTCGCGACGCTGCCGATCAAGCTGTGGCCGGGCATGAAGATCGGACAGCTGTGCTTCTTCCGGCTGACCTCTCCGGCTGAGAACCCGTACGGCTCCGGCCCGTACGGCAACCGCTACCAGGGACAGCGCGGACCCACGGCATCCCGCTCGTTCCAGAACTTCCACAAGACCGACGTCGGAACGACCGACGTCGGAGCCGTAGGGGGCTGACATGAGCGGTGACAGCAGAGATCCGTACATCCCGTCGGAGGACGCTGTCGTTCCGCCGCCGCCGGCCGAGATCCCGATCCCCGACGGTCTGATCCCGCCGCCTCCGTCGGAGTCTGCGATTCCGGATGCGGTCATTCCGCCGCCTCCGTCGGAGTCTGCGATTCCGGATGCGGTGATCCCGCCGCCTCCCCCGGAGGCGATGCTTCCGTCGACGCGCCGATCGCGGCCGAAGCCGGCGATCCTCACCGGCGACCAGCCTGCACCGGTCGCGGAGGACTGGGCGCAGCCGTCCGTCGCGCCCGAGGCGCCGACATCAGGCGGATACGGCGCGCTGACTTTCGTGATCTTCGCGTTCCTCATCGTCTTGCTCGTGGCAGCGATCGCCGGGGCCGTCTATCTCGGCACGAACGTGTCGTTCGCGCTGGCGACTGGCGAGCCTGCGACGGTCGACGGGTCGCTGTGGCATGGGTGATCTGAGATACGACCCCGAGGTCGATGCCGCCTATGTGACTCTGGGTGCTCCGATCGCCGACGGCGAGGTTGCACGAACCGTTCCGGTCGACCTGCCGGACGGCGTCTCGGGTGAGCTGTTCCTCGATTTCGACGAGGACGGCCATCTGCTCGGCATCGAACTCCTCGGTGCGTCTCGGTTGCTCCGTCCGGAGGGCCGCGCCGTCTGACATACAGCGGGTTCCCGTCAGCTCGACCGCGACGCCCACATGTACGCGGGCACTGCCACGGCGACGACCACGAGGTGCATGACCATCAGCGCGATGACGGCGCTCACTGTCGTCCCGGGGATGAAGCGCAGGGCGAGCAGCAGAACGTCGGGGACGAACGACGCCACGGTCACGATCGGCACGACCATGGTGAGAGTGCGGCGGGGGTCGCGCGCGTGGCGGCGCACGAGCGACCATCCGATCCACCCGGCGACGACGCCCACGGTGGTGAACAGGCTGAAGGCGGGGAACGTCAGCGGGCCGTAGGTCGTCGGCGCGCCGGCGGCAACGGCGATGAGGGCGACCATGGAGTTCGCCGCGATCGCGATGGCCACGGCTGCGGCGAGTATGAGGGCGCGACGCAACCGTGAACCGGTGGCGTGCCGATCTCCGCGGGCGGTGGTGGTGACCATGACGACTCCTTCGCTGATCTTATTCCGGTACTGATCAGTACCGGATATAACGGTACTGCTCGATACCGGAACATACAATGGGGTGCGATGAGCGAAGACGAATCGAATCGGCGCGCAGGGCGTCCCCGCGACCCCGGCGTCGAGGGGGCGATCCTCGATGCGGTTCAGGAGCTCCTCATCGAGAACGGCTATGCCGGCACGACGATCGGCGCGGTCGCTGATCGTGCGCGCTGCGGACGGTCCGCCATCTACCGTCGCTGGGAGAACAAGGCCGAACTCGTCGTGGCGGCTGTCCGGGCGCTGCAGGTGACCGCCGCGGTTCCGGACACCGGAACGCTCCGCGGTGATCTCATCGCCGCGGCTATGCACTTCGCCCAGGCGGATGAACGGACGGCGGGCGTGCTCGCCAGCATCCTGAGCGAGATCGGCCGCGACGACGAGTTGCGCGACGTCGCCTATCGAGTGGTCGGAGGACCGCCCGTCGCTGCGCTCGGCGTGGTGATAGAGCGGTGGATCGAGCGGGGCGAGGTCCGGGCGGACGCTCCGGTCGCGCTCGTCGCGGGTCTCGTGCCGACCGCCGCGTTCGGCAGCATCAGTCTGCGCCGGCGTGCGCTCGAACCGGATGCGGTGGTGCAGCTGGTGGACGAAGTCGTCCTTCCCGCTCTCCGGTAGGAGGTGGCCCCATTCCCGGTGAACGGCGAACGCCCCGTTCGCCGGAGCGAGCGGGGCGTTCTGTGGATCAGGTGCCTGCTGACGGATGCCCTCAGGCGTCGCGACCGCGGGAGAACCCGGCGTCGAAGCCGCGCTCATAGGCGTGCTGCGCCGCTCGGGCGCCGCGGTGCTCGCCGTGGCGGGGCCCTTCGTGCCTGCCGTGCTCGTGCCCGCCGTGCTCGTGCCCGGCGCCAGCGCGACCGTGGTGCGCGCGATCGTACGCGTCCGCGAAGCGGTCGTGCCCCGGGTGCCCGCGGTGTCCGCAGTCGTGGCCGCTGAGCTCGGCATCCGCTCCGTGCTCGTGCTCGTGCTCGTGCTCGGAGTCGAATCCGGGTGCGAAGCCGCGACCGCGTCCGAACGGGTGTCCGTGGCGACGGCCGAAGCCACGTCCGGGATGGCCGGGGCCGAACCCGTGCTCGGGCGCGAAGCCGCGACCGAAGCTGCGGGCTCCGAAGCCGTGACGACGACCGCGCCCACGGGGGAGCGGAGTATCTTCGTCCCAGCCGAACGCACGGGCGATCTGCTCGAGCGAGCTCATCGTGGTCTCGAGGTCTTCGGGGCTCACGGCGTCCGTGACCTTGGCGCGGATGCCGTCGACGATGCCGCCGAGGCGCTCCTTGGCCGCACGGCCGTCGTCGGTCAGCGTCCAGCCGTCGCCGTCGGCGACGACCCAGCCACGCTCGACGAGGGCATGCAGCTTGTGGGCGTTCAGGGGGCGACGGGCGGGCGCGGTGCCATCGATGACGTTGAGGATCCGCCAGTCGCGGCGGCTGGCGTGCTCGCCCTCGAATGCGGAGTCGAACTCGGCCGCCATCAGGCGGTCGACGGCCTTCAGCCAGTAGCCGAAGGGGCGGTGGGTGCTGTCTGTGTTCTGAGTGTCAGAGGTGTTCATGAGTGGAATCCTTAGATGTCATGGGGCATGTGCTTGTCACTATGCATGTATATGTAGTGTGACATGCAGTAACGATCCATGTCAAGTCGCATGTAAAATCGAATCGTGAGCTCCGCTGAGAATGACCCCGCCGAGGCCATAGCCCGCGCCCTGTCGCGTCTGCGCGGACGACGTCCTGGCGAGCGCGGGCGTGGCCCGCGAGGCATGGGCGGGCCGCACGGGTGGCACGGCGGGCCGCACTCCGACCACGCGGACCATGACGACCACGCAGGCCATTCCGACCGTTCGGGCCATTCCGACCAGGGGCATCGCGCGCACGGGCGCCCTGGGCACCCGGGCATGCCGCCCTGGATGAACGACCCGTCCGGACGCTTCGGCGGACCGGCTCGCATGCGGATGCTCGAGGCGCTCGCCGCGGCGTCGGCCGCGCTCAGCGTCAGTGACCTCGGTGCGGCGATCGGCGTCGACCAGCCCCGAGCATCGAGGCTCGTGCAGCAGGGGGTCGCACACGGCTTCGTGCGCCGTGAGGCCGACCCCGACGATGCGCGGCGCACCCGGATCGCGCTGACCGACGAGGGTCGGAAGATCGCCCGTGGGATGCGGGGCGAACGGCGAGAGGCCCTGGGGAAGGCGCTCGCGGCCTTCACTGATGACGAGCGCGACCAGCTCGCGACGCTGCTGAACAAGCTCGCCGACAACTGGGAGAGCTGAGCCCGCACGTGACGTGCGCTATCGGCCGGCGATGCCGATCGCCGGTGTTCCATGATCGCTGACCGGTGTTCCGGAACGCTCATCCGGTGTTCCGGAATATGCTTCTGATCTGGTCGAAAAGTGCTCGATTCTGCGGTCTGAATGTCGGTGACCCCGAGTTGGATGGAGTCATGTCATCCCGCACTCGCGCCCTCCTCGATCAGGTCGTCGCCGACCTCGATCGGGTGCTGTCCGATGACGCGCTCGCCGGATTGTCCGACGCAGAACGGGTGGAGGTGCTGCAGGCGGCGGGCGCAGCGTTCCGTCGGGTCGAGGCCGTGGTGGTCGAGACGATCGCGACGGGGGATGCGGTGGAGTTCCCGCATTCCACCGGATGCCGCACGCAGAGCGAACTGCTGCAGCGCACGCTGCTGACAGACCTGCGCGGGGCGACGCGCGTCGGGAAGGTCGTCGATCTGGTGCGGCGGAGGGTGAACCTGGTCTCCGGTGACCGCATGCCTGCACGGTGGCCGGCGCTGCGAGAGGCGATGCTCGACGGTGCGATCGGAGTCGCCGGGATGCTCGCCGCAACCGAGCCGATCGAGAAGGTGTCATATCGCATCAGCGCCGTTGACCGGCTCGATGCCGACGAGTGCCTCGCCCGTGCGGCGAGGGGCGTCAGGCCCGACCCGCAGGCCGGCCCCGGCGCAGAGGTGCAGGGCCCGGCCCCGACGCTCGACGAGCTGAAGCTCCTTGCAGAGACGTTGGTCTCGCTGCTCGACCCCGACGGAGACGAGCCCGGCGATGAGCCTGCCCGCCGCCGGGGGATAACCCTCGGGCGGGTACGCGACGGACTGCGGTCGATCAAGGGATACCAGACGCCCGAGGGCGCGGCCCAGCTCGAGCTGATCCTCGATGCGGTGAACAACCCCAAGGGCGACGGGCCGCCGATGCCGGGCGTGGCGTTCACCCCCACCGATTCGGGCGCGGCCGACGACGACGATCCGTACAACTCTGATCCGCGTGCCGTCATCGATGACCGCACGGCGGCGCAGAAGCGGCACGACGCATTCGCCGTCGCCCTGGCGATCGCCGCCCGACACCGAGACATGCCCACTCTCGGCGGAGCGTCCCCGACTCTGGTCGTGACGGTGGATGCGAAGGACCTCGAGAACGGCACTGGGCGCGCGAGCGTCAGCGGTGCGTGGGGACAGCTGCCCGCGAGTGTCGCCTCGCACGTCGGATGCTCGGGGACGATACAGCGGGTCCTTCTCGACGAGGGTCGGATCATCGGGATCACCACGACGGATCGGGTGTTCTCCGTGCACCAACGCCGCGCGATCATCGCGCGCGACAGGGAATGTCTCATCCCGGGGTGTCACGTGTCGGCGTCGTGGTGTGAGATCCACCACGTCACCGAGCACGCCAGGGGTGGGCCGACGCATACGGACAACGGTGTGCCGTTGTGCTGGTGGCACCACCGAAGTCTGGGCACGTCCGGGTGGGAGATCCGGATGAACGACGGCATTCCGCAAGTGCGGGGACCGGCATGGTGGGACCCGGCACAGCGATGGCGCACCCCGCGGCTCAGTCTTCCGGAAGAGTCGGCCCTTGCTCCCGCCGGATGATTCGGCGTCCAGGGTGAGAGGTTCAGGAGACCTCGCCGAACTCCAGCGACTTCTCGTCGTCGACCGACAGCGACAGCACCACGGTCTCGACGACCGGATGCGCCTCGATCTGCTGTTCGATCACGCGCAGGCTCCGGGCCACATCGTGTTCACGGGCGTCTCCGGTCAGATCGACCTCGGCCACGATGAAGAGTCGGTTCGGGCCCACGTACTCGATGTGCAGATAGGTGAGCCGCTGGATCTGCGGCGACGAGAGCAGTGCGCGCCCGACGCGATCGCGCAATGCGGGCGACGCGTTCGAGCCCACGAGAAAGGCGATGTTGCGGCCGATGAGGATGATCGCGACCACCCCGAGCAGCACGCCGACGAGGATCGACCCCACGGCATCCCACGCGGCGACTCCGGTGATCTGGTGCATCGCGATCGCACCGGCCGCGATCACCAGCCCGATCAGGGCTGCCATGTCCTCGAAGAACACCGCCCGCAGCGTCGTGTCGCTGGTCTTGAGCACATAGTCCCAGGTCGACGATCCGCGCTCGCGCGCCAACCGTCGCGACTTCACCATCGCCTGCGTGAACGACGCACCCTCGAGCACGAAGGCGATGCCGAGCACGGTGTACGCCACCCCGGGGCTCTCTACGGGGCCTGTCTCGGCGAGTTCCTGCACGCCGTGCATGATCGACACGATCGACCCCGCGGTGAAGATCCCGAACGCCGCGATCAACGACCACACGAACGCCGCACGTCCGTAGCCGAGCGGATGCCGCTCATCCTTCACCCTCGCGCCCCGGCGGTCGGCGATGAGCAGGAACACCTCGTTGCCGGCATCCGCCCACGAATGCGCCGCCTCGGCGACCATCGACGCCGAAGACGTGATCACCGCAGCGATCGTCTTGGCGATCGCGACGAGGATGTTGGCGAGAAAAGCGATGATGACCGTCACGCGGTCAGGCTACTCCCGCATCGCCCCTCAGCCGCGCTGCGTCGCCTTCACCGGCAGCAGCAGCAGGAACCCGGCGATCAGCACCAGCACGATGCCCAGGATGCCGTACGACGTCGAGCCCGAAAGCACGATCAGCAGAGTCCAGGCGCCCGATGCCATCCAGCTCGCCGCCCGCCCGGTCGTCGCATACAGGCCGAAGATCTCTCCCTCGCGCCCGGCAGGCGTGATGCGGGCGAGGAACGACCGCGACGCCGCCTGGGCGGGGCCGACGAAGGCGCAGAGCACCAGGCCGCCGATCCAGAAGACGACCGTTCCGGCGTCCACCAGGAAGAACACCGCGAGGCCTGCGACCACCATGGCGGCGAGCGAGACGAGGATGATCCGCTTCGGGCCGAAGCGGTCGTCGTAGCGCCCGGCGATGATCGTCGAGACGCCCGCGATGAGGTTCGCGGCGATGCCGAAGATCACGAGGTCGAGGAAGCCGAAGTCGAACACCTGGCTGGCGATGACGGCGCCGAAGGCGAAGACGCCGCCGAGCCCGTCGCGGAACACGGCGCTCGACAGCAGGAACCAGAACGTCTGACGAGTGTCGGGGTTGCGGTACAGGCCGACGACGTCCTTCACCAGCAGGCCGTAGGAGGCGAAGAAGCCGACCTTGCGTTCGGGGCGTCCGAGCGACGGCTCCGGCACGTTGAGGAAGATCGGGATCGAGAAGACGATCGCCCAGAGCGCACAGGCGACCGCGATGATGCGGAACGGCAGTCCCGCGTCATCCGGCAGGCCGAACCAGTCGAAGACGTAGAAGACGACGACGAGCACCAGTGCGAGGATGCCGCCGATGTAGCCGAAGCCCCAGCCGAGGCCCGAGATGCGCCCGACGGTCTTCGGGTTCGCGATGCCGATCAGCATGGCGTTCGAGTTGACCGCGGCGATCTCGCCGAAGACGGACCCTGCCGAGATCAACGCGACGCCGAGCCAGAACAGCGTCGGCGTCGGTTCGACGAACCACAGCCCGAGCATGCAGGCGACGAGCGCCCCGGTGCCGATCCCGAGCCAGAGCTTCTGGCGCCCCGCGGCATCCGCGCGCTGACCCAGCACCGGTGCGATCAGGAGGATCGCGATCCCGGCGATCGTCGACCCGAGGCCCAGACCCGAGGCGAGGTCCGCCTCGGCTGCCTCGCGGATCGGGTCCTTCGCGTCGAGGCCGGCGATCTCCGCCGGAAGGAACGCCTCGGTCGTGAGATACAGCGCCGTGAAGATGAAGGTGAGGATGACGGTGTTGAAGGGCTGCGTCGCCCAGTCCCACAGCGCCCACGAGTAGACCTGCTTCTTCGGTGCGGGGGTCTCGCCGCGCAGGTCGAGGCCGATCACGCCGACCGCGCCGCTGTTCGCCGTCGCGGCGGGCTCGGGCACCGCGCCGCTCTGCGGGGATTCGCTCATGATCGCAGTCTGGCGGCGCGCGGTGAACGGACGGTGACGGCGCGCCGCACGTCAGGGGTGGGGCATCGGCTCGCGCAGCGTCCGCGCGTAGTCCTCTTTGAGCACGGCCAGGTGCAGCCACGCCTCGATGCGGGTGACGCCGGCCAGCGACCTCAGCCGCTCGAGACTCGCGTACAGCGCTCCCGCAGACGGCTCGACCAGCGTGGCCACCGCGTCGAAGCGCCCGAGGGTGCGGGCGGCGAAGTCGATCCCTCGCCCGGTCTTCAGCTCCTCGATCACCGCCTCGTCATCGTGGTTGAGATTGAGGCCGACGCCCATCGACAGCTGTCGGTGCGCGAGACCCCTGGCCTCGACAGCGCTGATCTTGATCACCCCGCCGTCGATCAGTCGCTGCACCCGGGTCGCGACAGCCGAGGGGGAGAGACGCACGGCCTCGCCGAGTGCACGGAAGCTCATGCGTCCGTCGGACTGCAGCCGTTCGATGAGGTCTTCATCGACCGTGTCGAGCGTGACGTCACCGTGGTACTCCGAGACGAAGAAGCCCTTCACGACGGTCGAGTAGATGATCGTGTTGATGTCGAGGACGCCGTCGATCGCTCGGATCTGCGCCAGCAGGTCGTGCAGATCCGCCATGGTGCCCAGGCGCACCTCGGTGACGAGGTCGTGGGCACCGCCGACCGCCGAGACGAGCACGGTCTCGCTCATGTCGCGCAAGTGCTCGGCGACGATCTCCACGGCCCCATCGGTGCGGATCGACACGTGCGCGAGCACGTGCTGACCGAGGAACACCGGATCCACCGCGGCGACGACGCGCACGGTGCGATCGTCGAGCATCGTGCGCAGTCGAGCGGCGACCGCGGCTCTCGACTGTCCGAGGCGCAGCGACAGCGAGCGGATGCTGGCGCGACCGTCTTCCTGAAGAGCGCGGATCAGTTCGGCGTCGAAATCCATGGATCACCCATATTCGTCAGTTTCCCGCGAACGCGCCGCCGCAGGTGCATAACTGCAGTGTAAGAGCCGTTGTGGCGGTTGGGTAGGCGAATAGTGCGTGATCCAGCGAGCACAACATCAGTGAATCAGGCTTCACACTGGAGTTCTGACCTTGTCCTCGCGTCCACACGTCCGTAGCATCCTTCGCTATCCGACATCTTCCGCAAAGGAGCGGGCCACACATGACTTCCACCCACAGCAAGGCGCGACGCGCAGGCTTCGCCGCCTTCGTCGGCACCACCATCGAGTGGTACGACTTCTACGTCTACGCGACCGCTGCCGCCCTCGTCTTCGGTCCGCTGTTCTTCCCGAGCGGCGACCGGCTCGCCGAGACCGCAGCGGCCTTCGCGACGTTCGCCGTCGCGTTCCTCGTCCGCCCGCTCGGCGGCATCATCTTCGGCCACATCGGCGACAAGCTCGGCCGGCGTACGTCGCTCGTCATCACGCTGCTGCTCATGGGCGCGGCGACCGTGCTCGTGGGCTGCCTGCCCACGTATGAGAACATCGGCATCCTCGCTCCGATCCTCCTGATCCTGCTCCGTGCCGTCCAGGGCCTCGCGGTCGGCGGCGAATGGGGCGGCGCCGTGCTGATGAGCGTCGAGCACGCCCCCGAGAAGTCGAAGACCTTCTACGGCGGCTTCACCCAGCTCGGCAACCCGGCCGGCGCCCTGCTGGCCTCGGGCATCTTCGCGATCATGTCGCGCGTCGGCGACGACTTCATCATCAACGGCGGCTGGCGCATCCCGTTCCTGCTGTCGATCGTGCTGGTCGGCGTCGGGTTCTGGGTGCGCTACCGCGTCGAGGAGACCCCGGTTTTCGAGACGAAGATCGAGGGGCGCAAGCAGTCGATGCCCCTGGCCTACGCGTTGCGCACCAACTGGCGTCCGATCCTGCTCGGCATCGGCATCCTGCCCATCTCGACCGGCGGCTACTACCTTGCGACGACCTTCGCCACGGCCTATGCGACGGGCGACCCGATCGCGATCGACGAGCGCGTGATCCTCGACGCGATGACGATCGCCTCCTTCGTCGAGTTCGTCGTGACTCTGCCGGTCGCCTGGCTGGGCGACAAGTGGGGCCGCAAGAACGTGATGTACATCGGTCTGATCACTTCGGTGCTCACCTTCGTCCCGTTCCTGCTGATCCTCCCCGGACGCGTCGAGCCGCTGATCTTCCTCTTCGCCTCGCTGGTGCGCATCGCGATGAGCGCGACCTACGCCCCGATCGCCGCCCTGCTCGCCCAGATGTTCCGTCCGCAGTCCCGGTACACGTCGATCGCGCTGTCCTACGGCGTGGGTGCCGCGATCTGGGCAGGATTCTCGCCCTGGTTCGCGACGCAGCTCATCGCCTGGACAGGCAACATCTGGTCGGTCCTCGCGATGTTCACCGGCATGGCTGTGATCGCCGGCATCTGCACGAAGCTCGCCCCGCAGCACTCGGATGAGGCCCCGGTCACGGCATCCTTCACCGCCCGCACCGACACGACCGCGAACAGGCTGCCATGAGAAAGCTCACTCCCTTCGACCGCTCCGCCCAGACGATCCCGCAGCTGTTCACGGCTCGCGTGATCCGGACGGTGGATGCGGATGCCACGACGGCGACCGCCATGCTCACCGATCGCGGCCGGATCCTCGCGATCGGCACCCCGGCCGAGTGCCGGGCCGCGGCGGAGCGCGCGGGGCTCGCACCCGACCACGTCGACCTCGGTGACGCGGTGATCGTGCCCGGTTTCGTCGATGCGCACGCCCACCCGCTGATGTTCGGGCAGCTGATGACGTGGGTCGACTGCGGACCCGAGAAGGCCGAGAGCATCCCCGAGATCGTGGCGCTGCTGAAGGCGGCGGCGGTGGACGCACCCGCCGGACGCCCGGTGCGCGGCTACGGCTACGAGCAGCGCAACCTCGCCGAGAAGCGGCATCCCACCCGCTTCGAGCTCGACGAGGTCGCCGCCGACCGAGAGGTCTACCTGATGAACGCCTCGGGCCACGGCGGCGTCGTCAACTCGTACACGCTCACCAAGAACGGCGTCGACCGTGACACGCCGAATCCCGACGGCGGCGAGTTCTTCCGCGACGCCGACGGCGAGCTGACGGGCGAGCTCTCGGATGCCGCGTGCAACATCCTCACCGGCGTGCACGGGGTGAAGATCGGCCACCACGGACCGAACTTCCACCTCGCCGACGAGCCGGAGGAGCACCTGCGTCAGCTGGATGCCGCCACGCAGCGGTTCCTCGCCGGGGGAGTCACCTCGATCGGCGACTGTCAGGTCACCCGACGCGAGTTCGACATGTATCTGCGTCTCGCCGAGGCCGGCCGCCTCGAGCTGCGGGTGTCGATGTACCTGCTGTCGCACCTGCTCGACGAGGCGCTCGAGATGGGTCTCGTGGGGCAGTTCGGCAACGCCCACCTCAGCTTCGCCGGCATCAAGCTCTACGCCGACGGCACGCTCGGCGGCTGGACGGCGTACTTCCCCGACGGGTACGTCGGAGACCCCTGCCGCACCGGTCAGCTGTATCACGAGCCCGCCGAATACGCGGCGCTGATCAGCCGGGCGCACGCGGCGGGCCTGCAGACGGCGACACACGCGCAGTCGCCGACGGCGATCGAGATGGTCGTGTCGGCGATCGAGGCGGCGCTCGCCGAGCGGCCCGACTCCGATGCGCGGCACCGCATCGAGCACTGCGGTCTGCCGACGCCCGAGCAGATCGACCGGATGGCGGCCTCCGGCATCCGCCCGGTCAACCAGACCCAGCACTACTTCAACTGGGGCGAGGGCGTCGAAGAGGCGATCGGCACTCCGGGCGAGCGCTTCAACCCCCTCGGCGAGTTCGAGAGGGCGGGGGTGCCGTTCACGATCTCGTCGGATGCTCCGGTGGCCGAGCCCATCCCGCTCGAGGCGATCCAGACGGCCGTCACCCGCGTGACCCGTCGGGGGCACAAGCTCGGGCCAGACGATCTGCGGGTCTCCGCCCTCTCGGCTCTGCGCGCGCACACGATCGAAGGCGCCGTGTCGATCGGCCGCGAAGACGACCTCGGCTCGCTCGAGGTCGGCAAGTACGCCGACTTCGTCGTGCTCTCCGACGACCCGCTGGCCGTCGACGCCGAGGAGATCTCGTCGATCGCCGTGCGCGAGACGTGGGTCGACGGCACACGCCGTCACGTCGGCGCCGCAGTCATGGTCTCGGCATGAGCGAGGATGCCACCATGACAGACGAGCGCTACGCCGATACCGCCGGCCGCGCGGTGCTCGAGACCATCCGCGCCTACGGCGTCGATGCGATCTTCGGCATCCCGGGCACGCACAACCTCGAGCTGTACCGCCCGCTCGCCTCTCTCGGCATCCGCGCGGTGACGAACAGGCACGAGCAGGGCTCGGGCTACGGCGCCGACGGCTGGGCGCAGCAGACGGGTCTTCCCGGTGTCGTCATCACGACCTCCGGCCCCGGTCTGCAGAACGCCATGAGCGCGATCGGCACGGCGTTCTGCGAGTCACGGCCGCTGATCGTGCTGTCTCCCGGGGTGCCGCTGGGCGCCGAGTTCGCCGATGTCGGCACCCTGCACGAGACGAAGGATGCCACGGCCATGGTCGGCGCGATCGCCGAGTGGTCGCGCCGAGTGTCCAGCGCCGCCGAGGCGGTCGATGCGGTGCACGACGCCTTCACGCTCTTCCAGACCGGCCGCCCCCGCCCCGTGCACATCGAGATCCCCCTCGACGTGCTCGAGGCCCCGGCCGATGTCCCCGCGGAGGCGCGCCACCCCAGGGTGATGCCTCCGCGGGTGTCGGGTGATCCGTCAGCTCTCGCCGATGCCGCACGTCTGCTGCAGGGTGCGCAGCGGCCGGTCATCGTCGCGGGTGGCGGGTCGGTCGATGCCGCGCACGAGGTCACCGCACTCGCGGAACGCCTCGGTGCCCCGGCGCTCACCACGCTCAACGGCAAGGGTGTCGTCGACGAGCGGCATCCGCTGTCGCTCGGCTCGAACCTGCGTCTCGCTGCGGCCCGCGAGGTGGCCGAAGACGCCGACGTGGTGCTCGTCATCGGATCGAAGCTCGGTGAGGCCGAACTCTGGGCTCCGCGGTTGGAGGCGCGCGGCGCCGTCGTGCGCATCGACATCTCGCCGCTGCAGCGGAACAAGAACCTCGACGCGACCGTGGGGATCGTCGGTGACGCCGCCGCGGTGAGCGCCGCCCTGCTCGCGCTGCTGCCCGACGAGGGCAGGGCTGCTCGAGACCTGACCACCGAGCGCGCCGCGATCGAGGCCGAGATGCGCGACACCGCCCCCGAGGCGGTCGCGCTGGCCGAGCTCATCGCCGACGCTCTCCCCGATGACGCGATCGTCGCCGGCGACTCCTCGCAGATCGTCTACATGGCGCTCGGCAGCGTGCTGAGCTCGCAGCATCCGCACTCCCTGCTCTACACGCCCACCTATGCGACCCTCGGCTACGGCCTTCCCGCCGCGATCGGCGCCAGGGTGGCGCAGACCGAGCATCCCGTCGTCACCGTGATCGGAGACGGTGCGCTGATGTTCTGCGTCAATGAGCTCGTGACGGCCGTCGAACAGCGGCTCGACGTCACCATCGTGTGCGTCGACAACGGCGGCTACGCCGAGATCCGTCAGAACGAGGTCGACCGAGGCATGACCCCCATCGGCGTCGACCTGGTGCAGCCCGACTGGGCGGCGCTGGCGACCGCCTTCGGCGCCACCGGGCGTCGGGTCGACGACCGAGACGACATCGTGCCGAGCATCCGCGACGCCATCGCCGCCGGCGGAGTGCAGCTCGTGCACATCCCCACGCAGAGACAGGACTGATCATGACCGAGAACGTGGGCCCCATCGACGCCTCCGTGAACCCCCGGTACTCCGGGATCGCGACCTTCGCCCGCCTGCCGAGGATCGAAGACGTGCCTCGCGCCGACATCGCCGTCGTGGGCATCCCCTTCGACTCCGGCGTGAGCTATCGCCCCGGCACGCGCTTCGGCCCGTCGCACGTGCGCGAGTCCTCGCGGCTGCTGCGCCCGTACAACCCCGCCCAGGACGTGTCGCCGTTCGCGGTCGCGCAGGTGGTGGATGCCGGTGACATCCCGGTCAACCCGTTCGACCTCACCGAGGCGGTGACCGAGGTCGAACGCGCCGCGCTCGCGCTCGGCGAGCAGGTGCAGCGCATCGTCACGATCGGCGGCGACCACACGGTCGCGCTGCCGCTGCTGCGGGCGGTGGCGGCGAAGCACGGCCCGGTCGCCGTGCTGCACTTCGACGCCCACCTCGACACCTGGGACACCTACTTCGGCGCCCCGATCACACACGGCACGCCGTTCCGCCGCGCGAGCGAGGAGGGGCTGATCGACCTCACCTCGAGCTGCCACGTCGGCACGCGCGGGCCGTTGTACTCGAAGCAGGACCTCGAAGACGACGAGCGCCTCGGATTCTCGATCGTGTCGAGCGAGTACATCGAGGAGCACGGCGTCGAGGCCGGCATCCAGCGCATCCTGCAGCGCGTCGGAGGCAGGCCGCTGTACGTGTCGATCGACATCGACGTGCTCGATCCCGCGCACGCACCGGGCACCGGAACACCCGAGGCCGGGGGACTCACGAGCCGCGAGCTGCTGCGCATCCTCCGTGCCCTCGGAGACTGCGACATCGTGGGCGCCGACGTCGTCGAGGTGTCGCCCGCCTACGACCATGCGCAGATCACCGGCATCGCGGCGAGCCACGTCGTGTACGAGCTGGTGTCGTTGCTCGCCGCCCGCATCGGCCGCGTCTGACTCGGCAGCAGCTGACTCGGTCGCAGCTGACTCGGCCGGGTCGACGACACCCCTCACGCATACGACGCCGCGAGCATCTCGGCGAAGAGCTCTTCGGCGTCGCGCTCGACGCGGCGGCGGGTGAACCACTCGCAGATGTTGACGCAGTCGCGGTGCAGCAGGTCGAGGCCCTGGGGGTTGGCGATGATGTCGACGATCTGCGGCAGGTCGATCACCCGCACGCGACCCCCGTGCACCAGCAGGTTGTAGGCCGAGAGGTCGCCGTGGGCGAAGCCCGCCGCGGCGAAGATCCGCATGAGGTCGACGATCTGGTCGTAGAGACCGGCGAGCTCGGCCCGGTCGCTGCGCACGGCCGCCAACCGGGGCGCCGCGACTCCTGACGCGTCGCCGATGAACTCCATCAGCAGCTCGGTGCCGTTGACCTGCACGGGGTAGGGCACCGGCGCGCCGAGCTCCCACATGCGGCACAGCGCGTCGAACTCGGCGAATGACCATTGCAGGGCGGCGACGGCTCGGCCGTGTTCGGACTTCTTCGCGAGGGCTCGGGTGTCACGGGTGTTCCTCGTGCTGCGGCCCTCGGTGTAGACGCCCGAGCGGTGGAAGCTGCTGTGGTCGGAGTCGCGGTAGCGCTTGGCCGCGAGCAGGGTGCGCTGGGTCGGGTCATCCGGCACCGCGCGCTCGAGCAGGAACACGTCGGCCTCCTTGCCGGTCTTGAGGATGCCGAGCTCGGTGTCGAGTGCGCCGGCGCTCGTCACCACCCATTCGGGCCAGGGGAGCGGCCCTCGCTCCGACGGGGTGATCGCCGGCCAGGTGGTCCAGCGCTGGTGCTCACCGGGTTCGACGTCGGCGAAGGTGGGGACGGAATCGAAAGGGGATGCGTCGAAGAAGGAGGACGAAGAGGATGCTTCGGAAGAAGCGAAGAGATCAGACACGATGTGGCTCCGAGAGAGGGAGGCCACGCGCGGATCAGGAGCGAGAGGCCTCGAGAGGAAGGATGTCGGCGAGGGGCACGACAGAGACGGTGTTCATGTCATCCACTCCTCTCGCTCTGGCCTTCCGGGAGAACCCGGTGCGTCGTCGAGCCTAGGGGGCGCGGGCGGATGCTGTCCAGACCCGGATCTCCCGGTCTCACCGCAGTCCGGACGAATGGTCGGATGCCCTGGACGCCGCGTCGGGCGACCGGCCTCCGCGCCTGGGAGTGTTGAACCATGACCACGACCGTGCCCGTGACGACCGCCCGCACCGAGAGCATCCGCTACGGCGGACTCATCGTGCTGATGCTGATGGGGTTCCTTCTCGTCACGGCCGAATTCCTGCCCAACGGCGTGCTCACCGAGATGGCCGACGCTCTCGGCGTCACACCAGGGCAGGCGGGGCAGACGGTCACGGTCACCGCGCTCGTCGGTCTGATCGTGGCGCCGACGGTGGGGCTGATCTTCCCCCGCCTCGACCGGCGCTCGCTGCTCGTCTGGATGGCGCTCGCCGCAGCCGCGTCGAACCTCATCGTCGCGATCGCGCCCAACCTCATCATCGTGCTGCTCGCGCGGTTCCTGCTGGGTGCGGCGATCAGCGCCTTCTGGGCGATGTCGATCACGGTCGCCGTGCGCCTGGCGGGCCCGGAGCACCTCGGGCGAGGCGTCATGTTCACCTCCGCGGGTGTGTCGCTCGCGACCGTCGCGGGAGTGCCCCTCGGTGTGATGCTCAGCGAGATCGTCGACTGGCAGACCGTGTTCGCGATCGCGGGCGTCCTCATGGTGCTGCTCGCCGTGGCGCTGCGGTTCATGCTCCCGTCGGTGCCGGCCGAGCAGGGCGCCAGCATCCGGCTTCTCGTCGACACGCTGCGTCGTCCCGGCATCGGGCTCGGCATGGTCGGGCACGTGCTCGTCGTGCTCGGTCACTTCCTCGCTTACACGTACGTGCGACTCGCGCTCGAACGCATCCCCGAGATCGAGCCGTCGACGATCATCCTGCTTCTCGCCCTCTTCGGGCTCGGAGGCCTCGCCGGCAACCTCGGGCTCGGGTTCTTCATCGACCGCACCTTCGGCTTCTTCGCGGTGTTCGCCCCCCTGGTGATCGCCGCGTCGGTGCTGTCGATGATCTTCCTCTCGGGGTCGGTCCTCGGCATCGGCATCGTCGTGCTGGTCTGGGGTTTCTTCTTCTCCTCGTGGCTGCTCGTGATCAACACGTGGGTGGGGCACCGCTCGCCCGACCGGCTCGAGGCGGGCGGAAGCCTCGTGGTCGTGGGATTCCAGGGAGCGATCACGATCGCCGCCGGAGTCGGCGGACTGCTCGTCGACACCCTCGATGTCGAGTTCGTCTACGTGCTCGGAGCTGCGTCCCTGCTGGTCGGTGCCGTGCTCTTCGGAATGTCGAACCGCAGGAGCGTCGCGGCGGCGAAGCGCGCCTGAGCGGCGGGCAGGGCCGGCTCAGGCAGGGACGGCGGTGAGCTGCGTCGCCCGCCAGACCGACGGAGCCATCCCCGTGCGGCGGCGGAAAGCCCGGCTGAAGCCCTCGTCGGAGGCGTAGCCCAGTTCGCGCGACGTCTCGCTGACCGAGCGGCCCTCGCTCAGCATCCGCTTCGCCGCGTCGACGCGCACCTCGGTGACGTAGTCGGCGGGTGAGCGGCCGATCGCGCTGCGGAATCGTTCGGCGAACACGGATCGCGACATCGCGCCGACGCTCGCGAGGCGTTCGACCGTCCAGTCGCGGCCGGGCTGCTCATGGATCGCCTCGACGACGCGGTCGAGGAACGGATCATTCGACACGGAGGGCCAGCCGGCCGGCGCGCAGCCGTTGGCGGCCCATGCGCGGATCACCGAGAGCAGCACGGTCTGCGCCATCATCCGGCAGATCACCGGGTCGCCCTGGCGTGACGGGCAGGTCGTGGAATCGGTGGGGCCCATGCTTCCGGCGAGTGCGGCTGCGGCCGGTTCCAGCGCGGCGAACGACATGACGGTGATCGGATCGGGAAGGAGCGCGGCGATCATCGCGGCGCCGTCGGAGAATTCGAGGTCGACGACGACGAGATCGGTCACGCCGTCGGCTTCGAGGGCGATCGACGAGCGGCCGAGTGTCAGGAACGCGTCTCCGGCGACCAGGTTCGCGTGCAGCGGGCGATCGTCCACCGCGACGATCTGCGCTGCGGGGTCGACGTCGAGGCGGCATCCGGTGGTCAGCGGGGGATGCCCGTGCACCGAGCCCGAGGCGATGTAGACGAGAGTGGCCGAACCCGAGGGGATCGGCAGGAACCCGCCGGTGGCGGGGGCGACGCGTCGGGCGATGCCGACGCGGAGGTCGACGGAGTCGAGCACGTGCCCGAGGGCTGCGGAGTCGACGGTCACCATGCCTTCGGCAACACCCGGGGGCGCATAGCTATTCCGGATACGCTGGACGGACCCCCACCCGAGGAGTCCCGTGTTCCGCACACCCGACCGCCTGTTCCGAGTTCTCGCGATCGCGGAGGCGATCACCTGGACCATCCTGATCTCGGCGATCATCGCCCGTGCCGCAGGTGCGCCGGGAATCGTCGTCACGATCGGCGGTGGCATCCACGGGTTCGTGTTCCTCGCGTACGCGGCGACCGCCGTGCTCGTCGCGCTCAACCAGCGCTGGCACCTCGGCGTCGCGATCCTGGCCGTGGCGAGCGCCATCGTCCCCTACGCGACCATTCCCATGGAGATCTGGCTGCATCGCACCGGCCGCCTGGCCGGCGAGTGGCGGCTGGAGCAGACGCAGGACCCGCGCGATGCGCGCTGGTACGACAGGCTCATGCGCTGGTTCCTGCGCCGCCCGTGGGTGCTGGCGATCCTGCTCGTCGTCGGCATCGTCGCGCTGTACGTGATCCTGCTGCTCGTGGGCCCGCCGGGCGGCAAGTGATCTCCGCCCGGCGTCAGCAGAGCGGATGCCGGGCGGCCGGCGTCACTGGATGACGACGGCGTTGCTGTCGATGACCTCGGCCATCGTGGCCTGCAGGTCGCCACCGGTGCAGTCGACGATCACGTAGAGTCCGACACCCGTCGCGGTGAAGGCCCGTGCGGCCATCGCCCATCGGCGTTCGCCCTCTTCGCCCACGACCTGGCGGTTCTCGACGTCGGCGTTGCCGCCGACCTGATAGCTGAACGACCCCGTCGTCGCGAGCGGGGTGATCGCGGCGGCGTCCGCTTCGCCGAGGATGACGGCGAGCATGGCATCCGAGCTGACGCTGTCGTCGCCGGCCACGGTCGGCACATCGGGGATCAGCCCCTGCCAGAACTGGGCCGTGCAGGTGCCGTCGACCGTGCCGTACGTCCAGCCTCCGTTGCCGTCGTCCGGCTTGACGATCTTCCAGCCGTCGTCGGCGATGAGCCCGTCGCCCCACTGGATGTACGCCTCCGAAGGGATGTCGGCACCGTCTGCGAAGGTCATGGTCGATGGCAGGTCGCCGGCGGGCTCGTCCGAGGGCTGCTCGGACGGGATCGAAGTCGGGGAGGGCTCTGGCCCGTCGCCATCCGGCACGTTCACGGGGATCTGCGCATACAGGCAGCCGCTGAGCGGCAGCGCGGCCAGCGCGATCACCGAGAGGGCGGCGAGGCGGGCGAGCTGCGGGGCCTGCGAGATGCGCGTCATGCCGGTCAGCCTAGTCGCCGGTATGCCGGCTGATTCAGTGCGCCGTGGCGATGCCGACCGCATCGTGCACCATGACCGACGCGACCCTCGCGCCCGCGCCGGCTGCGACGATCAGCTGCTGGGGGCCGGGGATCGCCGCATCACCGGCGGCATAGAGCCCCGGGATGTCGGTGCGGCCCGACCGATCGGTGACGAGGTGCCCGTCGTGGTCGATGGCGGGGGCGAACCCGTGCAGGAATGACACATCGGTCTGCCACTCGGGTCGCACGAAACCGCCCTCGACCGTGACGACGGTGCCGTCTGTCAGCCGGATCGCCTCGATGCGCCCGCGGTCTCCGACGAGCTCGGCGATCGGATGCCGCAGCACGGCGACCCCCGTGGAGGCGAGCTCGGCCTCCTCCGCGGCCGTGACCGTGTCTGCGCCGAGGGTGAAGACGGTGAGGCTCTCGGTCCAGCGCGAGATGAGCCGGGCGCGGTCGGCGAGGTCGGGCGTCTCTCCCATGAGGGCGAGTCGTCGCCCGCGCAGCTCCCACGCGTCGCATGCCGCGCAGCTGAACAGGCTGATGCCGTAGAAGCCCCGCAGATTCGGGACGTCGGGCAGGGTCTCGCGCAGGCCCGTCGCGAGCAGCACGCTCCGAGCGGTCACCACGTCGGTCGGGTCCTTGCGGCCGACGGATGCCGTGAAACCGGCATCCGTCCCCGAGTCTGTTCCCGAACCTGTTCTCGCATCCGCCCCGGCATCCGCCGTGGGAGCCGATCTGCGGAGTTCGAGCACCCTGACGCGCGTGCGCACCTCGATGTTCGGGTACGCGGCGAGCTCGTCGCGGGCCATGCGGCGCAGCTCGTGCGGGGCCACCCCGTCACGGGTGAGGAAGCCGTGCGAGTTCAGCGTGGCGGCGTTGCGCGGACGGTCGGCGTCGACCACCAGCACGCGCATGAGCGAACGGCCCAGGTTGAGGGCGGCGGACAGCCCCGCAGGGCCACCGCCGATCACGAGCACGTCGTAGGTGTCCGTGTCAGTCATTCGCGCTCCCGGGAGAAGAGCGGTGACCGCCGTGTGACCGGGCGCGGATGCGCCGACCATGGCGGCGCCGCCGACGGACGCGCTCATCGGGCGAGAATCGGTCCGCTGACGACAGTCTGCCACCTCTTGACTGAGGGTCGCCTAACTCGGGCTGATCCCGCCGTGCGGGCTGAGCGCGACCACGTCACCGACCACGACGACCGCGGGGGATCGCACCTGTCGAACCGCGGCGAGGTGGGCGATCGTGTCGAGGGTGCCGACGGTGACTCGCTGTCGGGCACCGAACCCGTCTTCGATGATGGCCACCGGGCAGTCGGCGCCGCGCGCCCCCGCGGCGAGCACATGCGCGGAATGCCCGAGCGTGTTCACTCCCATCAGCAGCACGACGGTGTGGTCGCGTCCGCCCCCGAGCGCCTCGATCTGGTCGTGGGCGCTGGCCACGGTGAATGTCTCGGCGATGCCGCGCTGGGTCAGGGGGATCCCGGCGAGACCCGGCACCGCCACTGCGCTCGTGACGCCCGGGATGACCTCGACCGCGATGCCGGCGGCTTCGCAGAAGAGCTGCTCCTCGCGCCCTCGTCCGAAGACGAAGGGGTCGCCGCCCTTGAGCCGCACCACACTACGGCCCTCCTGGGCCAGCGAGACGAGCAGCTCGTTGATGCCGTCCTGCGGCACCGGGTGATGACCGGGGAGCTTGCCGACGTCGATGACCTCGGCGTCGAGCTGCACTCCTTCGTCGGCGAGCTGTGCGAGCACGGCGCGGGCTCCGAGGCGGTCGGCCACGATCACATCGGCCTGCTGCAGGGCGCGCAGCCCCCTCAGGGTCAGCAGGCCGGCATCGCCGGGTCCTGCTCCGACCAGGGTGACCGTGCCGAGGGTCATGACTGTGCGGGCTCGGGAGTCAGCGCGGCCCCGGGGGACTGTGCGGTGAGCAGCTGCTCCGACGCCCCCTCGTATCGGGCGATGACGAGGTCGATCAGCGGCTGCGGCACGGTCGTGCCGTCGAGCAGGGGCGCGGTGACGCGTCGGCCCGGCGCCTGCCTCAGGGTGAGGTCGAAGAAGAAGCCACGGGCGAGCAGGTACGTCGAGACGACCGCGTCGGGGTGCTCGCGCAGCGCATGGGCCAGGTCGGGCTCGCGTGCGGCGAGGTAGGCGAGTTCGACCCTTCTGCCGAGCCGCAGCGAGAGAAGAGACGCCATGGCTTCGGCATCCGTCAGCGAGGCGGGGTCGCGCGAGCCGGCGACGGCGAGGATCACGGGCGCATCCTCGGTGTGCGTCGAATCTGGAACGGTCGGGAGCGTCTCGGACAGCCGTTCCGCGAGCACTTCGGCGAGCCGGGGGTCGGGGCCCATCGGGGCGCTGACCACGGCATCCGCCTTCTTCGCCGCCATGCCGTGCAGATCGTGATGCACGTGGAAGCCGCGCGAGAGCAGCAGCGGCACGATCACGACCGGTCCGTCGATCGTCGGCAGCAGGTCGGCGGCATCGGGCTGCTGCACGTCGACGAAGGCGCTGCGCACCTCGACCTCGGGCATCGCTGCGGCGACCGCGCCGACCAGATCGGAGATGGCACGGGCTCCCTCGGCATCCGAGGTGCCGTGCGACACGGCGAGGAGGATGGGGCGGCTCATGCAGGGACTCTAGGTGAGCCGTGTGACGGCGGTGTTTCGAGATCCTCGCTCTCTCGGACCCAGGTGCGTGAGAGTCAGGTGGGACGGGGCACCGTGTTCCGCCAGGTGCGGATCGCGTCGAGTGTCGTCGAGTCGATGCCCGCCGCGATCGACCACGCATCGAAGTCGATCGTCTCGTAAATGGAGGCGAACGCGGATTCGGGGGTGTGTCCGAAACGGCTCAGCACGTCGATGCGTTCGTCGGCGTGCTGCGACCTCTTGCGCAGGGTCTCCATTGCCGGAGCATTCGCGAACGAGGTCGCATAGTCGGCGCGTGCCGCATCGGTCGTCACGTCGAGCGCGCGCAGCAGCATCGCCGTGACGAGACCTGTGCGGTCCCAGCCCGCCGCGCAGTGGTAGAGAACGCCGCCGGGCCGCGCGCCGGCGATCGCCTGAAGAACCGCTGCCATGCGATGCGGCAGGTCGGAGAGGTGCGGCACGTAGTAAAGCGGAGTGCCCCAGCGTCCGTCCGCTTCCAGCGGCTCCCAGAAGGCGCGGTCCTCTCCGTCGAGATCCACGGTGACCAGGTCGATGTCGTTCGGGACACCGGGCGTCCGCTCCTCAGGTCGCCGCAGGTCGATCACGGTTGCGACGCCTCTTTCGCGGAGACGATCCCATCCTTCGAGGGAAACGAGATCGGGCGCATCGGAGCGGATGAAGACGCCGAATGGCGTCGTGCTCCCGTCCTGGCGCTGGAGACCTCCGAGATCCCGTGCGTTCGCAAGGCCGGGAATCTCAAGGGGTGAGGTCACGACGGGATTCTTGCACGCATGGCTGAGGGCGAGGTCTTCACGATTCCGGGATGCCCGGAGCAGATCGCGAGATCGGCGCCGGGATCGCGGATCAGGCAGGATCCGGCGCCTGGTCCTCGATCAGGCTCAGCTGTGTGCCGTCGAGGTCGATCAGGTATGCGGCCCGATGCCCCCAGGATTCGAGCGTGATCGGTGTGAGCCTCGGAATGCCGACCACTCCGCGAGGAATCCCCGCTCGGTCGATCGCCCCGTGGAGCTCGTCGAGATCCGACACCCGCAGCGAACACATGTGATCGCTCCTCCACGGATCGACGTCGGCGAAGGGGAAGAACTCGAGCTGCAGGGTGCCTCGGCGCATCACTAACCAGCCGTCGTCGCGGAACTCGACGACGAATCCGAAGCGCTCGTAGAAGCGGACTGTCGCGGCGAAGTCGCGTGAAGGAAGGTTCGGTACCGCCCGATCGACCATGTTGCGAGCGTAGGCCGGAGGGCGTCACCACGCATCCGATTCAAAAGTTGAGCCGGTTCGTATCAACTTTATTTGACAGCGTCCGGAGGTCGGAGTACAGTTGAGCCATCGCGACTCAGGTTTCCCTGATCGCCCCGGATTTCCAGACCCACATCAACCTCAGCAACTAAGGAGAATCACATGGCACGTGCTGTTGGAATCGACCTCGGTACGACGAACTCCGTCGTCAGCGTCCTCGAGGGTGGCGAGCCGAAGGTCATCGCCAATGCCGAGGGCTTCCGCACCACCCCCTCGGTCGTCGCATTCACGAAGGACGGCGAGGTGCTCGTCGGCGAGACCGCGAAGCGCCAGGCCGTCACGAACGTCGACCGCACCATCGCGTCCGTCAAGCGCCACATGGGCACCGACTGGACGTTCGACGTCGACGGCAAGAAGTGGACGCCGCAGGAGATCTCCGCGCGCATCCTCCAGAAGCTGAAGCGCGACGCCGAGTCCTACCTGGGTGACACGGTGACGGACGCCGTCATCACGGTCCCCGCGTACTTCAACGACGCCGAGCGTCAGGCCACCAAGGAGGCCGGCGAGATCGCGGGCCTCAACGTCCTGCGCATCATCAACGAGCCCACCGCCGCAGCTCTGGCATACGGACTCGACAAGGGCAAGGAAGACGAGCTCATCCTGGTCTTCGACCTCGGTGGTGGAACGTTCGACGTCTCGCTGCTCGAGGTGGGCAAGGACGACGACTTCTCGACCATCCAGGTGCGCTCCACCGCGGGTGACAACCGCCTCGGCGGTGACGACTGGGACCAGCGCCTCGTCGACCACCTGATCAAGCAGTTCAAGGAGACCACCGGCGTCGACGTCTCGGGTGACAAGATCGCCCTGCAGCGTCTCAAGGAGGCTGCGGAGCAGGCCAAGAAGGAGCTCTCCTCCTCGACCAGCACCAGCATCAACCTCCCGTACCTGTCGCTGACCGAGTCGGGTCCGGTGTCGCTGAGCGAGACCATCACCCGCGCGAAGTTCGAGGACCTGACGAAGGACCTGCTCGACCGCACCAAGAAGCCGTTCGAGGACGTCATCCGCGAAGCCGGCATCAAGGTCGCCGACATCGACCACATCGTGCTCGTGGGTGGATCGACCCGCATGCCCGCCGTCGCCGAGCTCGTCAAGCGCGAGACCGGCAAGGAGGCCAACAAGGGCGTCAACCCCGATGAGGTCGTCGCCGTGGGCGCCGCCCTCCAGGCCGGTGTCCTCAAGGGCGAGCGCAAGGACGTTCTGCTCATCGACGTCACCCCCCTCAGCCTCGGCATCGAGACCAAGGGCGGCATGATGACCAAGCTCATCGAGCGCAACACGGCCATCCCGACCAAGCGCAGCGAGACCTTCACCACGGCAGACGACAACCAGCCGTCCGTCGCGATCCAGGTCTTCCAGGGCGAGCGCGACTTCACCCGCGACAACAAGCCGCTGGGCACGTTCGAGCTCACCGGAATCGCCCCGGCTCCCCGTGGCATCCCGCAGATCGAGGTCACGTTCGACATCGACGCCAACGGCATCGTGCACGTGTCCGCCAAGGACAAGGGCACGGGCACTGAGAAGTCGATCGTCATCTCCGGCGGCTCTTCGCTGTCGAAGGAGGACATCGAGCGCATGGTGCGCGAGGCCGAGGAGCACGCGGCTGAGGACAAGGCTCGCCGCGAGGCCGCCGAGGTCCGCAACCAGGCCGAGACGCTCGCGTACTCGATCGAGAAGCTGATCACCGAGAACGACGACAAGCTGCCCGAGGACGTGAAGACCGAGGTAAAGGCCGACGTCGACGCTCTCAAGACGGCTCTGGCCGGCGAAGACGACGAGGCCGTGAAGACCGCGTTCGACAAGCTGAACCAGTCGCAGGGCAAGATCGGCGAGGCCATCTACGCACAGTCCCAGGCGGAGGGCGCCCCGAGCGCCGACGCCGCGGGCGAGGCTCCGGCCGATGACAGCTCCTCCGACGAGGACGTCATCGACGCCGAGGTCGTCGACGACGAGGACGAGAAGAAGTAATCATGACGGACAAGAACTTCGACGACAATCAGGTTCCTGAGCCCGCCGAAGGTCACAGCGAGGGGTCGGATGCTCAGGCATCCGGCCCCGCGCCGCACAACCCGGACTCTGATGAGGCCCGGGCTGCGGAGGGCTCTGACGACGCGGACTTCACGATCGACGACATCCTGAACGCCGACCAGACGGCTGAGGCCGCTGCGGGGGATGCCGCGATCGCCGACGCCGAGAACGCGCTGCTGAACGACCTCAAGCGGCTCCAGGCCGAATACGCCAACTACCGCCGACGCACCGAAGAGCAGCGTCAGGTCGAGATCGAGCGCGCGAAGGGCGAGGCCGCCAAGGGCCTCATCCCCGTGCTCGACGATCTCGATCGCGCCGCTCAGCACGGTGATCTGGTCGAAGGCACGCCCTTCGCCGTGATCGCCGGCAAGGTGCGCACGGTCGTCGAGCGTCTCGGTGTCGTCTCGTACGGTGAGAAGGGCGAGGAATTCGACCCGCAGCGCCACGAGGCGATCTTCCAGCAGCCCACCCCGGGCGCCGACAAGACCACGGTGCTCGAGGTCGTCGAGGTGGGTTACCGCCTCGGTGACGTCGAGCTGCGTCCCGCGAAGGTCGTCGTCGCCGTACCCGCAGAGTAGGTGATCGATGGCTAGCCAGGACTGGTTCGACAAGGACTTCTACAAGATCCTCGGGGTCTCGAAGGACGTCAGCGACGCTGATCTCAAGAAGACCTACCGCAAGCTCGCTCGCAAGTACCACCCCGACTCCAATCAGGGTGACGAGAAGGCGGAGGCGAAGTTCAAAGAGATCAGCGAGGCGTACTCGGTGCTCTCGGATCCCGAGCAGCGCAAGGAGTACGACGAGATCCGCGCCATGGGCTCGGGCGCACGCTTCACGGCGGGCGGTGCGGGAGCAGGCGGCTTCGAAGACGTCTTCAGCCGGTTCGGGCAGCAGGGGCGCGGGCAGCAGCAGTCCGCCGACTTCGAGGACATCTTCGCGATGTTCAACCAGGGTCAGGGCGGCCCGTTCGGCTCCGGTCGATTCGGCCAGACCTCCGGCGGATACCGCGGCTTCGGCGGGCCCCAGAAGGGCGCCGATGTCACGGCGCGCACCACGCTCGACTTCGCCACAGCCGTGCAGGGTGAGACCATCAGCCTGCAGGGGGACGACGGCAAACCGTTCAAGGTGAAGATCCCTGCCGGTGTCGCCGACGGGCAGAAGATCAGACTCCGCGGACGCGGTCGTCCCTCGCCCGATGGCGGGGAGAACGGCGACGTCGTGGTGCAGATCGCGGTGCGACCGCATCCGGTGTTCACCCGCGAGGGGCTGAACCTGCGCGTGGTCGTGCCGGTGACCTTCACCGAGGCGGCACTCGGCGCGACGATCGAGGTTCCGACGCTCAGCGGCGACACGGTCAAGCTCCGTGTCGCACCTGGCACGCCGTCCGGACGCGTCCTGCGCGTCAAGGGTCGCGGCGTCGCCACTTCGAAGGGCACGGGCGACCTGCTCGCCGAGCTGCAGATCGCGGTGCCGTCGCACCTCGACGAGGCCGCTCGGGAGGCGCTGGAGAAGTTCCAGTCGCTGGAGCCGGCGGAGAACCCGCGTGCCGACCTCATGGCGAAGGCGCGGCGCTAGAAGATCATGACGAACGCGAACACCGAGGAGGAGGTGATCCACTGTGGCTGACCAGCGCGTGGACGCCGACACCCCGGTGTTCGCGATCGCCGTCGCCGCCCAGCTCTCGGGTCTTCACCCGCAGACGCTGCGGCAGTACGACCGCATCGGGCTCGTGGTGCCCGGTCGCACCTCCGGCGGCTCTCGTCGCTATTCGACCCGCAACATCGAACAGCTCCGCGAGGTCGCCCAGCTGTCATCCGAGGGCATGAGTCTTCCGGCGATCGCGCGTGTCCTCGACCTCGAAGACGAGAACCGGATGCTGCGCAGCCGCGTGGCCGAACTCGACGCCGCGCTGCGTGCCGAGCGCGACAACCGTCCGGGCATGCGCGTGTTCGCCGCGGGATCCGCCGGCGTCATTCCGGTGCCCAGTGGCCGCCGCATCCGCCGCTCGGCCGAGGTCGTGCTCTGGCACCCGGGCAGCGGCCGCAGTTGATAGTCGGCGAACTGCACGACTGCTAGGCGGCACCGAAGAATCGGGTTGCGATGTCGGCCACCTCTTTGTCGAGCGTGTCGATGCGCGCGGTCAGTTTCGAGTCGAGAGCGTCGATCCTGCCGTTGAGCCGCCACTCGAGCGACTCGATCTGTCCGCTGAGCCGGTGGTCGAGTGCTTCGATCTTGCCGGTGAGTCGGTGGTCGAGTGCCTCGATCTTGCCGGTGAGCATTCCTTCGAGCCCGCTGATCTGTCCGGTGAGCCTGCCGTCGAGACGGCCGATCTCAGCCCGGATGACTCTGCTGAACTGCGTGGTCATGACCGTCACGACCCCCAGCATCGTCGCGGAGAACACCGCGATGAGCGTCCAGATCTGAGGTTCGTTCATCGTCATGTCTCCATCCTGTGAACGTCGCGCCAGAATGGCAGTGTTGCGTGATCGGACGAGGCCCGACCGCGATGATCCCGCAGGCGTGGGGGCGGATCGAGCGGCAGGCGAGTCTGTGCAGGAGGGGTCCTCGCACGCGTCGGCCACCCGCGCGCGGTATCGTTGCGACACGATGAGGATGACGCGTCGCACACTGCTGATGGGCGCCGGAGCCGGTGTCCTGGGAGTCCTGCTGGCCTCCTGCACGCCCGAGCCGGCGCCGTCGCCCACGCCCGATCGCTCGCCCACTCCGAAGCCGACCGCGGGTGCGATCACCCCCGCCGCGTTCGCCCGCAGCTCGTGGACGACCGACCCGTTCGCGCTCGGCGCTGCGAGCTTCACTCCGGTCGGCACACAGGCGAGGGCCCGCGAGGCGCTGGCCGAGCCGGTCGACGACCGGCTCTTCTTCTCGGGCGAAGCGACCGACGTCGAGGCGCCGGGCACGATCGCCGCCGCGCTCCGATCCGGTGATCGAGCCGCCGACGAGCTCGTTCGCGCCGCCGACAGCGGTGAGCGCGTGGCGATCGTCGGCGCAGGTCTCGCCGGTGCCGCCGCCGCTGCCCGACTCGTCGCCGAGGGGCTGCAGGTCACGGTGTTCGAGGCGCGTGACCGCATCGGCGGACGCGTGCACTCGGTGGTCGACGACATGGCCTGGCCCTTCCCCGCGCAACTGGGCGGCTGGCTGCTCGGCTCGTCCGACGACGTCCTGCTCGAGACTCTCAACGCCCGTGACATCCGGACGGCTCCGATCTCGGGTTCGCTGTGGCGATCGACTGACGGAGACGTCGAGCCGGTGCCGATCGAACCTGTGCAGGCGGCGATCGCCACCGCCCAGCAGGGGCCGACCGACTCGTCTCTCGAGGATGCGCTGACGGCAGCGGGCGCTGATCCTGACGAGCCGGGACTCGCGGCGCTGCTCGCTTCGATCGCGGCCGCATCGGGGGCCGATGCCTCCGACGAGTCGACCTGGTTCCCCCCTCGGCTTCCCACCGACGAGCTGGTGGCACCTCTCGGCGACCTGACCCCGGCCCTCGACGAGCTTCTCGAGGGCGCGAAGCTGAGCCTCTCATCGCCCGTCAGTCGCGTGGCCTACGACGACGCCGGCGTCAGCCTCGGCATCGCCTCGGGGGAGTCGCTGTCGTTCGACCGGGTCCTGATCACGGTGCCGCTCGGAGTGCTGAAGGGCGAGGGCGTGGAGTTCGCTCCGGCGCTGCCCTTCGGTCATCGCGGTGCCATCGCCGAGCTCGGGATGGGACTCATCGAGACGGTCTGGCTGCGCTTCGACGATCCTCTGATCGTGTCGGCACCCGAGCCCGAAGGTGACGCTGAAGGCGACGCCGAAGAGGGTGCTGACGCCGAGTCCGCTGCGACGCTCTGGCACGTCGTCGGCGGCGATGCGCTGATCCGCACCTGGATCAACCTCGCACCGGCCACGGGCGAGAACGTCGTGGTGGGCATCGTCGGCGGAGAAGCGGCAGCCACGTTCGCCGAGATGAGCGAGCAGAAGGCGCTCGAGGCGGCGATCGCCTCGCTCGCACCGTTCCTCACGGCACCGGCCTGACTCTCCCGAGCCTGACTCGCACCGGCCTGACTCGCACCGGCCGCAGCGGGCTCAGACCTCCGGGCGCTCCTGACCGCGTCGCCGCATCCGGCTGACGAGCACGATGAACGTCGCGACGAGCGCGAAGATCGCCAGCGCCACCCCACTGGTGAGCAGGAATTCGGGAGGCCCTGATACCTGTCGGGGGTCGAGGAAGTAATACGGGTACCACCCCACAGACGGCCCGCGCCACATCGTGACACCGCCCCACGCGAGCGGGAAGGTGAGCGCCGTCGGCACCACCCACCAGGGCACGCCGCGGTGCCCCGGTGTGAGCACCCAGGCGAGGGCGGTGCACGCAGGCAGCCAGAAATGCAGCACTTGATCAGACCATGGCACGTCGACGCGGATGCCGCGGAGCCCCGCCTGCCAGACGATCAGCGCGAAGGCGAGTCCTGCCGTGATCGTCCAGGTGAGCACGAGCGCCAGCGCGACCGTGAACCAGCGAGGATCCGTCGCCCGGATGAAGGCGAGCACCGCGCCGATCAGCAGCACGACCACGAGCGCGCAATTGGACTGGACCGTCAGGTACGCGAAGAAGTTCTCTCCCGCGATCGATCGGGAGCTCAGGCCCCAGAACAGCCGGTGCACGAGCGCGACGGTGCACACTGCGGCCGTGGCCAAGCGCAGCACGCCGAACGCCGATCGTGCCCTCACTCTCGCCTCGTGCCCCTTTCCGGCTGTGCGCATCGTCGTCCAGACGGCGCATCTCCCATCCGGCGAGTCTACGGAAGGCGCGGCGAGCGGGGCTGCGACGAGCTGCGCACAGGAGACGGAAAAGTCGTCTGAATAGCGTGGAAGGAGGGATAGCCCCTGCTCCGCGCCTGGCGCGCGGTGTCCTGCCACGAAGGAACACCTCCTCATGACGAACACCACCGCCCCCTCCGCCGCCGCCTCGCTGGGACTCCTCGTCCTGCGCATCGTGGTCGGCGCCGTCTTCACCGCTCACGGGGCGCAGAAGATCTTCGAATACACGATCCCCGGCACGATCGGCAGCTTCGCGGGCATGGGGGTCCCCATGCCCGAGATCGCGGCACCGTTCGTCGCCTTCGTCGAGCTGATCGGCGGAATCCTGCTGGTCCTCGGCCTCTTCACCCGCCTGGCCGGCATCCTGCTCGCGATCGACATGGTCGTGGCGCTGGTCCTCGTGCACCTCGCCGCGGGACTCTGGGTCGGTGAAGGCGGATACGAGTTCGTCGCCGTGCTCGGTGCAGCCGCGCTGGCTCTCGCGCTCACGGGCGCTGGGCGCTTCTCGCTCGACGGCGCCTTCCTGCGCGGCCGGGTTCCCGCCTGGCTCAGCTGACGAGACGAGGGGGCGTTCCACGGGACGCCCCCTCGGCCGGTGTGTATCCTGTCAACAGTTAACAGGAGGTCACCGTGACACAGACGGTCAAGCGCGGAGAGTCCCTCGGCGCACAGGTGGCGCAGGTCCTGCGTCAGCGCATCGTCCGAGGCGAGCTCTCGCCCGGCGCGCGCATCACCGAAGAGGCGCTCGCCGAGGAGTTCTCGGTGAGCCGGGGGCCGATCCGCGACGCCCTCACCCAGCTCAGCTTCGAGAAGCTCGTCGAAGTGCAGCGTCCGCGCGGGGTGTACATCACGGGTCTCTCGCAGGACGACGTCGATCAGCTCTACAGTCTGCGCGGCGCTCTCGAGCAGCTCGCGCTCTCACGTGCCATGAGAGTCGACGACGACGCGCGCTGGGCGGCGATGGCGGCCGCCGTCGAGAGAATGGGGCAGGCCGCGGACGCGGGCGACCATGCGGCGTTCGTCGCAGCCGACCTCGAGTTCCATTCGGAGATCTACGTGCTGGCCGACCATCCGCGCCTGCAGGGTGCGTGGAGTCAGTATCTGCCGACCTTCGCGTCGCTTCTCGAGGTCACCATCAACCACGACGACGACCTTCACGAGTCCTCCGACGACCACATGAAGCTCATGGACGTGATGCGCTCAGGCACGCCCGAGGAGGCGGCGTCAGTGCTCACCGCGCACCTCGACGGCGCGCGCGATCGGATGCTCAGCGAACTGGCCGACCGGCCGGCCTGACTGCGGCTGCCGCCTGACAGCGGCTGCCGCGCGGCGCCAGGCGCCGGGCTCAGGCGTGCGGTGCGAGACGGCGTCGCAGCACCCAGGTGTTGCCGGTCGCATCGACGCTGTGCTCGAAGTCGTCGAGCACAGCCGTCGTGAGGGCCAGACCGCGTCCGCTCTCGCTGTCGACGCCGGGCATCGCCACCGCATCCCAGTCGATCCTGGCCGGATCAGCCGTGTCGACGAAGGTGGCGACGAGTTCATCGTCGGCCACCGCGATGTCGACCTCGACGGTGATGCCGGCATCCGGCTCGCCCTCGGCCTCGCCGTGCGCGGCGATGTTCGTGGACACCTCGCTGACCGCCAGCGCGAACAGCGTGCGGTCTTCCGGGGCCACGTGCGGAGACGCCTCCCACAGCGCGTCGAGGGCGTCGAGGACGTGCTCGACGAAGGCGGGCCCAGCGAGGCCGGCGACGTGCGCGGTGCGCCGGTCAGCGCCCATCGAACGCCGTCTCGGGCGTGGGGTGGTCGAGCAGGACGCGGTCGAGGTTGGTCAGGTGCAGCACCGTCCGAACCGCCTCGGGCACTGCCGCGATGCGCAGATCGCCGCCCGCGACCCTGGCGCTCTTGAGTCCGCCGACGAGAGCGCCGAGACCAGAGGAGTCGACGAACTGCAGGTCGGTCATGTCGATGACGATCCGGGAATCGCCTCCTGCCACGAGGTCGTTGACCGCTTTGCGCAGCAGAGGCGCTCCTGTCGCGGTGAGGCGGCCGGACAGGGCGATCACGGCGAAGCCGTCTCTGATGTCAGTTCTGAGATCCATGGTTCTCCTCCTCGAGGGTGCGGGCCGGTCCGCGGTAGCGGGCGGCTTGGATGATGACGCTGAGCACGACGAGGTCGTACAGCACCCACACCGTGTTGACGAGAGTGCCCGTCCCGTCGCCGGTGCCGATGATGACCCGGGTCACACCGATCACGAGAGCGATGCCGAGCACGACCATCGCCGTCAGCTGCGGCCAGATCTCCCGCCACGGCACCCCTCGTGGATCCCGTCCGTCCTTGCGCGTCACGGCGAATGTGAGCGGGCGGTGGAGCACGACGTTGGCGAACGCCGACCAGCAGGCGCGGATCCAGACAGGGAACAGTGCGAGCGAGTACTGCTGCCCCCTCCACGTTCGCAGCCCCTTGGCCACCACGAGGAACAGCACCTGGTTGACGAGGAAATACGGGAGGAACCTCACGAAGAAATCGACCGACCAGGCGGTGACCGGCAGCACGCCGAAGACGAGGTAGACGACCGGCGCCGTGAGGTAGACCACAGCGGCGAACCCGGACAGGTAGCTCCACATCGTGGCGAAGTACATCAGCCGCTGACCGATCGACAGCCCGCGCTTGGCGAGCGGGTTGTCGCGCAGCATGACCTGCAGGGTGCCCTGCGCCCAGCGCAGACGCTGCGTCAGCATCGTGCGCAGATCCTCGGGGGCGAGGCCCTTGGCGAGGATCTCGTGGTGATAGACGCTGCGCCAGCCGAGCGAGTGCAGCTGCATGGCCGTGGCCATGTCCTCGGTCACCGAGATCGTGGCGAGGGGGAGGATCGGCTGCGCCTCGTCGCCTCGATCGAGCCGGAGCGCGTCGAGCAGTGCCCTGACCGCATCCAGCGCGTTGATGGGGGAGAGGTCGGAGTCGGCGAGTGCGGTGAGGCCCACCTCGTCGACGACGATCGCATCGAGCTGCGCGTCGTGTGCGATCGGCAGCGAGCCGAGCTCTGCGAGATCGGCGCGGATCCCCGCGAGGTCCTTCGCGACGAGGATCACCGACGCGTTGTGCACCGCAGCGAGCACGGCGTCCGCGACCTCCCTGACGGGGGCGCCGCCGGCGAGATCGCGACGACCCCGGCCGATCGCCACGTGCAGCGCGAAGAGCTCGCGGCGGAGTTCGGGATCGGATGCCGAGCGCATCTCCTTCTCGATCAGGGTCTCCGACGTGCGCAGCGCGCGGGCCGCGGTGTCGGTCACCTCTCGCACGTAGCCGATGATGCCCAGTTGCATCAGGGCGTCGCGACGGAGCACCGCGTTGGATCCGCAGAAGAACGCCGCGTTCCAGCCGTCCTTGCCCTGCTGGATCGGGCCGTAGAACAGCGGAGCCTGGCTGCCGAGGGGGTCTGCCTCGTCGACGTTGACGAACCACTGCGGGGTCTGCACCACGGCGACCTCGGGATCGTCGGCGAAATACCCCAGGGTGCGGTGCAGGATCAGCGGGTCGGGTATCTGGTCGGCGTCGAGGATGAGGAGGAATTCCCCGTCGGTCTCGAACAGCGCGCTGTTGAGGTTGCCCGCCTTGGCGTGGCGCGGCTTGCCCGTCCAGTCGTCGGAGCGGGTGAGGTAGCCGATGTCGGCCTCGCGAGCCGCCCGCTCGAGTTCGGGGCGGGCCCCGTCGTCGAGGATCCAGGTCGTGTGCGGGTAGGCGATCCCCCGTGCGGCGCGGGCCGTCGTCATCACGAGCTCGATCGGCTCGTCGTACGTGGTGATGAACACGTCGACCGTGCCCTGGGGCGGCGAGACGGGCGCCGGGCGCTCTTTCGCTCGCCACATCGTCAGGCAGAAGAGGAAGGTGTCGATCAGGCTGTAGGTCTCGGCGACCACGAGAGGCACGGCGATCCACCATGCCGACCAGTTGACCGATTCCAGCCACCGCCAGGTGACGTAGTTCACTCCCAGCAGCACCGAGAGAACAGCGATCACCCGGATCGCGGCGAAGCGAGCTGTCATGCGTCGCGCCTCACCACGACCACGGTGATGTCGTCGGTCGCCCTGTCGTCCGAGATGAGCCGGAGCGCCTCGCCGATCGCCCCGTCGGGGCCGAGGGTGTCGAGCACCCTGGCCACGTGGGCGAACGGGTCATCGGCGTCGAGCACGTCCAGCAGCCCGTCGCTGCAGCAGACGAACGCGTCACCGGGTTCGAGGCGGGTGCGCCGCGACTCCCGAGCGCCCTGGTCGGGCAGTGCGGCGCCCATTCCGAGGGGCAGCCCGGTCGAACGAAGGTGCTCCCACGAGCCGTCGCCGCGCAGGATGAACGCCAGGCTGTGACCGGCATCGATCACCTCCAGGTCGCCGGTCTCGGGCTGGAGCTCGGCATGGACGGCCGTGACGAACATCGTCGTCTCCGAGAGGTCCTCCTCGAGAAGGCGGTCGGCGTCGGCGATCGCTTCGGCGATGCTGCGTTCGGGTGCCGTGCGCAGCGATGCGCGCACTCCGGCCGCGACGATGGCGGGTCCCGTGCCCTTGCCCATCGCATCGGCGAGGGTGATGCGCAGAGCCCCGTCGTGGAGGCGCAGGTCGTAGAAGTCCCCTGCCAGGCGCCCGCGCGAGGCGCCGCCGCCCGCGACCGTGTATCCGGTGATCGTGGGGATGGACTGCGGGCGCAGGGCGCTCTGGATCAGAGTGGCCTGATCGAGTTCGACGTCGGAGGCGATCTCGCTCTGCACCCAGAAGGCGAGGTCGCGGAGCAGGCCGCGCTGCGCCTCCGAGAACGAGTGCGGTTCCGTGTCGAGCACGCACAGCGTGCCGACGGGCTCGCCGCCGGGTGCGTGGAGCGGGTGGCCGGCGTAGAACCGGAGGTGCGGGTCACCGACAACGAACGGGTTCGTGGCGAACGTCTCCGTCGCGCTGGCATCCTCGATCACGACCGTGCGGTCCTGGCCGACCGTGTAGTCGCAGAACGAATCCTGCCGCGGGGCCTCGTCGCCGCCGAGGCCGATCTCGGATTTGCGCCACTGGCGGTCGCCGTCGAGCAGAGAGACGCTCACCATCGGCACGCCGAACATCTGCTTCGCCAGGCGGGCCACGCGATCGACTCGTTCATCCCGGGGGGTGTCCAGGATCCCGAGTTCCTCCAGTGCCTGCTGTCTTCTGAGCTCGTCGAACATGCTCCGCCTCCCTCGTAGCTGCTCTCATACTGGCATCTTGGAGGGCGGTGCGGACAGTGAGCCTCGCGGGAGGAGCACAGGGCAAGAGTGTTGACTGTTAACAGTCAACACTGGTACGGTCGGGGAGTCGACAACAAGGTCGACCCACGTAGAGGAGCAAAGATGCCCCGCAAGCGCATCACCCGGGCGGCCGCCGCCCTCGCGGCCGTCGCCGCCACCGCTCTCGTCCTGTCGGCCTGCACGAAGGTCGAAGAGGGGGAGGAAGCGGCGTCGACCTTTCCGGAGAACGACATCCGCCTGATCATCCAGGCCAACCCCGGTGGGGGATCCGACCTGTCGTCCCGCGCCCTCGCGACCGAACTCGAGGGCATCCTCGGCGTGAGCGTGATCCCCGAGAACATGCCGGGCGCCGCAGGTGCGCTCGCCATGGAGTACGTCGGAGCGCAGGACCCCGACGGCTACGTCATCGGGTTCGCCCCGGTCGAGATCGCGATGCTCAACACCACGCAGAGCGCGAACGTCCTGCCCGAGGACTTCGACCTCCTGGGTCAGATCATGCTGGCTCCCGGCGTCGTCACGGTCGGCGCCAACAGCGGGATCGAGACGCTGGAAGACCTCGTCACGCAGGCGGAGTCCGGCGCGGTGACCGTCGCCAACTCCGGAGCCGGCTCGATCTGGGAGGCCGCGACGATCGGCCTCGGCGACGCGACCGGCGCCGACTTCACCCCGGTGCCCTATGACGGTGGAGCCACCGCCGTGGCGGCCGCGGCCTCCGGTGAGACCGTCGCCGCGGTGTCGGGCCTCGGCGAGGCTCTCGCACAGGGCGAAGCCGTGCGCATCCTCGCCGTCCTGAACGATGAGCGTCACCCCGATGCGGAAGACGTGCCGACGGCCGACGAGGCCATCGGCGAAGACGTGGTCTTCGGCGGGTGGGGCGGCATCTACGCCCCGAAGGGTCTGCCGGACGACGTGAAGACCGAGCTCGAGGCAGCCGTCAAGGAGGCCGTCGAGTCCGACACCTACCAGCAGTTCCAGAAGGACGCCGGCAACCTCGTGGTCTACCGCGACTCCGCCGAGTGGACGACGTTCGTCGACGAGCAGTTCGACCTCTTCAAGGACCTCCTGGGCTGACCGGCCCGGACTGCGGGGCCGGCCGCCACGCCGGCCCCGCAGCCAGTCGCCGAACGTCAGACCAGGGAAGGAGCACCATGTCCCACGCCGATGCCACATCCGCGGTCGAGCAGGACGAACACCAGGGCGCACCCGCGTCCAGACCGCTCGAGATCGTCTTCGGGGCCGTCGCCCTGGCCTTCAGCGCCGGGTATCTCTTCCTCACGACGCAGATCCCGCTGCGCCGCGAAGCGCTCCCGGGTCAGATCGACGCGCGCTTCTGGCCGATGGTCATCGCCGTCACGGCGGTCGTCATCTCGCTCGCGATCCTGGCGCTCGCCGTCACCCGGCCCGCGCCGGGGCGCGAGGATCTCGACCGCATCCAGCCCGGCGGTGTGGTCAGGGTCGTCGCCACCCTCGCGATCACGGGAGCGTTCATCGCGGTGTGGTCGCTGGGCACCGTCATCCTGTTCGGATACCGCATCGAGGTCTTCCCGGTGGCCGCCGCCGTGCTGATGGCCGCTCTCATGCTCCTCTACGGCCACCGCCGCTGGCTGAGCCTGATCATCTACTCCGCCTCCGTCACCGCGTTCGTCTACGTCGTGTTCGGCATGCTCCTGAGGATTCCCCTGTGAACGCGCTCATGGAGGGGCTGAACTCGCTCCTCGACATCTCGATCCTGCTCTACATGCTCGTCGGGCTGCTGCTCGGCTTCATGGTCGGAGCCTTCCCCGGCATCACCGCGACCATGGCGGTCGCGCTCGCCGCCGGATTCACGCTCACGCTCGAGCCCGTCCAGGGTCTCGCCGTGCTGCTGACGATCTACGTGGCCGCGAACTTCGGTGACCGCGTGCCGTCGATCCTCATCAACACCCCGGGCACGCCCGCCTCGATCGCCACGACCCTCGACGGCTATCCGATGGCGAAGCAGGGCCGCGCCGGTCTCGCCCTCACGATCTCGGCGATCGTCTCGGCCGTCGGCATCCTCGCCTCGCTGGTGCTGTTCGCTGTCGCAGCCGTGCCGATCGCCAGCTTCGCCCGCGACTACTTCAAGTCGCCCGAGCTCTTCGCCCTGGTCGTCTTCGGCATCTCGATCATGATCGGCATCTCGTCGAAGTCGATGCTCAAGGGCATCCTCGCCGGACTCTTCGGGCTCATGCTCGGCACCGTCGGCACCTACGCGGCGACGGCCGATCAGCGCTTCACCTTCGGCGTGCTCGAGCTCGTCGAAGGCGTCAACTTCATCGCGGTGATCATCGGGCTCTTCGGCATCGCCGAGCTGTTCGACCAGCTGCTCACCTACCGCAAGTCGAACGTGCGGCCCATCTCGAGCCTCGGCCGATGGTGGCCGAACAGGGCCGAGCTGAAGCAGAGCGGACGCGCCACCGCTGTCGGCGGCGCTGTCGGACTCGGTGTCGGGCTCATCCCCGCGGCCGGTGGCGACATCGCCGGACTCATCGGATGGGAGCGCGCGCGCAAGGCGTCGAAGCACCCCGAGATGTTCGGCAAGGGGTCGATCGAGGGCGTCGCCGCCTCCGACACGGCCTCGAGCGCCACGCTCGGCGGTTCGCTCACGACCACGATGGCCCTCGGCATCCCCGGCGACTCGGTGATGGCCGTGATGATCGGCTCGATGATCATCTGGGGCATCACGCCCGGACCCACGCTGTTCACCAACCGCCCCGACCTCGTCGTCTCGATCGTCGGCATCATGCTCGTCGCGACGCTGCTCTCGCTGGCGCTGAGCCTCGTCCGTATGAAGGGCATGGTCAAGCTGCTCGACGTGCCGCAGCCGTACCTGTGGAGCGGCATCCTGATCTTCTGCATCATCGGCACGTATGCCACCTCGAACAGTCTCTCGACGGTCGTCACCATGCTCGTCTTCGGCGTGATCGGGGTGCTGCTCAAGCGGATGCAGGTGCCTGCCGGCCCGATCGTGCTCGGCCTGCTTCTCGGGCCTCTCGCCGAAGAGAACCTGGCTCGCACCCTGGCGATCCTGCCGACGCGTCCGTTCTTCGAGGTGGTGAGCCCGATCGCGATCGTGCTGCTCGTGCTCGCCGTGCTGTCGATCGTGATGCCGGCCATCCGTGCCGCCCGCACCCCGCGCGCCGAGCGGGCCTCCCTCTCGGAGTCGATCCTCCCCGCCGAGAGCCGCGAGCAGATCGAGAAGGCGCACGGCGAGCTCGCCGCAGACCCGGATCTGCTCACCTCGACCGTCCGCAACGTCGACGCTCCTGCGCGGCGCCCGCGAAAGACCCGAAAGAACTCCAAGGAGAACGAGAAGTGACCCGCTACGACATCCTCACCGCCGTGCCGACCGCCTTCCACAGCGACGGTGCACTCGACCTCGAGGGATCGCGAGCGATCTTCCGCTTCGTCGCCGAATCAGGCAACGAGGGCGCGTTCATCCTCGGCACCACGGGCGAATTCCCCGCGATCGACGCGATCGAGTTCGCCGCGATCGTCGAGGCGGCGCTGGCCGAGCTGAAGGATCGCATGCGCGTCGTCGTGCATGTCGGTCAGCCGAGCACGTTCGAGGCGCTGCGGCTGGTCGAGATCGCGAAGGGCCTCGGTGCGACCGAGTTCGCCGCCCTCACCCCCTACTACCTGAAGGCCACCGACCAGTCGATCTTCGACTATTTCGAAGCGCTGTCGGCAGCGGTCGGCGACGGCCGGCTCTACGTCTACATCTACCCGGCGCGCAGCGGCAATCCGGTGTCGGTCGAGCTGCTCACGCGCCTGGCCGCGCTGCCGAACATCGTGGGCGCGAAGGTCAGCGAACTGTCTCTCGACGAGATCGCCGCCTACCGAGCTGCGGTCCCGGACGACTTCGACCTCTACACCGGCGCCGACCGCGACCTGATCGCTGCGGTGCGCTCGGGTGCGCAGGGTGTCGTCTCAGGGGTCTCCTCCGTCACTCCCAAGCCGTTCCGCGCGTTGGCCGACGCCGGCCGCTCAGGGGATGCGGATGCGATCGCCGCAGCCCAGGCCGCCGTCGACGACGTCGTGTCGCTGATCGGTGGCGACATGGCGCGCATGAAGGAGGCCTACCGCGTGCTCGACGTCGTCGACACGCACTGCCGCATGGCGATCGCCGAGCCGACGGATGCCGAGCGCGAGGCCGTCGCGCGGGTCGTGGCGGTGCACCGCTAGACGCGTGCGTCGGAGCAGGGCGGGGGAGCCTCACAGCCGACCGGGGCAGGATGGAGGACATGTCCGTCAACCCGCACGAATCCCGGCCATGGCTCGCCTCCTACGCAGATGACGTTCCTGCGGAGATCGAGGCTCCGACCCAGACGCTGCCCGAGATGATGGCGGCCAGCGTCTCCGCATTCGCGCGTCGCCCGGCGCTCGAGTTCTTCGGCGCGGTGACGACCTACCGCGAGCTCGGCGATCAGATCACGCGCGCCGCCGAGGGGCTCCGGCGCCTGGGCGTGCGCAAGGGCGATCGCGTCGCGCTGGTGCTGCCCAACTGCCCGCAGCATGTCGTGGCCTTCTATGCGGCACTCCGTCTCGGCGCCATCGTGGTCGAGCACAACCCGCTCTACACGGCGAGGGAGCTGCGGCACCAGTTCGAGGATCACGGCGCGAAGGTCGCGATCGTCTGGGACAAGACGGTCGACACGATCGCGGACTTCCCCTCGGACCTGCGGGTCGAGCACATCGTGAGCGTCGACCTCACCGAGGCGATGCCCGCCTCGCAGCGGCTGCTCCTGCGACTGCCCATACCCAAGGCGCGGGCGTCGAGGGCCAAGCTGACAGCCACCCCGAAGACGCGTCGCGCGCTGGCCTGGAAGAAGCTGGTCGACCATCGTCCGCTCTCGCGTCGCATCGAGGGCCCTTCGCTGGGCGACACCGCGCTGCTGCAGTACACGAGTGGGACGACGGGCGACCCGAAGGGCGCGATCCTCACTCACGCGAACCTGCGCGCCAACGCGATGCAGGGTCGCGCATGGGTGCCAGGACTCGTCGACGGCAAGGAGACGTTCTACGGTGTGCTGCCGCTGTTCCACGCCTACGGGATGACGCTGTGCCTGACGTTCGCGATGAGCATCGGCGCGAAGCTCGTGCTGTTCCCGACCTTCGACCTCGGCCTCGTCACCAAGGCGGCGCGCACGAGTCCGCCGACCTTCCTCCCTGCCGTGCCGCCGATCTACGACCAGCTCGCGCGTGCCGCGTCACGCGGGACCATCGATCTCTCCACGGTCCGGTTCGCGATCTCCGGTGCGATGAGCCTGCCGGTCGCGACCGTGCAGCGGTGGGAGGAGGCGACCGGCGGCCTGCTCGTCGAGGGATACGGCATGACCGAGAGCTCGCCCGTCGCGCTCGGAAACCCGATGGGCCGCAGCCGCCGCCCCGGCACGGTCGGCGTGCCGTTCCCGAGCACGGAGATCCGCGTCGTCGATCCTGCCGACACCGACGTCGACATGCCGGTGGGCGAGCGGGGTGAGCTGCTCATCCGCGGACCTCAGGTGTTCCAGGGCTACTGGGGCCGCTCGAGCGACACCGCCGACGTGCTGCTCGCCGGCGGCTGGCTGCGCACCGGCGACATCGCCGAGGTCTCTGCCGACGGCTTCGTGACGATCGTGGACCGCCTCAAGGAGCTCATCATCACGGGCGGCTTCAACGTCTCGCCCAGCGAGGTCGAGGATGCGCTCGAGGCGCACCCTGACGTGGCCGCCGCCGCCGTGGTCGGTCTTCCGAGAGCGAGCGGAGGCGAAGAGGTCGCCGCCGCGGTCGTGCTCCGCGAGGGTGCGACACTCGACTCCGGCGCGCTGCGCGACTTCTGTCGCACCCGGCTGACCCCCTACAAGGTGCCCAAGCGCATCACGGCGGTCGATGATCTTCCTCGTTCGCTGATCGGCAAGGTGCTGCGCAGGCAGGTGCGGGATCGGATGCTCGCCGACTGACCGTCGGACCTCGTGCGCCCGATCGCGAGCTCCCCGACGCGATTGAAATCGGTTACAGTGTGCCGATGGTCACGATCTACGACGTCGCTCGACTCGCGCAGGTCTCGCCGGCCACCGTCTCGCGCGTGTTCAACGGCACCAGCGTCTCGGCGTCGAAGGTCGAGGCGGTGCGTCGAGCCGCCGAACAGCTGCGCTTCACCCCCAACCGCACCGCTCGCACCCTGCGGCGGCAGAGCTCCGAGGTCATCGGCCTCGTGATCCCCGACATCGAGAACCCGTACTTCACCGAGATGGCCCGAGGCGTCGAAGACGTCGCCTCGGAGGCCGGGTACTCGGTCGTGCTCTGCAACTCCGACTCGCAGCTCGAGAAGGAGGCGACCTATCTGCAGATCGCGATCTCCGAGCACATGTCCGGCGTGATCATCGCGACCGCCGACGAGCGCTCCGACCTCGGCGGCATCCTCGCGACGGGGCGGCCGGTCGTCGCCGTCGACCGCAGCACGACCTACGACATCGACGGCGTCGTCATGGCGAACCGGGCGGCCGGCGCCTCGGCCGCGAAAGACCTCATCGATGCCGGATACCGGCGCATCGCCTACATCGGCGGTCCCGAGCACATCGACACGGCGGCCGAACGGGCCGCGGGCTGGCGACAGGCGCTGAGCGCAGCGCATCCGGATCTCGACCTCGACGACCTCGAGCGGTTCACCACGTTCCGCGTCGACGGCGGGCGAGAGGCGATGGAGCAGCTGCTCGCACTCCCCGAGCCGCCTGATGCCGTGGTGGCCGGCAACAACCTCATCGGCGTCGGAGCGATCCAGGTGCTGTCCGAGCAGGGCCTGACCCCGCCGCAGGTCGGCGTGGCGGTGATCGGTTCGCTGCCCTTCACGACGCTCTCGCCCACAGCCGTGACGGTCGTGCGGCTGCCCGCACGTCACATGGGAGTGACGGCGGCGCGGATGCTGCTGGAGCGCATCGGCGGCGATGATCAGCCGTCGCGCACGGTGGTGCTGCGCAACGAGATCCAGCCGGCCAGCGCCGTCGCCACGGCCAGGGGCTGACAGCACCCGCGGTCCCTCACTGAGACCGCCAGAACCGGGTCGCGAGGTGCGTGAGCTCGGTGTCGAGGTCGTCGACTTTGCCCTCGACACGAGTGAGTCGGGTGTCGAGGGAGTCGAGCCGCACGTTCATCACCTCGAAACCGGCTCGCATCTCAGTGCGCAGCACGTCGATCTCGCCGCGCAACTCGCCGCGAAGCCCTCCGATCTCGCCGCCGAGCTCGCTGCGAAGGCCGACGATCTCGCCGCCGAGCTCGCCGCGAAGGCCCCCGATCTCGGCGCGAAGCACCCGGCTGAACTGTGTCGTCATCAGGGTCATGCCGCCGAGCATCGCGCTCGCGAAGATGCCGATCATCGTCCAGGCCTGCGGATCGCTCAAGTCCATACCTCCATTGTTCGGCGCGGAACTCAGGATGTCACCGGGGTCCCGCGCTGTATGCCGGAGTTCACACTCGGTGTGCACAAGTCGGCGATGTTGGCGACGGTGTAGAACGGATGGCCGGTTGCGGTCTGAAACCGATTTCACATACAGTGGCAGAACACGTGCGATCAAGGAGGACGCGAGTCATGACCTACACCCTGCCGGCACCGGCATCCCGACCGGCGTCCGCGCCGAAGACCGCGTACCTGATCGCCTCGGGCGACCTGCGCGAAGCCGCCAACACCGGCGGCTGGCCCGTGCAGGTCGAGCTCGAAGCAGGCGTGACCGGCGTCTTCAACGACCTGGGGTGGACTGTCATCCGCGCCAACGACGTCGACCCTGCGGCCGGCCACGGCTTCATCTCGAGCCAGCGCATGGGTCTCGAGGTCTTCAAGAACATTCCGACGGATGCCCCGCTGATCGTCGCCGAGGCGGTGTGGCAGTACTCGCACCACGTGCTCGCAGGTCTGCGCACGCATGAGGGTCCGATCCTCACCGTCGCGAACTTCGCGGGTGACTGGCCCGGCCTCGTCGGGCTCCTCGGCCTGAACGCCGGCCTCACCAAGATGGACAAGCCCTACGCCACGATCTGGTCGGTCGACTTCACCGACGACTGGTTCCGGGCCGGGATCGAGGAGTGGACCGAGACCGGCTCGATCACGCACGACGCGTCGCACGTGCGCCCGCTGCCCGAACTTCCCGACAGCCCCGAGAAGCTGCTGGGCGAGGCGCTGGCCGCCGAGCTTCGCGCCGAGAAGGCCATCATCGGCGTCTTCGACGAGGGCTGCATGGGCATGTACAACGCGATCTTCGACGACGAGCTGCTCAACAAGACCGGCATCTACAAAGAGCGCCTCTCGCAGTCGGCTCTGTATGCCGAGATGCTCGAGGTGGGCGACGACGAGGCGGATGCCGCCTACGACTGGCTGATCGACGCGGGCATGACGTTCCGGTACGGCGAGGACGCCGAGACCGAGCTGACCCGCGAGCAGGTGCAGTGGCAGCTGAAGATGTACATCGCCGCGCTCCGCATCGCCGACGACTTCGGCCTCGACGCGGTCGGCATCCAGTATCAGCAGGGCCTGAAGGACCTGGTCCCGGCATCGGATCTGGCCGAGGGGATCCTGAACTCGACCGAGCGCCCGCCCGTCACCTCCCGTGACGGCTCGCGCGTGCTGCACGAGGGCCGTGCGTTCCCGCACTTCAACGAGGCCGACGAGGGCGTCGCGGTCGACGCGCTGGTCACCGATCGGGTGTGGCGCGCGATGGGACTCGTGCCCGACAACACCCTGCACGACGTGCGCTGGGGCGAAGATCACGACGGCCAGTTCGTCTGGGTCTACGAGATCTCGGGGTCGGTGCCCGCGTCGCACCTCGGCGGCTGGCAGAACGCCGAAGGATGGCGTCAGGGCCACGTGTTCTTCCCGGCGGGCGGCGCGACGATCAACGGCGTCTCGAAGCCCGGCGAGATCGTGCTGTCGCGCGTGTTCATCGCCGACGGCATCCTGCAGGCCGACATCTTCCGCGCCTCCGTCGTCGAGCTCCCGGCGGAGGAGACCCAGCGCCGCAAGGATGCGACGAACCCCGAGTGGCCGATCGCGCACGTGGTGCTGCACGGCATCTCGCGCGATCAGTTCATGGCGCGGCACAAGGCCAACCACGCTCAGCTCGTCTATGCGCCGGATGCCGAGACGGCCGACAAGGCGCTGGTCGCCAAGGCTGCGATGTTCGCGGGCATGGGCATCAAGGTCAACCTGGTCGGAGACGTGACGATCTGACCGCTGGGTGAGGGTGAGCTCCGGAGGGCGGCCGGGGGAGGGGGCGGATGCTGCGGCATCCGCCCCCTCCTGGCTGTCGGGCCGGACTTCTTCCGCGTGGCGTACTTAAGCGCTATAGTCGGCCGCAGGTCGCGACGGTGCGGCCGGATTCGACAACGACGCCGAAGGAGACGATCCGTCATGAGTCAGAACGTCAGGAATCACCGATTGCGAAAGAGCATCGCCGGGCTGGGGGTGCTCGCGACCGCTGCTGCAGGCATTCTCACCGGTTCGCTGGGGGCTGCCGCCGAGAGCGCTGAGCCGGCCGACCCGAAGCTCGCCGTCTATGTCGAGGTGAACTCGAACGATTTAGCCAACGTCGCCGACTACACGCTCGCCGAGTCCGGCGATGCAGCCATCGACATGGCGATGATCTTCGCTGCGAACATCAACTACGACGGTGAGAAGGCATACCTGCACTTCAACGAGCGGGTCACCGAGACGCTCGATGATGCCGAGACGCAGATCCGTCCTGTGCAGGCGAAGGGCACCAAGGTGCTGCTCTCGGTGCTCGGCAACCACCAGGGTGCCGGCTTCGCGAACTTCACCTCGTTCGCGCAGGCCGATGCGTTCGCCGCTCAGCTCGCCGACGCCGTGACGACCTATGGGCTCGACGGCATCGACTTCGACGACGAGTGGACGAACTACGGCGCCAATGGCACGCCGCAGCCCAATGCGGAGTCGTTCGGATGGCTGGCCACCGCGCTGCGCGACCGCCTCGGCCCCGACAAGATCATCAGCCTGTACGCGATCGGCCCGACCTATACGACGACCGACTTCACGCTGTTCGATGCAGCGAGCGTGCTCGACTACGCCTGGAACCCCTACTACCCGACCTACGATGCGCCCGTCGTTCCCGGCCTCGAGGACCGCGGTCTGCTCGGGGCTGCGGCCATCGACCTGGCGAACACGAGCGCAGCCACCGCCGCGGACTTCGCGACCCGCACTGTCGCCGACGGCTACGGCGTCTATGTCGCCTACAACCTCACCGCGACCGACCAGTCGGCGTATCTCTCGGGCATCACCGAGGCGCTGAAGGGCGAGGCGACCGAGTATCGGGCGGCGCCCCGCGACACGACGCCCCCGACCGTCACGGTCAAGGAGGGCGCGCGGTTCACGAAGGGCGATGCGGCGGCCGGCTATCAGCGGGTCAGCTTCACGCTGTACGACGAGGGCAAGATCGACAGGCTCTACGTCAACGGCGTCGAGAAGGATCTCACAGACAACGAGTGGAGCGACCTGAACTTCGTGAAGTCGGGTGCCTTCGGAGCGGTCACTGGCGCGAACACGCTACAGGTCGTCGACGTCGCCGGGAACACCACCGAGGTGTCGTTCATCCTGTCGAAGTGATCACCTGAGATCGAAGCGATCACCTGAGATCGAAGTGATCACCTGAGATCGAAGCGATCACCCGAGGTCGAAGACCTCGATCTGACGGATCGTGACCCCGGCCTCCGCCCGCACGCGGATCGCCGGGGTCACGACCGGTGCCGCCAGCTCGAACGGGGTGGTGCGGTCTGCGGCCAGCTCCGCGTCGTGCGTGGTCGGTGCCGCGGTCCAGTTCCCGTCCTCATCGATGACCTCCCACTGCAGGCGCGACGATGGGGCTGCAGCGACCATCGTCACGGTGAGGTCGCTCACGGCGCGGGGCTCGGCGAAGCGGCATCCCGCCCATTCGCCGGCGGCCAGGGCGACGCCGCTCGAACCGCCATGCGCGCCGTCGTCGAAGAGGCGCCGGGCATCGACGACGGATGCCGCTGCGATCGCATCGGCTCGCTCGGCCGTCAGATCGCGACACCAGGTCGAGTGGGCTGCCGGTGCGTGCTCGCCCGTCTCGAGGGCATCCGAAGGATCGGTGACGAAGACCAGTTCGAGGTCGGCGTCACCGGCCAGCGCGGCGATGGGGAGCTCGGCGCGATCGAGATCGACCCCGTCCAGTCGCGCGCTCTGCAGCACGTGGGCGGCCGGCTCGCTGCGGTGAGAGCGGATGCGCAGCGAGGAGCCGTCGGCGCGATCGACGCGGATGTCGTCGAAGAGGGGATACCCGATCCGCAGCACTCCCGACGCGAGCTCGAGCGGGTAGAGCCCGAGAGCCGCCCACAGCCACCACGCGCTCATCTCGCCGTTGTCCTCGTCGCCGGGGAAGCCCTGACCGATGTGGGCGCCCGCGAAGAGGCGGGCGGCGAGCTCGTTCACGATCCCCGCGGTGCGCCATGGCCGGTCACTGAACGCGTACATGAAGGGGATGTGGTGGGCGGGCTGATTCGAGATCGCGCACATGCCGGAGCGCAGCGCCCGCGCCTCGCGCTGCTCGTGGATGACCGCGCCGTATGCTCCGCCGAAGCGCTCGTCGGCTGTCTCGGGCTCCGCGAAGAGGTCGTCGAGATGCTGGCCGAAGGCGTCGCGGCCGCCATGCAGCGTCGCGAGTCCGACTCCGTCGTGCACGGCGCCGACCGACATGCCCCAGGCGTTCGTCTCGACATTGTCGCCGCCCCAGGTCCGCGGGTCGAAGGCCGGCGCGAAGCCGCCCGCGGAGTCCTTGCCGCGGAGGAAGCCGGAGTCCGCATCGAACAGGGTGCGGTACGACAGCGCCCGGTTCGCGAAGTACCGGGCGAAAGAGCGGTAGCGCGCGGCATCCTGTGCGGACTCCGCATCGGCGGCGAGCTGCGCGGCGAACCGGCCGAGTGCGGCATCGCTCACGGCGTTCTCGATGGTCCAGCTCATGCCCTCCGGCACGTCGGACGAGATGAATCCGGTGAAGCGCCCGCGGGCGATGCCCTTGCGACCGCGCAGCGCATCGGGCCCCGGCTCGCAGGCGTTGCGCCAGCCGCTCTCGAACGCCTCCGCACGGTCGAACTCCACTCCCCACCGGGCGGCGTCGGCGAAGATCTGGTCGCTCGACGTTCCCACCATGCTGTCGACGTATCCCGGGGCGCTCCACCGGGCCATCCAGCCTCCACGGCGATACTGCTCGAGCTGTCCGTCGAGCAGCCTGCCCGTCACGGCAGGGTCGAGCAGCGCGAGTGCCGGCCATTCGGTGCGGTAGGTGTCCCAGTAGCCGTTGTTCACCACCAGCTCGCCGTCGACGATCGGGGCGCTGGTGGTGCGTTCGCCGAACGGCTCTCGCGCCGCGAAGACGTCGGCGAATCGAGGGATGGGGGCATCGGCGGTTCCCGCGTTCTCGGCGGCGGTGTTCGGATACAGATGCATCCGGTGCAGGGCCGCGGCGATCCGGCTCACATGCTCGTCGTGCGCCAGTCGGCGATACGGAGCCTCCGCCTCGGGGAGGGGCGGGATGGTCACGCGACCCAGCACGCGGTTCCAGGATGCTGCGGATGCCGCCCGCACCTCGTCGTAGGTCACCTCGGCCGGCGCTTCGAGGTCGAGGCTGCGTCTGGCCTGCTCGATAGACACGAACGACACCGCCACGCGCACCTCGAGCGAACCGCGCCCGCCGACATAGCCGGCGACGTGCACCCGCTCGGCGTCGTCGAGCGCGCCGCGCGGGCCCGACGCGTCGTCACCCTCGCTGCGCAGCACCACGCCCGCGAAGTAGCAGCGCGGAGCGTTGCCCCAGTCCTCGGTGCCCTCGGGCGTCCACCCTTCGAAGCCGCCGTCCTCCGTCCAGGTCAGGCGTCCCTCGTCGGTCGGCTGATCGATCACGAACCCGACGATGGCGTCGGCCTCGGCGCCGCGCACCCGGAAGGCGGCGGCGTGCGAGGTCGCGGTCATCTCTGCGCGCAGTCCGCCGAGGTCGACCGCGTACTCGTGCGGGCGGGCGCGCTCGGACCCGGGGGTGATCCAGCGTCGACGCTCCCCACGGTCAGACATCGGGCGTCCGTCGAACGGCATGAGCTGGAGCACCGAGCGGTCGCCGATCCATGGACTGGGCTGATGGGAGAACTGCAGCGCTTCGAGGCGTCGCCCCGGCGGGTCGTCGTGGATGCTGGGGCGGTACGGCCAACGGGTGTCCGAGGCATCGGTCGCCGGAGTGACGAACGTGAAGCCGTGCGGAACGGCGACCGCGGGGATCGTGTTGCCGCGCGAGAAGCGCGGTCCGGAGTGCGTGCCTCGACGGGTGTCCACGCGTTCGACGGGAGGAAGGTCCGCCGCCGCGGGCTGCTGCGGCATCTCCTCGACGACGCACTGCACGAAGCCGCTGACGCTCGAGGGGAGATCCGCGTCGGTCGCCAGGGATCCTGTGCCCAGGACGAGTTCGACGGTGACCGAGGTGTGCGGCACAGAACCCGAACACAGCGGGGCGAGAGACACCGTGTCGGCGTTCCACTGCTCCGGCAGACTCCAGCGGGCCCCGAACTGCGCATCGGCGGTGAGCGGGAAGTCGTAGCGGTCGCGCACGGCGGCGATGTCACTCAGCCTCGCGCCGTCGGCACGCCGCGCATCCACGGTCACCGCGAGCGCCGCATGCGGGGCGAGGGTCGCGTCGGCGCCGTCGGAGTAGAACGCCCAGTGCAGCACGGTGTCGGACGTGACGGGGATGTCTGCGAGTCCAGGCACGTCGATCCGCTGCTCACCCGCCGCGGGGTCGAACGAGAAGGCGAAGACCTGCCCGGGGATCACGCCCGCCCGAGGACGAGATGACGGTGGATCGACCGGCCCGTCGGCGGGCATGAGGTGCACGGTGCTCACCCCTTGACCGCGCCCTCCTGCACGCCCTTGAAGAAGAACCGCTGCGTGAACGAGAACATGATCACGATCGGCACGAGCGCGATCATGGTGCCCGCCGCGATCAGACGCGGATCGACGGAGAAGCTGCTGTTCAGATAGGCCATGCCGACGGTCAGCGTGTACTTCGACGGGTCGGAGAGCACGATGAGGGGCCAGAGGTAGTCGTCCCACGCGCCGATGAAGGCGAAGACGGCGACGACCGAGACCATGCCCCGGATGTTGGGCCACACGATATGGCGGATGCGCTGCCAGGTCGTGGCGCCGTCGACGGTCGCGGCATCCAGCACGTCCTGGGGAATCATCCGGCACGCGGTGGCGACGAGCAGCACGTTCATGGCGCTGATCGCGCCGGGCAGGAACACGCCCCACAGGGTGTCGGCGAGGCCGAGCGCGCGGATCGTGAGGAAGTTGCTCGTCACGGTGACCTCGCCGGGGAAGAGCAGGGTCGACAGCAGGATGGCCATGACGATCCACTTGCCGCGGAAGCGCATGCAGCCGAGGGCGTAGCCCGCGAACGTGGCGAGGATCACGTTGCTGAGCACTGTGCCGACCGAGACGAGCAGGGAGTGCCAGGCGTAGAGATAGACCGGGACGATCTCGGCGACGGTGGCGTAGTTCTGCAGCGTCGGCTCGCGGGGGATGAGGTTCGGCGGGAAGGAGTAGATGTTCTCCTGCGGGCCCTTGAACGAGGTCGAGAGCTGCCACAGGAACGGGCCGATGACGATCACCAGTACGAACAGCAGCAGAGCGTAGCGGCCGATCAGCCCGCCGAGCGTCGGCTTGCTGAAGTCGCCTGAGCCGCGGCGGCGGAAGATGCGTTCGCGTGTGGTCGCGGCGGTCTGATCGTCGGGACGCCGGTCGTCGTCGACGCGCGGCGGGGTGAGCGTGCTCATGCGGGGACCTTCGCCTTCTTCTCGCGATTCATGATGGCGATCGCGGCGAGCGGGATCAGGGTGAGGAGGAACAGGGCGACGCTGATCGCCGAGGCATAGCCGATGTTGCCGTTGAGACCGGAGCCGACCTGACGGATGAGCATGACCAGCGACATGTCGTAGCCGCCCGGCCCGCCGGTGCTCTTCGAGAGCACGTCGAGCTCGGCGAACACCCTCATCGCCGAGACCGCTATGAGCACCGCGATCAGGAGCATGGCACCGCGCACCGAGGGGATCGTCACCGAGAGGAAACGGCGGAACGACCCTGCTCCGTCGAGCATCGCCGCTTCATGCAGCTCCTTGCCGACGTTGCCGAGGGCGGCGAGGTAGACGACCATGTAGTAGCCGAGGCCCTTCCACACCGTCAGCAGGATCGCGCAGCCGAGCAGCAGCCAGCGGTCGACGAGGAACGCCATCGGCTTGTCGACCAGGCCGAGGAACTCGAGCGTCTGGTTGATGATGCCGCGACTGTCGAACAGCCAGGTCCAGATGAGCGCGACCACGACCACCGAGGCGATGACGGGGAAGTAGAAGGTGGTGCGGAAGAACGCGATACCCGGCAGCTTCTTCTGCACGAGCAGAGCGAGAAGCAGCGGGAGGATCGTGAGCAGCGGCACGCAGACGACCACGTAGATGATGCAGGTGGTGAGGGCGTTCCAGAACATCTCGTCGCCGAACATCCGCTCGTAGTTCGCCCCGCCGACGAACTCGGGGGTTCGCAGGGGGCGGGCGTCGGTGAAGCTCAGGAAGACGGTGTTGAGGAACGGCCAGAGCGCGAACACCAGCACCCAGATGACGGCGGGGCCGAGGAGCAGCCACGGGGTGAACCACCGGTGGGACGTGATGCTCTTCCTCCGGCTCCGGATGCTGGTGTCCGTGCTCATGGCTTACTGGTCCACGCGGTTCGCGTTGGCGTACTCGACGATCTTGTCGAGCTGCTCCTGCGCGTCGGCTTCGCCGTTGACGGCGAGCGCGATCTGCTGAGTCATGTACGTAGCCATGTCGGATGTCCACTGGAACGGGATGGCCTTGGCATCCTCCATCGCGGTGAACACGGTGTCGATCGCCGACAGCTGCTTCTCGTCGGTGATCGACGACGAGATGTTCTCGACCACGGCGTCACCACCCGACGACGTGCCGGGCGCCGTGCCCACGGCGAGGGACGAGAAGGCGACCTGGTTCTCCTCGTTCGTCGCGAACTCGGCGAACGCGAGTGCAGCCTCCTTGTTGTCGGAGTCGGCGGAGACGTTCAGTCCCTGCACATAGAGCGGAGGGATGCCGAGACGCTGCGTGGCGACGGTGTTCTCCAGCAGCGCGGGGGCGTCCTTGGCGAGGTCGGTCGTGAAGCCGGTGCCGCCGGTGGTGAAGGCGACCTTCTCCTGGATGTAGGCCTCGGCGTTTCCGCCGTAGTCGCCGGTCAGAGCCTCGGCGGGCATCGCCCCGGCCGCATACGCGTCGGCGTACTTCTCGATGATCGCTGCGGCCTCCTCGGTGTTGAAGTCGAACTCGCCCTCGTCGTTGATGACCTCCATGCCGGCGGAGGTGAAGGTGTCGAGAGCGGGGATCGACGACAGCAGCTGCACCTTGCCGCCGGACTCGGTGGCCACGTCCTTCGCGAGGGTGAGCAGCTCGTCGACCGTCGTGGGGAGGTTCTCCTCCGTGACGCCGTAGGGGGCGAGCTGCGCGAGGTTCCACCACGAGGCGTCGCTCGAGAGGTACCAGGGCAGACCGTAGGTGCCTTCGACGCCGGGGTACTGGCTGTACGCATCCCATGCGCCGGCGTTGTACCCGGACTTCAGGTCGGGGTCCGCCGTCTCGAGGTCGACGAGCTTGCCGGCGGCGACGAGGGGGTACGCGATGTCCGGCGGCAGGTTCAGCACGTCGGGGAGGGTGTCGGCGTTCGCCTGGCTCAGGATCTTCTCCTGGTAGCCGTCGCCCGGCTGGTCGAGCCACTCGACCGTGACATCCGGGTGCTCCTTCTCGAACGCGTCGATCAGGTCTTCGAAGTAGGGGGTGAACTTCTCGTTCTTCAGCGACCAGGTCTGGAACTGGATGGTTCCGCTCAGCTCACCGGAGGTGTCGATCGGACCGGCGGCACCCGATGTGGCGCCGCCTCCGGTGCAGCCGGCGAGCGCCATGGCGCCGATCGTGAATGTTGCCAGAGCGACAATGCGTGCGGGAACTTTCATCGTGCTTCTTCCTCGAGGCGGGCGATTGGCGGTGTCCGTCCGGCGGACTACAACGCTTTAGCAGATGAAACCATCCGTCGCGGTCTCTGTCAAGGTCTCGACGCTCCGCGTGCATGCAGATAGCGGAATTCCGGGTGGCGGCCTCGTGCTCAAGCGTTATAGTGGTGCGAAATGTCCTCGCCGGAGGGCTCTGTCGGAAAGGTCCGGACACATGACGCAGCGCCGCGCTCTCGATGCTCGCCTGAGATTCGGGGCGAACTACACGCCGTCGAAGGACTGGATGCACTCCTGGCTCGACTTCACCCCCGATGACGTGCGGCGCGACTTCGCGGCCCTCGCAGAGCTCGGACTCGACCACGTGAGGGTCTTCCCCCTGTGGACGGTGCTGCAGCCGAACCGCACGCTCATCCGCACGAAGGCGATCGACGATGTCCGCGCCATGGTCGACATCGCTGCCGAGTTCGAGCTCGATGCGAGCGTCGACGTGATCCAGGGGCACCTGTCGAGCTTCGACTTCGTGCCCTCCTGGCTCTACACCTGGCACGACCGCAACATGTTCACCGACCCGACAGCGCTCAGCGGGCAGGTCGACCTCGTGCAGACGCTCGCCGGCGCGCTGCGCGACGTCCCGAACTTCCTCGGGCTGACCCTCGGCAACGAGACGAACCAGTTCTCGGCGCACACGCATCCGTCGCCCTGGCCGGTCACGACCGACGAAGCTGGGCACTGGATCGAGTCGCTGCTCGCTGCCGCCGAAGGAGCGGCACCCGGCCTCTCGCACGTCCACAGCGAGTACGACGCGGTCTGGTACATGGACGGGCACGGCTTCACCCCCGCGCATGCGTCGCGCCTGGGCGAGATGACCACGATCCACTCCTGGATCTTCAACGGCACGGCTCAGCGCTACGGCGGCAGGTCGGTCGCCGCCGACCGCCACGCCGAGTACCTCATCGAGCTGTCCCGCGCCTTCGCCACCGATCGCGAGCGACCGGTCTGGCTGCAGGAGGTGGGCGCCCCGTCGAACTGCCTCGACGAGAGCGAGATGCCCGGCTTCCTCGAGGCGACGCTGCGGTCGGCGGTGCGAACGGAGAATCTCTGGGGCGTGACCTGGTGGTGCTCGCACGATGTGAGCCGTGAGCTCGGCGACTTCCCCGAGCTCGAGTACTCGCTCGGCCTGATCGATCAGAGCGGTGCGGCCAAGCCCCTCGGCCGCCGGTTCGCCGAGCTGATCCCCGAACTGCGCGAGCGCCGCGCGGTGCCCGCCCGCGAGACGGCGATCGTGGTCGACGTCGACGAGCGCGAGGTGCCCGTGAGTCGCGCGGCTCTCAGCCCGGGCGGTGCGGTCTTCCAGGCCTGGGTGGATGCCTGCGACGCCGGCCTCGACCCTGCCTTCGTGACGTCGCAGACGGCTCTCGACGACGCGGCGCTCGCCACGCGCGGCATCCGTCGTCTCATCCGTCCTGATCTCTCGACGAGCGAGGTCGACCCCTACGGCTCCGTCAACACCGTCGTCGACGGCTGACGACGACGTCGCGAGACGCCGGAGAGTCGTCGTCAGGATGCTGCCGCCGGCGGAGCCGTGCTCTCGCGGGCGGTGAGGGTCGGCGTCGGGCCCTGAGCGCTGGGCAGGTTGAGGCCGGCGACGATCTGCTGCAGCAGCAGTGTCGCGGCCTGCTCGCCGAGCTCGAACGTGTCACGGGTCATCGCGGTGATCGACGGGTTGATCAGACCGGCGATCACCGAGTCGTCGAAGGATGCGATCGAGACGTCGCGCGGAACGGCGCGGCCCATCTCCTGGGCGACCCTGAGGCCGGCCACCGCCATCACGTCGTTGTCGTAGACGATCGCCGTCGGGCGCAGGCGGCCCGAGAGCTGGGAGCGTGTGACGGCGGAGGCCCTGGCGGGGGAGAAGTCGGTCGTGATCACCTCGCCCGCGATGCCGTCGGATGCCATGGCGTGCAGCACCTCAGCGCGCAGACGGGTGTGCTCGAGCTCGGCGGGGCCGGCGACGTAGGCGATGCGCGTGTGCCCCAGGGCAGCGAGGTAGGAGAAGAGCGTCTCGGCCACCTCGTCGTCGGCGATCCAGACGCTCGGCACTGCTCCCTCGGGGGAGGGCTTCGAGCCGATCATCACCGCGCGGGCGTCGAGCGCCGCGATCCGGTCACTGCGGGGGTCGTCGTCGCGAGGGTCGATGAGGATGATGCCGTCGACCTGGTTCGACGACCGCCACTGCCGATGCACCTCCATCTCCTCGGCGATGTCGGTGACCAGGCGCAGCTGCAGACTGACCTTGCTCTCGGAGAGCCGCGACTCGATGCCGGCGATGAGGTCGGTGAAGAACGCCTCGGATCCGAGCGAACGGGCGGGACGCGCGAGTGCGAAGCCGACCGTGTTGGCGCGGGCGCCGACCAGGGCGCGCGCCGCGGAGCTGGGCTGCCAGTGGTTCTCCTCGACGATCGCGAGGATGCGCTGACGGGTCTCGTCGCTCACGCCGGGGCGTCCGTTGAGCGCGAACGACACGGCTCCGGGCGAGACTCCGGCCATGCGCGCGATGTCCGCGATGGTGACGCGTTTGCCCGAGGTCATGCGCCTCACACTACTTGATCGGTTTAGCCGCTCGGAAGCTGTCGAGCGTGATTCCGGGCGAGTTTACTAGATCGCTTTAGTAAATCCGATAGCATTGTCGGCAACCGCCCGACTCCCGGGCGCGAGTCAGGTCCCCTCTCACCGTCGAGCCCGGAGAATCACACCATGCATGACGACACCTCGCTCACCGTCGGCCGCGTCAAGCGGGTGCTCGACGAGCGCATCCGCCCGGCCGTCCACTCCGCATCCGTGCCCCTCACGATCGAGGTGAACCAGCTCCCGGGTGAGCCGATCAGCCCCGCGGACGGGCTCGCTCTCGACTTCGCCCCGGCCTCCGTGCCGAGCATGTGGGGCCCCGCCTGGTCGACGACCTGGTTCAAGATCACCGGTCGCGTGCCCGCCGAATGGGCCGGCCGCCGGGTCGAGGCCGTCATCGACCTCGGATTCGACATCAACATGCCCGGCTTCCAGTGCGAGGCGCTCGTCTACCGGCCCGACGGCAGTCCGGTCAAGAGCATCAACCCGCGCAACCAGTGGCTGCCCATCACCGAGGACGCTCACGGCGACGAGCCCGTCGAGCTGTATCTCGAGGCGGCCGCCAACCCGGTGCTGCTCGACTACCACCCCTTCCTGCCGACGCAGGAGGGCGACATCCGGACGTCGTCCCGAGAGCCGCTCTATCGCACCCGCCGCATCGACCTCGCCGTCTTCGAGCAGGAGGTCTTCGAGCTGTCCCTCGACCTCGAGGTGCTGTTCGAGCTGCAGGCCGAGCTGCCGGCGACGTCGCCGAGACGCATGCAGATCCTGCAGGCCATGGACGACGCCCTCGATGTGCTCGATCTGCAGCGCATCGTGCAGACCGCACCCGACGCCCGCGCTCGCCTGGCAGACGTGCTCGCAGCGCCCGCCGAGGCCAGCGCGCACCGCATCTCGGCGATCGGCCACGCGCACATCGACTCCGCCTGGCTATGGCCGGTGCGCGAGACGATCCGCAAGGTGGCCCGCACCACCTCGTCGATGACGACGCTCATCGACGAGCAGCCGGACTTCCTCTACGGCATGTCGAGCGCGCAGCAGTACGCGTGGCTCAAGGAGCACCGGCCCGAGGTGTACGCCAGGGTCAAGGCCGCCGTCGCCGAGGGGCGCTTCCTGCCGCTCGGCGGAATGTGGGTCGAATCCGACACCGTGATGCCGACGGGTGAATCGCTCGTGCGCCAGTTCTCCTATGGGCAGCGCTTCTTCGAGCGGGAGTTCGGCATCCGTTCGAAGGGCGTCTGGCTTCCCGACAGCTTCGGCTACTCGCCGGCTCTGCCGCAGCTCATGCGCCGTGCCGGGTTCGAGTGGTTCTTCACGCAGAAGATCTCCTGGAACCAGCAGAACGTCTTCCCGCACCACTCCTTCCTCTGGGAGGGCATCGACGGATCGCAGGTGTTCACGCACTTCCCCTCGATGGACACCTACAACTCCCAGCTCAGCGGCATGGAGGTCGCCAAGGCCTCGCGTCAGTTCAAGGAGAACCGCGTGACATCGCGGTCGATCGCCCCGGTGGGCTGGGGCGACGGCGGTGGAGGCACCACGCGTGAGATGACCGGCAAGGCGAAGCGCCTCGAGAACCTCGAGGGCAGCGCGCGGGTCGTCTGGGAGCACCCGGACACCTTCTTCGACGCCGCCCGCGCCGAGCTGCCGAACCCGGCCGTCTGGGTCGGCGAGCTCTACCTCGAGCTGCACCGCGGAACCCTCACCAGCCAGCACGCCACGAAGGCGCTGCACCGCTGGGCCGAGCACGCGCTGGTCGAGGCCGAGCTGTGGGCGGCGACGGATGCCGTGCGCACCGGCGCCGCATACCCGCAGGCCGAGTTCGATCGGCTGTGGGAGACCGTGCTGCTGCACGAGTTCCACGACATCCTGCCGGGCACGTCGATCGCGTGGGTGCACCGCGAGGCCGTCGAGGTCCTCACGAACGTGCTGTCGGATGCCCGGGACATCTCCGATGCCGCTCGGCGTTCGCTCGCGGGCGAGGGGGATCGCGAGCTGCGGTTCGTCCCGACGTCGGTCGGTGGCGGTGGACGCGCGCTCGGGGCGGGCTTCGTCGAGGCGCCTGCCCCGGCATCCGTCATGCTCTCCGGCGAAGACGGCGGGTGGCGCCTCGAGAACGAGCTCGTCTCCGTGCTGATCTCCTCCGAGGGGCTCATCGTCTCGGCGGTCGACAAGACCTCGGGTCGCGAGGCGGTGGCCGAGGGGCGCGCGGCGAACCTGTTCCAGCTGCACCAGGACTTCCCGAACATGTGGGACGCCTGGGACATCGACAAGTACTATCGCAACAGCGTCGACGACCTCACCGCGGTCGACTCGATCTCGGCATCTGTCGTCGACGGCACGGCCTCCGTCGTCGTGACCCGGTCGTTCTCGCAGTCGACGGTCGAGCAGACCATCACCCTCGCGCCCGGTCAGCGCACCGTGCTGCTCCGCAACGACATCGACTGGCACGAGACCGAGAAGCTGCTCAAGCTGGCGTTCCCGCTCGACGTCCAGGCCACGCACACCGAGGCCGAGACGCAGTTCGGCTACCAGGCGCGCGTGACGCACACCAACACCAGCTGGGAGGCGGCGAAGTTCGAGACCTCGATGCACCGCTTCGTGCTGGTGCGCGAGCAGGACTTCGGCGTCGCGCTCGTGAACGACTCGATCTACGGCTACGACACCTCGCGCGAGGTGTCGGATGAGGCCGTCACGACCACGGTGCGGCTCTCGCTGCTGCGCGCGCCGCGGTTCCCCGACCCCGACACCGATCACGGCCACCACCAGATCGAGATCGGGTTCGTGGTCGGTGCGGACGCCGCGATCGCGACCGCCGAGGGCATCCGCCTCAACTCGCTGCCGACCCTGGTGCGCGGCGCGCACGAGGTCGCGCCGCTCGTGAGCGTCGAGGGTGAGGGCATCGTGGTCTCGGGTGTGAAGCTCGCCGACGACGGCTCGGGCGACGTGATCGTGCGACTCTACGAGGCGCTCGGGCGCCGTGCGGTCGGGTCGCTCGCTGCCGACTTCGAGCATCAGGAGATCCGCGAGGTCTCTCTGATCGAGGACGCGCTGGACGACGGGCGCGTGGGCGGCGAGCTGCGTCTGCGGCCGTTCGAGGTGCGGACGCTGCGCATCGTGCGCTGAGACCTGCGTCATCCGCGGTCGCCATTGTGGCGGGCTGCCTCATGGGAGGACGATGGGCGGATGGCGACAGTCGATGACGTTCGAGAGATCGCGCTCGCGCTGCCCGGCGTGACCGAGCGCGTCGGTGGTCACACGGGCGAGCCCTCCTGGCGGCTGCCGAGCGGTCAGATCGCCTGGGTGCGCGGCGCCAGCAAGGTCGATCTGCGCCAGCTCGCAGATCTCGGGCTCGTCTGGCCCGACGGCCCGGTGCTGGGCGTGCGAGTCGCGAGCCTCGAGGAGAAGGCGATGCTGCTGGCGGCAGAGCCCGAAGGTCTGTTCTCGATTCCGCACTTCGACGGATACCCCGGCCTGCTGGTGCAGCTCGACGCGGTCGAGCGCGACCGGCTGGCCGAGATCATCGCGGACGCGTGGCTCGTGCGGGCTCCGGTGCTCGTCGCGAAGCAGTGGCTCGCGGAGCGCGGTCTCGACTGATCAGGTCGCCGTCAAGAACGGCCGGGCCGCGTCGATGAAGCTGCGAGGTTCATCGGCCCACAACCGGATGCGGTCGACGTGGTGCACTCCGCCCTTCGGTGCGAGACCAGGGAGCCGGATCGCGACCGGGCGTTCGAGCTCGATCTCGATGTTGGTCTCGTCCTGCATCCGCTCGGCGTACTCCGAGCCCGTGATGCGCGGCTGCTTGGGTTCGTCGACCCGGCGGCTGATAGCGACCGACGCGATGTCGGCCCAGCCGATCGGCACATCGAGCTCGAGTCCGCTGCGCACCCGCACTCCGTCGGGCCCCACCGAATGCGGCCGCATGAGCATCGCGCACAGCAGGCCGACCATCCACGTGACGCCCCAGATGCCGAGCACCAGCAGCGTGATCCGCACGGCTGGCCACTGGTGCACGATGAGGTCGAGGATCGGGATCTCGACAGCGGAGAGGCCGATGAAGATGAACAGCACCGTGAGCACGGGGCGGTGGTAGCCGATTCCCGTGCCGCCCTTCGGGACTGCGGGGCGGCGGGCGATCGCGCGGGCAATGCTCGAGTACACCCGCAGCTCGGCGATCCATGCGCGATGGAGGAAGTCGAGGATGCGCGCGATCGGGGTCGGGCTCGGAGCGGTCGTCTGCAGTTGCTCGGTCATGCGGTGTCTCCGCGAGGGGAGGCGGCGCCCGCGCTCTCGGGAGCGGGCATGGCGGCGGTGGTCACGAGGTGCTCGAGGTGTGCGGCCACGGCCGAGAGGCCGCGCTCGACGGCCGCGCGGTCGGCAGGGGCGATCGCCGACAGCAGAGTCTCGTTGAGCTGCGCGTGCTCGTCCTGCATCCGCGCCATCGTCTCGGTGGCGGTGTCGGTCAGCTCGACCAGAACCGCGCGTCGATCGGTCGGGTGCGGGGTGCGGCGGACATGCCCCGACTTCTCGAGCGCATCGACGAGCCCGGTGATGTTGCGAGGGGTGACCTCGCAGAGCTGCGCCAGCGCCTGCTGCGTCGACGGCCCCGCGTGCTGGAGTACCCAGAGCAGGTGCACGCGGGCTGTCGTGAGGCCGGTGCCGTCGAAGGCACGGGCCATGTCCCTCTGGAAGAGGTCTGCGATCAGCAGCAGGCGGTCGACGAAGAGCGGTTCCATGATCGTGATGGTACTACATAGTTACCTATCTTCACTAGGTTGTCGCTGAGCCGGGTGCGAGGCTCTGCTCGACCGCCCGCATCGCCGTGATGCCGTCCGTCAGCGCCTGGCGACGGTCGGGGGCGTCGCGGAAGAGCGTGATCACGGCTGCGACCGCCGCCGGGTCCGACCCCAGATGATAGGCGTCGATGATCGCGGGCGTGCGACCGGCGATCGAGACCGTCAGCTTCGGGCCATGCGGTCCGACGAGGTCGACGGCGCCGATCTCCTCCCAAGGGACGTCGAACGACGAGGCTCCGCGCACACCGTGCAATCCGCGACGGTCGAGGACGAGACCGAGCGGCGTGCGGAGGGACAGGAGCTCCCGTCCGAGTCCGACGAGCGAGACGAGTCCGAGCACGTACGGACCCCACTCGAGAAGCCGTCCGCCCATCGTCGGAAGCTCGAGTGTCTGGACGAGGAGATTCACCACGGCGGGGAGCACGCCGACGGTCGGGACGAGCCAGAGCACCGCGCGCGCGCCGCCGGACGGCGTGAAACGCAGGGGACCGACTGTCGAGATCCGGACGAGGCGTTCCCGCAGCGACCTCGCGCGGACGACGAGCGCGACGGCCAGCGTGCCGGCGTAGACGGCGAGTGACAGCATGACGAGTCGGAATCCCGACCGCCCGTCGACTATGGCGAGCAGCAGGGGCAGAAGCGGGAGTACGCCGACGAGCATCAGTGCTGCAACGGGGAAGTGCCCCTTCGGATGTACGGACCGGGAACCGTCGACGATGCGAGGTGATCGGGCGATCGTCTTCATCAGCATCCGTTCAGCCTGCCAGCTGAGGCGGCTGCCAGAAGCGCGTGCCGTCCTCGAGCCACTCGTCGATCGACTCGCGGGCATCGACCGGCACCCACGCCTCCCAGGCCCACGTCGCTGCGGACCCGACAGTGACCGTGGCGACGACCGCGCCGCCGATGACCCATCCGAGAGGTCCTCCTGCTGCGGCTATGGCGCCGCCGGCCGCCGCACCGCCTGCCGCTCCTCCGAGCGCTCCGGCGATCTGGGACGAGCCCGATTCGCCCTCTGCGATCGCGGCGCCGATCGTGACGATCTCGATGGCCGGTCCGACGATGGGGATGATCTTGCCGATCCGACTCACCTGTTCGACGTGGTCGAGCAGCTCTTCCATGCCCTCGCGGATGGCTCGCGGATTGGCGGCCTCGGCCGCTGCATGCGTAGCGGGATTGCCGGATCGGAGCTGGTCCGTGAACGTGTCGGCGTCGGTCTGCATCTGCTGAGCCAGGGTCCGCCACTCCGCCAGGTCGCGCTCGGTGCGAGCGTCGGCGGTTTCGAGCGCGGCGTCGACGACTGTCTTGTTCGGATCCGTGGCGCTGAGTTCGCCGAGGAGTCCGTCGAGCGGCGACAGATCCCCGAGGCACGCGATCAGCGGGGCGAAGTTCTCCGAGCACCACGTCTCGAGCTCACCCCACCACGTACCGACGCGCGTGGCGAGGTCGTTGTACGTGGTCACCTTCGAGATGAAGGCATCCCATTCGGCGGTCAGCTGAGGGTCGGCGTCAGGCGCCGGGCACGCGGAGAGATCGGTTGTCGGCTCCATCACGACCTTGCCGTGGACGGTGAGCCCGCGGTCGGCCGCCTGAGTCAGGTAGGAGTCGAAGTCCTCGCGGCCACGGTCGAGCCGATTCGCATAGGCGTGGATCACGGGTGAGGCATCACCCAGGTACTTCATGGCGGGACTGCAGCGGTTCCGCACGGCGGTGGCGGTGCGCTGGAACGCGCTGCCCGCCTCTCCTCGCAGGTAGTTCTCGCTCTGGCCCGCGACGTAGGCGAGCTCGAGGTCGACCTCGACGAGCGAGGAGCTCATGCGGGACATCCAATCACCGAGCGCCCGGACGGCTGTCGGATCGCCGGGGATGCGGAGACTGATGCTCATCGCCCGTCCAGCTCCTCTTCGATGTCGCGGATGTGGTCGGCTATCTCTTCGTTCTTCACCGTCATGTCGTCGAGGACGTCGTTCGTGATGGCCGACAGCCCCCTCGTGGCGTCGTTCGCGACGCCGGCCGCCTCGGCTCCAGCCGACGCGATCAGAGCGATGATCGACGTGGCGATACCCGCGTCGGGCGCGGAGGGAAGATCCGAGAGCGTGGCGTCGGACTCGTCGATGCGGGCGATCACCTCTCGAAGGCGGATCTCCATGCCGTCCCGATCCACATAGATGTCCGTCACGCGAGTCGCCCTCCCGTGCGCAGGGATGCCGGAACGGGGAGATCGAATGCCACGATGTCGAACGCCTGGACCTGTTTCACGCGGCCGAGTTCGGGAGTCTGCAGCATGACCCACGGCTGCGCCTCGCCGCAGCACGCCGCGAGGCGATCGAGCGCCGTGTAGGCGAGAAGCCCGGTCCGTCCGTCGGTCAGCGGGCGGACGGCAAACTGCCTTCCCTGGTCTTCGGGAAGATCGATCACCGGAAGGTAGAGCACCGGCGGCACGATCGTGCCTCCGGTCGCCGCTATCGGCTGGCTGTTCCACATCTCGTTGCCCCCTCGGTCGTGGATATGGCGCCGATCATACCCGCCCGTGGCGGCTCAGCCGTCCGGCTGCGACGCTCGGATCGTCACGCCGGGTCGAGCCTCAGCACCTCGGGCGACTCGCCTCCCGCGACCTCGTCGGCGACGCGGATGCTGCGCGCCAGGTCGTCGAGAGCGCCGTCGAGCGTGCCGAAGCGTTCGCGGTCGCTGCACATCGCGGTCAGTGTCACCAGATGCGTGCCGGTGTCCCAGGTGTAGGTGGCGAAAGGCGGTGACGCGGGCGACGGCGGCATCGCGACCACGAGCTTCTCTCCCGTGCCCAGCCACCGGCTCGAGAACGACTGGGTGTCGTCATAGTCCATCGGCATCGATGCGCGAGCGACCCGCACCTGAGGGGTCAGCGCCTGCACGGTGGCCATCGCGACGACCAGCTCCGGATCAGCCTTCCACGTCCACACGAGCACGCGACCGTCCGCCCGACGCATCAGCATCGGCGCCGCCTGGCTCATCGCCCACGCGCCGATCCGCGAACCCGGGCGCTCGGTGACGCCGATCGCCGAGTTCACCTGCCCCAGCAGCATCCTTATCGCAGCCTTGCGATGCCGGCGCCCCTTCCAGCCGAGCGAATCGGTGACGGGGATCCACAACCGGGGGTCGGCGTCGGCAGTCAGTCGCATGCCTCCACGCTAGGGGGTGAGGCTGAGGGATGCCGGTATGCCTCGGCGGCCCGATCAGGCCCCTCAGGTAGAGTGGCCAGCGCCCGATCGGGCTCTTTGACCGCCGTACCGTAAGGCAGAATGTCCTCCTCTACCTCCGATCCGACGAGCGCTCCCGACGTCGCCCCCGACTCCGGGCAGCGTCCGCTTCGCATCCTGATCGGCTGCGACACCTTCGCGCCCGACATCAACGGCGCCGCCCGCTTCGCCGAGCGTCTCGCGGCCGGACTCGTGCAGCGCGGTCATGACGTGCACGTCGTCGCACCGAACCAGGCCTACCGCCGAGCTGCACCGCGCACCGAGGTGATCGAGGGCGAGCCGATGACCCTGCACCGGCTGCCGTCGGTGCGCTGGGCACCCCACGACTGGCTGCGGTTCGTGTGGCCGTGGCGGGTGAAGCACTACGCCCGCAAGATCTTCGACAGCGTGCAGCCCGACATCGTGCACATCCAGTCGCACATCGTGATCGGCCGCGGCCTCTCTCGCATCGCGCACGAACGTGGCATCCCCGTGATCGCGACGAACCACGTGATGGCCGAGAACATCCTCGACCACACCACCATGCCGAAGTTCATCGACGATCTGGTGCTGCGGTTCGCCTGGGCCGACGCGAAGCGCACGTTCGGCCTGGTGCGCGCCATCACGACACCGACCCGTCGGGCGGCGGACTTCCTCGAGCGCACGGTGGAAGTCACGGGCGTCATCCCGGTCAGCTGTGGCATCGACCGCACGCAGTACACCCCGGTGATCGCTCCTCGCGATAAGAACCGCATCATCTTCGTCGGACGCCTGACCGCCGAGAAGCAGGTCGAGGTCATCCTCGAGGCGATGACGAAGCTCGACCCGGCGCTCGAGGCGACGTTCGACATCGTCGGCGGTGGCGACCAGCGCAAGCAGCTCGAGAACCTGGCAACTCAGCTGGGCATCGCCGACCGTGTCACCTTCCACGGCCGCACGACGGATGAGCAGCTGCGTGCACTGCTGTCGCGCGCGTCGGTGTTCACCATCGCCTCGATCGCCGAGCTGCAGTCGATCGCGACCATGGAGGCGATGGCCTCGGCGCTGCCGATCGTCGCAGCGGATGCCGTCGCCCTGCCGCACCTCGTGCACGACGGTGAGAACGGCTACCTGTTCGAGCCGGGCAACGCGGATGCCCTCGCCGCGCGATTGACCGACGTGCTCACCGCATCGCCAGGCGAGTACGCGCGGATGCAGCAGGCATCGCTCGACGGCGTCGCGATCCACGACATCAACCGCACGCTCGACACGTTCGAGGCGCTGTACCGCGACGAGCCGCTTCCCGAGTGACGACGCCCGTCATGCACATCGTCTTCTTCGGCGATCAGCACCTGGACTCCCTCGGCGGAGCTCAGGTGTCGATGCGGCTGCAGCGAGAGTTCCTCGAGCGCGCCGGCCACACGGTGACCGTCGTCGCACCGAAGATGCACGGGGCTCGCGCCTCACGCATCGCCGACTCGTCGAACGTCGATCTGCCGTCCGTGCCGATCACCACCGACCGCGAGTACTCGATGAGCTGGCCCGGCCGATCCACCGACCGTGCGCTCGACCGCAGGATGACGCACCGCCCTCCGGTCGATCTGGTGCATGTCCAGGCCGACTTCTGGGGCGCTTTCATCGGCCACCGGTATGCCGCTCGTCACGGCATCCCCGTCGTCCACACCATGCACAACCGCGTCGATGTCGGGATCGCCGCCGTCACGCCGCTGCACGGCCCGGTGCTTCGAGCACTCAACCTCTGGCGCCGCCGCGCGCTGCGAGGCGCCGCGGAGCAGATGCGCGGGAACGACGGCTGGGCCTTCCTGCGTGGCATCGCGAGCGGCTCGTCGGCCGTGACCGCACCCTCGACGCATTTCGCACGCCGCCTCGAAGAGCACGGGGTCTTCAGTCCCGTCGACGTGGTGTGGAACGGCATCGACGACGACGTGCGCGAGGCGACGCTCGCCGCCGCACCGATCGGACGCGCACCTGGGCGTCCCCGCTTCGTCTGGCTCGGGCGCATGAGCCCCGAGAAGCGCCTGCTGCCGTTCCTCGAGGCCTTCGTCGAGTCGGGAATCGACGCCGACCTCGAGATCATCGGGGGCGGCGCTCAGCGCGCCGCCGCCGAGAAGATCGTCTCGGGCCTGTCGAACGTGCACTTCGCCGGCAAGCTCAGCTACGCAGACACTCTCGCCCGCATCGCCGCCGCCGACGCACTCGTGCAGACGTCGATCGGCTTCGAGACGCAGGGCATGACGCCGTTCGAGGCGGCCACCCTCGGCACGCCGTCGGTGATCAGCGACCCCGACATCGCGGCAGAGCTCGGGGGCGGACTCTGGGCCGCGCCCGGGGCAGCCGGCACCGAGGATCAGCGACGAGCGGGTCTCGTCGAGACTCTGCGCCGCGCGGCATCCGACATCGCCGCCGGCATCGCACCGCAGCCGATGCGCGAAGTCTCGGAGTCGTTCCGCCAGTCTTCGCGCACCGCGGCGATGATCGAGATCTACGAGCGCGTGCTCGCGGGCTGATCCTCGGACTCAGAACCCGAAGTAGTAGAACACGCTCGACACCCACGCGACGAGCGTGCCGATGACCGTGCTGCCTCCCACGCCGATGGCGATCGCCGGGAGCAGATGAGGCGCCGGGCGTCGAAGCGCGATGATTCCGAGCACCAGGGCGACACCTGCGCCTGCCATCACGACCAGGTTCACGAGGTTCGACAGCAGGTCGACGACGCCGAAGCCGACGCTCGAATACAGGAACGGGGTGACGAGCTGCCAGAGCAGCCCGATCGCCACGGCGCCCACGGCGATCACCAATGCCGTGCGACCGAGACCTCCCGAACGGCGTGCGGTCGCCTGGCCCGGAGCATAGGCCGCCGCCGCGACTCCATCGGGCTGGCCCGGTCGGGCATACGGCTGTCCGGGTTGCGTGTAGGGCTGGCCGGGGTGGGCATACGGCTGGCCGGGTTGCGTGTAGGGCTGGCCGGGGTGGGCATGCGGCTGGCCGGGTTGCGTGTAGGGCTGGCCGGGGTGGGCATACGGCTGGCCCGGTTGTGCATAGGGCTGGCCGGGCTGCTGCGGCCGGTCTGGATTCTGCTGCTGCTCGCTCATCGATTCTCCGGACGATCAGAAGGAAAACGCGTAGAAGAGGTTCGACACCCACGAGATGACGATCCCGGCGAGCTGCGAGGCGGTGACGCCGATCGCGATGCCCGCGAGGATCTGCGGCCCTGGTCGCCGCACCGACATCAGACCGAGGATGAGCCCCACGACGGCGATGATCAGCACGAGCCCGTTGCCGACCGCTCCGAACGCGCCGATGGCTGATGGATCACCCATCATCCGGTACATCAGCGGAAACGACAGCGTGACGAGGAGTCCGATCCCGAGCGAGATCACGGCGAGGAGGAAGGCGAGACGACCGAGTCCTGAGCTGCCAGAGGAAGCCGCACGCTGTGGCTCAGGATATGGCTGCGCCGGGTATGGATGCCCCGCGTACGCCTGCCCACCGTAGGGCTGGCCGGCGTCCGGCTGGGATGGTTGCGGCGGCCGGGACGGCTGTGCCGGCTGCGGCGGATAGTGCGAGCCCGCGAACTGCGGGGGAGTTCCGTGTGGCTGCGCGGGAGGCTGCTGAGGCTCGCTCATGCTCCCGAGCGTAGCCGCGCGCGTCATCGGATGGGGGAGATTGCTCGCCCCGGGTCACCGATAGACGTGGCCGGCCTCCGCGCGGTCGAGGGCATCCCTTTCGGCGACGCGAGTCCAGTCGGTGGGAACGCGTCGATGTCCGTCACGGCGGAGTTCGATGATGGTGGCGACGACGGCCCAGACAGCGAGGGCGAGAAGTGCGATGAGGAGGATCATGGCAGAAACGCTACGATCACTCTTGATCTGCCACGAGTGGCAGAATAGAATCTCCTCGTAGGAAAACTGCCAAAGCCGGGAGAGAGCCATGATGAAGACCGTCGCCTGCATCGTCCAAGACGGATTCGCGCCGTTCGAGTTCGGTCTCGCCTGCGAGGCTTTCGGCCTCGACCGGTCGAACGACGGCGTGCCGAACTTCGACTTCCGGGTCATCGCGCCGCATCCCGGCGTCGTGACGTCGAAGCTGGGCTTCTCGATCAACGTCGAGCACGACCTGTCCTTCGCGTACGAGGCCGACCTCGTTATCTTCTGCCCCGTGCCTCGCGAGTACTGGACGCAGATCGATCCGCTGCTTCTCGAGGTCGCGCGCGACGCGGTGGCGCGGGGGGCCTGGGTGCTGACCATCTGCAGCGGATCTTTCATCCTCGGCGCCGCCGGTGTGCTCGACGGGCGACGCGCGACCACGCACTGGATGTACTCCGAGGTGATGGCCGAGATGTATCCCCAGATCGACATCGACCCCGACGTGCTCTTCGTGCAGGACGACCGGATCATCACGAGCGCCGGCACCGCGGCCGGCATCGACGCGTGCCTGCATCTGCTGCGCATCGAGCTCGGCGCCGAGCTCACCAATCGCATCGCCCGCCGCATGGTCGTCCCGCCGCAGCGCGACGGCGGTCAGGCGCAGTTCATCGACCGCCCGATCCCGGTCGCCCAGAACGACTCGATCGCTGCCGTCGCCGATTGGGCGGTCGAGCATCTGCGCGACGACCTGGGCGTCGATCAGCTCGCGGCCCGCGCTCTCATGTCTCCCCGCACCTTCGCCCGCCGGTTCAAGGCTGAGTACGGCGCGACTCCTGCGGCCTGGCTCGCGCGACAGCGCGTGCTGCACGCCCAGCGGATGCTCGAGCGCAGCGATCTGTCGCTCGAGCAGATCGCTGACGAATGCGGCTTCGGGTCGGCCGCGGTGCTGCGACAGAACTTCTCGCGGGTGCTCGGAACCACCCCGACGGCCTACCGCGCGCGCTTCTCGTGCGCGGAGGAATCGGAGTCGTCTGCGGCGTGACCGCTCGATCGCCTGCCGCGCGGTGACGAGCGCGCAACGAGCGCTGCGACGAGCCCCGTGAAGAGCGCTGTGACGAGCGCTGCGCTCAGTGGTCCCAGTGTCCTGGGCTCGGGAGGGCGCGATAGTCCACGTCGACGCCCTCGGGGGTGACCGACGCGGTGCAGTACAGCAGCGACTGCGTCGGATAGCCATGCGGACGGTTGTCGCGGATGATCGCCCGATCATCCTCTGGGTCGAGCTGAGCGGACGAGGCGAGCAGCGACGTCCACGCACCTGACCAGTCGGGGCTGTCGGCGGTCGCGCCCAGACCGCGGAATTCGGGCAGCCAGGCGGCGATGCGCGGAGTGTCGAGATCGTCGAGGTCATCGTGCGCGATCATGTGGATGCCGTCGGCGAGCGATGTCTCTCGCAGTTCGGCGCCGTCCCAGCTGAGCACGCGCGCTCCCTCCGGCCGCACCTCGAGCAGGTTGAAGCCGTGCATGGGCAGCGGCGCGGCCGGCGAGCGGCCCATGACCGACTCCAGGGCGAGCGAACCGCGCGACACCGCGACGTCGGCGGCGAGGTCGACGACGTCGGCGCGGTTGAGGAGCACCGCGAGTCGTCGCTCGGCGGGGTTCACCGCGAGCCAGGCGCCGCCCGCCCGCCGGTCGCGGATGCCCGAGACTCCGGGGTAGGCGTCGGGCCACCATTCGCCGAGGGCGTCCCACTCACGCTGAGGGTCTTCATCCCGCACCGCGAGCAGCCGCGCGGTCTCGGGGCCGGCCACATCGATCACCACGGTGCACACGCGTTTCAGTCTAGAAGCGGGTCGAGCAGTCTCGGGCCCGCGGCCTCGGATGCTGGGGCAGAATCGAACCGTGAACATCGTCGTCGGGGTTACGGGTGGCATCGCCGCATACAAGACAGTGCACCTGGTGCGTCTGCTGACCAAGGCGGGACACGATGTGACCGTCGTTCCGACCGAGGACGCGCTGCGATTCGTCGGCACCCCCACCTGGGAGGCGCTCAGTCGGCATCCGGTCACGACCAGCGTGCATGACGACGTCGCCCGCGTGCGGCACGTCGCGCTGGGTCAGGGTGCCGATCTCGTGATCGTCGCCCCCGCGACGGCCAACTCGATCGCGAAGATCACCGCGGGCATCGCCGACGACCTGCTCGGCACCACGCTGCTCGCCACCGAAGCGCCGGTGCTGCTCGCGCCGGCGATGCACGCCGAGATGTGGCGCAACGCCGCCACGCAGGCGAACATCGCGACGCTGACGTCGCGCGGGGTGCACCTCGTCGGCCCGGCCGACGGCGAGCTCGCCGGCGGCGACAGCGGACCCGGCCGCATGGCGGAGCCCGAGCAGATCCTCGAGGCGGCCCTCGCGCTGCTCGCGCCGCGCGACCTCGAAGGGCTTCGGGTCGTCGTCTCGGCGGGCGGCACGCGTGAGCCGATCGATCCGGTGCGCTTCCTCGGCAATCGGTCGAGTGGTCGGCAGGGCATCGCGCTCGCCGCGGATGCCGCGGCGCGCGGCGCCGACGTGACGGTGGTCGCTGCGAACATCTCGGCCGATGTGCTCGCCGATGCGCGGCATCCGTCCATCAGAGTCGTCCCGGTCGGCACCGCAGCGGAGCTCGCCGACGCGATGAAGGAGGCGGCGCGGGCGGCCGACATCGTGATCATGGCCGCAGCCGTCGCCGACTATCGCCCCGCGACGGTGTCGGAGCACAAGCTCACCAAGGAGCAGGGCGTGCTGACGCGCCTCGATCTGGTCGAGAACGAGGACGTGGTCGCCGCGCTCGCCGCATCGCGCGCCGAGGGCCGAGCGCCGCAGGGCCAGACGATCGTCGCCTTCGCCGCCGAGACCTCGGAGGATCCGGTCGAGCGCCGGGAACGTGCTCGCCGCAAGCGGGAGCGCAAGGGCGTCGATCTGCTCGCCGTCAACCTCGCGAATGCCGATCACGGTTTCGAGAAGAGGGACAACGCCGTCGAGATCGTAGGAGGGGGTGGCGCCGTCGTGTCATCCGCGTCAGGCTCTAAGCACGCGGTCGCGCGAGCGATCCTGGATGCCGTGCGCAGTATGCGCTAAACTTGAGTCAAGTCCACTCAACTTTGCGGACCATGACAACAAGACAGTGATCAGAAGGAGTCTCCCCAGGAGGAACCCATGCCCAGCCCACAGAGCACGCAGAACGACGACCAGCAGTCCGCCCTCGAGCAGTTCGGGATCAACCTCACCGACCGCGCCCGCCAGGGCAAGCTCGACCCCGTGATCGGACGCGACAGCGAGATCCGCCGCGTCAGTCAGGTGCTCACGCGCCGCACGAAGAACAACCCGGTGCTGATCGGCGAGCCGGGCGTAGGCAAGACCGCCGTCGTCGAGGGCCTCGCCCAGCGCATCGTCGCGGGCGACGTCGCAGAGTCGCTCAAGGACAAGGAGCTGGTGTCGCTCGACATCTCGGCCCTCGTCGCCGGGGCCATGTACCGCGGGCAGTTCGAGGAGCGGCTGAAGAGCGTGCTCAAGGAGATCACCGAATCCGACGGGCAGATCATCACCTTCATCGACGAGCTGCACGTGCTGATGGGCGCCGGCGGTGGTGAAGGCTCGGTGGCCGCATCGAACATGCTCAAGCCCATGCTCGCGAGGGGTGAGCTGCGACTGATCGGCGCGACGACCCTCAACGAGTACCGCGAGTTCATCGAGAAGGATGCCGCTCTCGAGCGGCGCTTCCAACAGGTCTACGTCGGCGAGCCCACGGTCGAAGACACCATCGCGATCCTGCGAGGGCTCAAGGGGCGCTACGAGGCGCACCACGGGGTGACGATCGCCGACAGTGCGCTGGTCGCCGCCGCTGCACTGTCGAACCGGTACCTGCCCGCGAGGCAGCTCCCCGACAAGGCGATCGACCTGATCGACGAGTCGATGTCGCGTCTCAAGATGGAGATCGATTCGTCTCCCGTCGAGATCGACCAGCTCAAGCGCCAGGTCGACCGCATGAAGCTCGAAGAGCTCGCTCTCAAGCGCGAGAAGGACGCCGCCTCGAAAGAACGACTCGCGGCCCTCCGCGAGCAGCTCGTGGGCATGGAAGCGCAGCTGGCCGAGCTCGAAGCCCGCTGGGCGCGCGAGCGCCAGGGGTTGAACCGGGTCGGAGAGCTCAAGAAGCAGCTCGACGACGCGATCACGCAGCGCGACCTCGCCATGCGCGAGGCCGACTACACCCGCGCCTCGAAGCTCGAATACGAGACGATCAAGCGCCTCGAGCGCGACATCGCCGAAGCCGAGCAGGCCGAGGCCACGGTCTCGACAGAGGGGCGCATGGTCAACGAGCAGGTCACCGACGAGGACATCGCCGCCGTGATCGCCGCGTGGACCGGCATCCCCGTCGGTCGACTGCTGCAGGGTGAGAGCGAGCGGCTGCTGCACCTCGAATCCGAGCTCGGCAAGCGCCTCATCGGGCAGAAGGATGCCGTCAAGGCGGTGTCCGATGCGGTCCGCCGTTCGCGGGCGGGCATCAGTGACCCCGGTCGGCCGACCGGATCGTTCCTGTTCCTCGGGCCGACAGGCGTCGGAAAGACCGAGCTGGCGAAGGCTCTGGCCGACTTCCTGTTCGACGACGAGCGCGCCATGGTGCGCATCGACATGTCGGAGTACGGCGAGAAGCACTCGGTCTCGCGGCTCGTCGGCGCCCCTCCGGGATACGTCGGCTACGAGCAGGGTGGGCAGCTCACCGAGGCCGTGCGGCGGCGTCCGTACAGCGTCGTGCTGCTCGACGAGGTCGAGAAGGCGCACCCCGAGGTGTTCGACGTGCTGCTGCAGGTTCTCGACGACGGTCGTCTGACCGACGGGCAGGGGCGAACGGTCGATTTCACGAACGTGATCCTGATCCTGACCTCGAACCTCGGTTCACCGATCCTCATCGACCCGACGCTCTCGCCCGATGAGAAGCGCGAGCAGGTGATGGCTCTCGTGCACCAGGCGTTCCGGCCCGAGTTCCTCAACCGTCTCGACGACATCGTGATGTTCTCGGCGCTCAGCCAAGACGACCTGGCCCAGATCGTCGAGCTGTCGATCGATCAGCTGCACGACCGGCTGCGCGACCGCCGACTCACGCTCGCGGTCACTCCCGATGCTCGGGCGTGGCTCGCCGAGCGCGGATACGACCCGATGTTCGGTGCTCGCCCGCTGCGCCGTCTCATCCAGACCGAGGTGCAGAACAAGCTGGCCACGGCGCTGCTCTCCGGCGGCGTGCACGACGGCGACCTGGTGAGGGTCGACGTCGCGGTCGACGGCGCGGGCCTCGTGCTCACGTCGACCTCGCCCGAGCCCGAACCCGACCTGGGATCCGGCGAAGACGACGATGTGATCGAGGCCGAGCTGCTCGACGAGTAGAACCGGGTACGACAAGAGGGGCGGATGCTGCGGCATCCGCCCCTCTTGTGTGCCCCGGGCCGGGGGCGACTGCTGTGTCTGGCGCCGTGTCAGGCGCTGAGGATGACCGTCTCGGCGATCGGGCGACGCACGCGCGGCGCCGTCTCACCCTGCTGGAGGCCCTCCGGAAGGCCCGAAGCGTCGCCGAGCTCGCCGACCGCGATCACGGTGATGGCGGAGAACCGCGGCGACAGGTCGGCGAACTCGCGGACCGCCTCGGGGTCGAAACCGCTCATCTGGTGCACGAGGAGACCCTCGTGGTGGGCCTGCACCGAGAAGTGCGCCACGGCCTGGCCGAGGTCGTAGACGGCGTGACTGATGGCCTTGCCGTCTTCGGACTCGGTCTCGGCGATCGCGACGATCAGAGCCGAGGCCTTCGAGGCCCAGAGCTGGTTGAACTCGACCAGGGAGTCGACGACCTGGTCGAACAGAGCGGTGCCGCGCCGAGCGACGATGAAGCGCCACGGCTGCAGGTTGTAGGCGGAGGGCGACCAGCGAGCGGCCTCGAGGGCGGCATTCAGCTTGGCGTCGTCGATCGAGTTCTCGGCGTCGTACGCGCGCGGGCTCCAGCGCCCGGCGAGGACGTCGAGGACGGGGTGCTCGGTGGGGGCGGTGCGGTCGATCACGGGAGTGCTCACGGAAGTGCCTTTCAGAAGGAGTCGATCGGACTCCTTCGTCCGGGTACGAGGATCTCAACAGATGCATGTGAATGCATATTCCCGATGACGCCGCGTGACGTCCAGCTCGTCTGTCACCGGGCATCGCGGCGTCCGCGTTCGGCACGCGATCCGCGGCGCTGCCCAAAAGCAAGGGGCTTCTCCGGTCGCCCGGGGTCTGGTTGTCTCTCGAGATCGGGCGTGGGGCGGCCGCCCTTCACCCACGCCACGGACGGAAGAACAAGATGGCCAGCAAGACCCATGACAAGAAGAAGAAGCAGAAGCACGCTCGCATCGACAAGAAGCTCTATGAGAAGGAGTTGCGGCGCCTGCAGATCGAGCTCGTCAGCATGCAGCAGTGGGTCATCGCGGCTGACGCGCGGATTCTGGTGATCTTCGAGGGCCGCGATGCCGCGGGCAAGGGCGGTGCGATCAAGCGTGTGATGCAGTACCTCAATCCACGGCACGCCCGGGTGGTCGCCCTGCCGCAGCCGTCCGAGCGGGAGAAGGGGCAGTGGTACTTCCAGCGCTACATCGAACGGCTGCCCACCAAGGGCGAGATCGTGCTGATGGATCGCTCATGGTACAACCGCGCCGGCGTCGAGAAGGTGATGGGCTACTGCACCGACGAGGAATACGATCGCTTCCTCGCGCAGGTTCCCGTCGTCGAGCAGATGCTCGTCGACGACGGGATCATCCTGCTGAAGTACTGGTACTCCGTATCCGACATCGAGCAGGAGAAGAGATTCCGATCGCGCCTGAACGATCCGATGCGACGCTGGAAGCTCTCAGACACCGACCTGGCCTCCATCTCCCGCTGGGAGGACTACTCCCAGGCCAAGGACGCGATGTTCGACGTCACCGATCGCGAGAGAGCGCCCTGGTGGTCGATCGACAGCGACGACAAGAAGGCCGCCAGGCTCAACACCATCCACCACCTTCTGAGCCAGATCCCCTATCGCCGGCTCGACCCCGAAGAGGTCCACTTTCCCGATCGTCCCGCGGCGTCCGGAGCTCCGCGCCCGCCGATCGACGAGCACGCATTCGTGCCCGATCACGCAGCGACCCTGTAGGCGACCTGACGTCGCGCCCTGCGCGCGCCCGAGCGTGCGCGCATCCGTGCCCGACTGTTCGTCGGCTCAGTCCAGCAGGTTGCGGGATGCGGCAGATGCGAGTGCGCGGCGCACCGCGCGGATCGACGGGGCGGCGGCCGACACCCGGCGAGCCGACGAGAAGATCTCCCGACGCGGCTCATCGGGCAAGGGCGTGAGCGCCACGGTGGGCGCCTCGCCGGCCCACACGAGCTCGGGCAGCAGACCGACGGCGAGGCCCGCGCGTATGAGGCGAACGTGCGCGGTGAGGTCGGCGACCTCGAAGCGCACGTCGGGTTCGAAGCCGGCCGTGCGGCACAGCTGCTCGGCCCAGGCTCGCGACGCTGTGCCTGCGGGCTCGAGCACCCACGGCTCGTCTCTCGTCGACCACAGCGCCGCAGTGGCAGCGGCGGCTGTGGCAGCGGCGGACTCCGGCGTGCCCGGACGCCGGGCGAGCGCGATCGAGTCGTGCACGAGCACCACCCGGTCGAGGTCGGCATGGATCGGGCGGGTGCGACCGGGGTACTGCTCGGCGAGGATCAGATCGAAGTCGCGGCTCGAGACGCCCACGAGTCCGGTCTCGGGGTCGCTCTCGGTGACCTCGACGCGGAGCGCGGGATGCTGCTCACGCAGCGTGTTGAGCGCGCCGGGCAGCAGGGAGTGCGCCGTCGACTGGAAGACGGCGATGTGCACCGTTCCGGTCACCTCCGTCAGCGACTCGGCGACGGCGACCTCGGCGTGCTCGAGCTGATCGAGGATGCCGATGGCCTCACCCACGAGCACGTTGCCCTGCGGGGTGAACTGCACGCCTCGCCCGACGCGGCGGAGCAGCGGGACTCCCACGTCTCGTTCGAGCGCGCTGAGCTGCTGAGACACCGAGGCCTTGCTGTAGGAGAGCGCGTCGGCGACGGCTGAGAGGGTGCCTCGACGCGACAGTTCGACCAGCATCCGCAGTCGGTTGACGTCGAGCATCCGCTCCCTTTCCGAGTGGTTCGAATCGTTCACTCTGAATGAACAGAATGCTCGCGAATCGGTTGATAGACGTAGCCTACTCCCGCGCCTGACAATGATCGAGCCGCACACGTACCCGGGTGTGCGATCCCCCTGGAAGGTTCCCCGATGACTGTCGCCGCCGACACCACCACCCCCGACGCCACCTCCCGCGGCGCCACCCCCCGCACGGAAGAGGTCGCCGCCCTCGTGCAGCGCTGGCTCGCCGAGAGCGAGACCCACCCCGTCGAGCCCGCCGCCCAGCGCCTGTCGGAGGTCCTCAAGGACCCGAACGGACTCGCGTTCACCGTCGGCTTCGTCGACGGCGTGATGCGTCCCGAAGATCTCAGCGTCGCGGGCCGTGCGCTCGCCGACCTCTCGGAGATCACCCCCTCGCTGCTGCCCGGATACCTGCGCGCCGCCATCAAGACGGGCGGGTTCTGGGCGCCGAAGCTCCCCGGCGTCGTGGTGCCGATCTCGCGGCGCGTGCTGCGCGCCATGGTCGGACACCTCGTGCTCGACGCGACCCCGTCGAAGCTCGGCCCCGCGATCGCGAAGCTGCGCAAGAGCGGCAACCGCCTCAACCTCAACCTCCTCGGCGAGGCCGTGCTCGGTGAGCGCGAGGCCGGTCGTCGCCTGCAGGGCACCTACGACTTCCTCGCCCGCAAGGACGTCGACTACGTGTCGATCAAGGTCTCGAGCGTCGTCAGCCAGCTGTCGATGTGGTCGTTCGACGAGGCCGTGGCCGACGTCGTCGAGAAGCTCACCCCGCTCTACGAGCTCGCGGCGACCTCGGAGGCCGCCGGCAAGACGAAGTTCATCAACCTCGACATGGAGGAGTTCCGCGACCTCGACCTGACGATCGCGGCGTTCACCAGCATCCTCGATCAGCCGGGTCTCGAGAAGCTCGAGGCCGGCATCGTGCTGCAGGCATATCTGCCCGACGCGCTCGGCGCGATGCAGCACCTGCAGGAGTGGGCCGCCGCCCGGCGCGCGAAGGGCGGAGCGCCGATCAAGGTCCGCGTCGTCAAGGGCGCGAACCTGGCGATGGAAGAGGTCGACTCGAAGGTGCACGGCTGGCCGCTGGCGACCTATGGCACGAAGCAGGACTCCGACACGAACTACAAGCGCGTGCTCGACTGGTCGATGACTCCCGAGCGACTGGATGCCGTGCGCATCGGCGTCGCAGGCCACAACCTGTTCGACATCGCCTACACGTGGCTGCTCGCGCAGGCGCGTGGCGTGACGGACGCCGTCGAGTACGAGATGCTCCTGGGCATGGCGACCGGCCAGGCGGAGGCCGTGCGCAAGGACGTCGGTCAGCTGCTGCTCTACACACCCGTCGTGAACCCGGCCGAGTTCGACGTGGCCATCGCCTACCTCGTGCGTCGCCTCGAAGAGAACGCCAGCCCCGAGAACTTCATGTCTGCCGTGTTCGAGCTGGCCTCCGACCCGGCGCTGCTCACCCGGGAGCGCGAGCGGTTCGAGCGTTCGCTCGCCGGCCTCGAGGCCGACCGCTCGGTGCCCTCGTCGAACCGCGTGCAGGACCGCGCCGCTGAGGCGGCTGCCGGTGCGGGCGGGGCCGTCACCACCGGCTTCGAGAACCAGCCCGACAGCGACCCGGCGATCGCCGTGAACCGCACCTGGGGTCGTGAGATCCTGCAGCGCTCGGTCGATTCGACGCTGGGTCTGGACTCGATCGCTCTGGCCAAGGTCGAGACGACCGACGAGCTCGACGGGATCTTCGCCGCCGCATCCGCCGCCGCCGCTCGATGGGCGGCGCTTCCTGCCGCCGAGCGTGCCGCCGTGCTGCACCGCGCGGGTGATGAGCTCGCCGCCCGACGTGGTCAGATGATCGAGATCATGGCGCACGAGGCGGGCAAGACCATCGCCGAGGCCGACCCCGAGGTCTCCGAGGCGATCGACTTCGCGCACTACTACGCCGAGCGCGCCCTCGACCTCGAGAGCATCTCGGGCGCCGAGTTCGTGCCGTCGAAGGTGACCGTCGTCACCCCGCCGTGGAACTTCCCGGTCGCGATCCCCGCCGGTGGCGTGCTCGCGGGTCTCGCCTCCGGCTCCGGTGTGATCATCAAGCCGGCCAAGCTGACGCAGCGCTGCGGCGCGGTCATGGTCGAGGCGCTGTGGGCCGCGGGTGTTCCGCGCGACCTTCTCGCACTGGTCGATCTCGCGAACCGCGACCTCGGCACCCGCCTCGTCGCCAGCCCCGTGGTCGACCGCGTGATCCTCACCGGTGCATACGAGACGGCGCAGCTGTTCCGCTCGTTCCGCTCCGACCTGCCGCTGCTCGCCGAGACGAGCGGCAAGAACGCGATCATCGTCACACCCTCGGCCGACCTCGACCTGGCGGCCGCCGATGTGGCCCGCAGTGCATTCGGCCACGCCGGGCAGAAGTGCTCGGCCGCATCGCTCGCGATCCTCGTCGGCTCGGTCGCCGACTCGCAGCGGTTCGAGCGTCAGCTCGTCGATGCGGTCACCTCGATGCGCGTCGGACTGCCCGAAGACCCCGCCACGCAGATGGGTCCGATCATCGAGCCGGCGAACGGCAAGCTGCTCACCGCGCTGACGACCCTCGAGAAGGGCGAGCGCTGGCTCGTCGAGCCGAAGAAGCTCGACGACGAGGGCACGCAGTGGACGCCGGGCGTCAAGATCGGCGTCGCCCCCGGTTCGACGACCCACCTGACCGAGTTCTTCGGACCGGTGCTCGGGATCATGCACGCCAAGGACCTCGACGAGGCGATCCGCCTGCAGAACGCCGTGGACTACGGCCTCACCGCCGGCATCCACTCGCTCGACTCCGACGAGGTCGCCACCTGGCTCGACCGCGTCGAGGCCGGCAACCTCTATGTCAACCGCGGCATCACCGGCGCGATCGTGCAGCGTCAGCCGTTCGGCGGCTGGAAGCGGTCGGCCGTCGGCGCCGGCGCCAAGGCCGGTGGCCCGAACTACCTGTTCGGTCTCGGCGAGTGGGCTCCGGCCGAGCTCCCCGCCGCGGCTCCCGGGGCTGCGGTGAACCCCTCGGTCGAGGCGGTGCTCAGCGCGGCCGGCTCCGACCTCGGCGCCGTCGAGATCGAGTGGCTGCACCGTGCCGCCGCCTCCGACGAGCGCGCCTGGGTCGACGAGTTCGGCGCCGTGAGCGACAAGTCGGGTCTCGGCGTCGAGCGCAACGTGTTCCGGTACCGCCCGGTCGCCGTCGACGTGCGCATCGCCGAGGACGCACCGCTCGCCGACGGCATCCGCGTGATCGCCGCGGCCCTGCGCAGCGGCAGCCCGTTCACGGTGTCCGCATCGGCCCTGCCCTCGCGGGTCGAGAAGGCGCTGCGCGCCCAGGGCGTGACCCCGAAGCTCGAGAACGACGCGGCCTGGGTCAAGCGCTACGCGAAGGCGGCGGCGAAGGCCGAGCACAGCTGGCAGCGTGTGCGTCTCGTCGGCGGCGATGCGGCTGCGCTGTTCGAGGCGCTCGGCGGCACGCCCGATGTCGCCGTCTGGTCGCATGCGGTCACGGGGGCCGGTCGAGTCGAGATGCTGCCGTTCCTGCACGAGCAGGCCGTGTCGATCACCAACCACCGGTTCGGCAACCCCACCACCCTGTCGGACGGCCTGATCTGAACCGGTCCGTGACCATCTGAACGACGAGGCCCCACCCCGCAGACATCTGCAGGGTGGGGCCTCGTCGTCGGAGCGGGCGTCAGGGGCGGGGCTGTGATCAGCCGCGCAGCGCCTCGCCCAGCTTGACCCGCGAACCCATGCGGAGCAGCGAGTTCTCGTAGATCTTCGCGCCGATCACGATCGCCGCGACACAGCTGGCCAGCAGGATCACGAGGCTGAGCAGCGGCTCCCACCACTGCGCCTCGCCCACGAAGAGCCGCATCGGCATGCCGACCGGAGCCGAGAACGGCACGTACGACATGATCGTCAGCACCAGCGGGTTGTCGTTGAAGACGATCACGAGCACGTACGGCGCCATGATCAGCATCGTGATCGGAGTCGTGGTCGAGCCGATGTCCTCCTGACGCGACACCATCGATGCGGCGGCGGCGAACAGGGCCGCGAGCAGGATGAACCCGAACAGGAAGAACACCGCGAACCAGATGATGGGGGCGCCGAGGGTCGACAGCACCTCGCGTTGACCCGTCGCTATGAGCCCTATCGTCGCGACCGCCGCCAGGGCGAGGATCTGCCCCATCGCGAGGATCGTGTTGCCGATCACCTTGCCGGCGAGCAGGGTGCGGGCCGAGATGGTCGACAGCAGGATCTCGACGACGCGGGTCTGCTTCTCTTCGACGACGCTCTGCGCGATCGTGCCGCCGAAGGTCGCGGCCGCACCCATGAACACGGCGCCGAATGCGATCGCGATGAAGTACCGCAGCAGCGGGTTCGTCGTCGCGGGTTCGAGGATCTCGATGTCCGGAGCCTGCGAGAGCGCAGACACGAGACCGGTGGGCGCGTCCTTGAGAGCGATGATCGTGACCCCGGTCGGGCCCTCACCGGGGACGACCGCGGCATCGACCTTCTCCGAGCGCACGAGCTCTTCGGCCGCGGCCTGGTCGGCCACCTCGGTGATCTCGAGATCCGGCAGGGCAGACACCGCGGATGCGGTCTCAGAGGTCACGGCCACGGGCATCGCGTCGGTGTTCTTGCTCGCGAAGCCGCCGATCACGATGGCGGCGAGGGCGAGGAACAGCAGGATGCCGGTCGAGATCAGGAAGGCCTTGCTGCGCAGCTTCGATCCGATCTCCCGCTCGGCGACGAGCCAGATCAGCGATGCCTGCGACGGCGAGCCGGTGGTGTTCGAGGTGCTCACTGGATGACCTCCTTGAAGATCTGGGCGAGGGACGGATGCTTGGGCGCGAAGCTCGCGACATCGCCGCGGTCGACGGCGGTGCGCAGGACGCGCTGGGCGGTGTCGACGTCGTCGGCGTCGAACAGGGCGTAGCCGCCCTCGAAGTCGACGACGGTGACGCCGGGTTCGGCGCGCAGCCATCCGGCATCCCCTGCCGAGACGAGCTCGTACCGGTTGCCGGCGTGCTGCGTGCGCAGCCCGTCACGGGAGCCGGACGCGCGGATCGTGCCTCCGGCGAGGATCACGAGGTCGTCGCAGAGTCGCTCGACGACGTCGAGCTGGTGAGACGAGAACAGGATCGACGCACCCTTGGCGGCGCTCGCCTGCAGCACCGACGCGACGACGTCGACGGCGAGCGGGTCGAGGCCCGAGAACGGCTCGTCGAGGATCAGCACCTCGGGGTCGTGCACGAGCGCTGCGGCGATCTGCGCGCGCTGCTGGTTGCCGAGCGACAGCGATTCGATCGTGTCGTCGAGGCGCTCCTCGAGCCCGAGTTCGGTGAGCAGCGCGGTCGCCCGTGCCGTGGCATCCGCCTTGCTCATCCCGTGCAGTCGGGCGAGGTACACGATCTGCTCGAGCACCTTCATCTTGGGGTACAGGCCACGCTCCTCGGGCATGTAGCCGAAGAGGCGGCGGTCTGCGCTGGTCAGGGCGACGCCGTCGAGTTCGACGCGTCCGCCGTCGGAGCCGAGCAGGCCCAGCACGATGCGCATCGTCGTGGTCTTGCCGGCGCCGTTGCCGCCGACGAACCCGGTGAGGCGCCCGGGGGACACCTCGAACGAGACGTCGTCGAGCACGCGCCGAGAGCCGTAGCTCTTGGTGATGCCGGTGAGTACGAGCTTTCCTGTGGTCACTTCGACTTACTCCGTTCGCTCAGTGCATCGCATGCCCTCACGCTATGGCGCGGTGATCGGCCTCGGCATCCCCCCTGCGGCGGATCCGTGCGGGGGATCTGCGGGTGCCCCGCGTGGGCAGTCGTCAGCCGTGCGGGGGAGAGCGGTGAAGCGCGCGCGGGAGAGCGAAGTGCTCAGTGCAGGAACAGCACCGAGAAGATCCCGAGCGCGAACGGCGCCGCGGTCACGACGAACGTGATCCCCAGGATGATCCCGACGATCAGCCAGGGACTGCGTCGCCTGAGGCGCTGACCGGGCGGGGCGACGCCGATGGGCGGAGGGGTCAGCATCCCCGCCGGAGCGGCGAACGGCAAGGCGGGTGCTCCGGCAGGCGCCGGAGCCGGGGCGCCGTAGGTCGGGAGGGACGGATGCTGCGCCGCGAGCCGCAGCCTGTCGTCGCGCCAGCGCGCCCACTGATCGAGCTTGGTGAGCAGCGCCCCGACCGCGCCGAAGAGCCACGCCCAGGTCGCGGGGTCGAGCGTCGACAGGTTGCGGCGCGCATAGAGGAAGAGCCAGTCGTCGACGATCTCGACGTCGAGCTGCGCCGCATGGTCGATGAACCGCGCCATGACGTCGGGGGTGAACAGATACAGGGCGTCGACCTCGTATCCGGTCGGGCAGTACAACGAGAAGTACCGGTCGAAGTCGCCCTCGAGCGAGAGCCGCTGGTCGCTGCGGAACGCGGCCGCGAGCGTGCTGCCGAGAGTGTTGTTGCCGAGCGCGTCGAGCACGATGTTCGGCAGCGGCACGTCGAGCTTCACCGCGACGTATCCCCAGCGGTGGGTCGTCGACTGCTTGCCGTTGCTGGTCGTGTACTGGTAGTTGCCGAACTCGACGAAGCGCGGTTCGACCCCTCGCAGCACGTCGGTCGACATGCGGCTCGACCCCGACGAGAAGATCATGCCGGGCAGCGGCGGGTCGTCGATCCGCTCGATGTAGCTCATCGCGTTCGCCCCGGCGAAGCGCGCGAGGCGGAATCGGGTGAGATTGCGCAGACGGATGCTGCGACGCACCAGCATCACGATCCCGATGACGAGGCCCGCGAGCAGCATCAGTCCGAGGAGAGCGGCGACCGCGACCCCCGTCTCACGACCGATCGCATAGCCCAGGCCCAGGATCATGATCGCGAGGACCGGCACCACGCACAGCAGGGCGAACCCCGCGACCACCCACGCGACGATCCGACCGGCCGGCGTGGGGTTCGCCGCGCGCTGCGCTCGGGCGAAGGCGTCGACCTCGGCGGGATTCACCGGGTCGAGCAGTGCACGTGCGTCGAAGTATCCGACTGGCGCACCGGCCGACGGCGCAGGAGCAGGCGTGGGAACTGTCACGCGTCCACGGTAGCCGAGGGCGCTCCGTGAGGTGCCGGCGCCGGCCGGTGCCAGTGCTGGCCGGTGTCAGTCCTCGCCGGTGTCAGTCCTCGCCGGTGTCAGTGCCGGCCGGTGTCAGTGCTGGCCGGGGTCAGCGGCGCCCGGCATGCAGCACCGTGCGCACGACGAGGCCCGCGACGAGAGCCCAGAAGGCGGCGCTGACTCCCAGCACCGCGATGCCGGAGGCCGCGACAAGGAAGGTCACGACCGCGGGGATGCGCTCGCCCGGGTCGTCGATCGCCTGCTGCACGGACGACCCGAAGGCGGCGAACAGCGCGAGACCTGCCACCGCAGGGATCACCGCCTCGGGGGCCAGGAGCACGAGCGTGGCGAAGGCCGCCGAGAACCCGCCGAGCAGCAGGTACGAGACTCCGGTCGAGACCCCGGCGACCCAACGGCGCTTCGGATCGGGGTCGGCGTCGGGCGAGGCGGCGAGGGCGGCGCTGATCGCCGCGAGGTTGATGGCATGGCCGCCGGCGGTCGCGCCGACCGCCGTTCCGACTCCCGTCACGAGCGTCGCAGGACGCCAGGGGACCTCGTAGCCGAAGCTGCGCATGATGGCGATGCCGGGGACGTTCTGCGAGGCCATCGTGACGATGAACAGCGGCAGAGCCAGACCGACGAGAGCGCCGACCGTGAAGGTGGGGGCGGTGAGTTCGAGCCGGGGCACGAGGAGTCCGGCGTCGACTGCTGAGCGCTCCTGGATCAGCGAGACGGCCACCACGACCGCTGCGGCGACGAAGGCGAGGGGCACGGCCCACCGCGGCGCGATACGTGCGAAGACCAGCCACGTCAGCACGACCGGAACCACGCCCCACGGGTTCGCCACGAGGCCGGTGATCGGCGCGAGACACAGTGGCAGCAGCACTCCGGCGAGCATCGCCTGCGCGATGGACGGCGGGATGCGGGCGATCAGCGCACCGAGCGCCGGCCAGAGCGCCGTGAGCAGGATGAGCCCGGACGCGACGAGGAACGCGCCGACGGCGGCAGGCCATCCGCCGTCGACCACTCCGGTCGCGGCGAGGAGTGCGGCGCCGGGGGTCGACCAGGCGACGGTGATCGGCATCCGATACCGCCAGGCGAGCACGATGCAGGCGAGTCCCATCGTGAGGCTGACGGCGAGCAGTCCGCTGGCCGCCTGCGCAGGTGTGGCGCCGACAGCGCCGAGACCCGTGAGCACGACGGCGAACGAACTCGTGAATCCGACCAGTGCGGTGACCACCCCGGCCAGGATCGGTCGAGACAGAGGTGCGGCGGTGGTCATGGATCCGAGGGTATCGGGGTCAGCGTTACGTGAGTCCCATCCGGTGCGCGAGCACCACGGCCTGCACGCGATCACGCGCACCGAGCTTCTGCAGGATCCGCGAGACGTGGGTCTTCACGGTGGCCTCTCCGATGAACAGGGCGCCGGCGATCTCGGCGTTGCTGCGGGCGTCGGCCAGCAGCACCAGCACCTCGGCCTCGCGCTCGGTGAGCGGGTCGAGGAGCACGGTCGGGGCGACCTGTGACGGCGCGGCGGTCGGCGTCGATTCCCCGGCGGATGCCGAAGCGGATGCCGATGAGGATGCTGTCGTGAATCGAGCCAGCACCCGACGCGTGACCTCGGGCGCCAGCATCCCGTCGCCCGCTGCGAGAGCCCGGACCGCCGCGATGAGATCCTCCGCACCGGCGTTCTTGAGCAGGAAGCCGCTCGCTCCGGCATCCAGCGCCTGGTAGAGGTAGTCGTCGCGGTCGAACGTCGTCACGATCGCGATGGCCGCTCCGACGCCCGCGTCGGCGACGATCCGCCTGGTGGCCTCGATGCCGTCCATGTCGGGCATCTGCACGTCCATCGTGATCACGTCGGGGCGCAGGGCAGACGCCTGGGCGACCGCCTCGGCGCCGGTTGCCGCCTCGCCGACCACCGAGAT